>JAFMDM010000083.1 GCA_017857195.1 Methanobacteriota archaeon
CTCCCCCTCCCCCTCCTCCTTATTGGGATGTCCGTGTCCAAAGCATACTTCGCCACCACATACCTGCTCAGAGCCCGCAGACTAACTGTGATTATCGCCACTAAGATTGCAATTATTAGAATAGCCAACTCCACCTGTGAGTATTGGCCAGATGAGAGAAGACTGTCAACCACAGTCCCAATACCAAATGTTGCATAGGTGGTAGTACCTACGCTAAAGACCTCACTTACGGTTATGTAGAAAAATGCATCGGCTACACTGGGAAATAGGTTGGCAACCACCCTTGGCATCGAGAACGGTATATAGACCTTCCTCAGTTTACCTAGAATTCCATATCCATAGTTCTCGACGACCTCAACCATTTCTCTTGGTAGAGTTTTGTAGGCCTGATATATTCCCATCCATATGTTCCAAACTACTGCGGTGAAGACGAGGAAGTCCACAGCCAGTTCCACGCCAAGCGGACCCCCTATTTTTTGTACAAAGATAAGCAGAACTATGGGAAAGAAGGATATGACGGGAACTGACTCCAATACCTCCACTATGCTGACGAAGACGTTCTCAGCCACTCTGTTTTTCACTGTTACATAACAAAGCAGCCATCCAGACACAACCGAGAGTCCAACTAGTGCTAAGACCCTGGCTGTGGTGGCCAACGCAGCCAGGATCAGAAGAGAGATCAAATTTTCTTCACCCTTATGGGGGTGAGATACTTGTAAAGGGAGTCGAGGTATGATTCGAACTGCGGATCCTTGGGACTCCTGGGCCTCGGCATATCAACGTCCAACTTCCCGACCACAGTTGCCGGGAAGCCATTAAGTATGTATATAACGTCTGCCAGCTCCAAAACCTCGTTCAAGTTGTGAGAAACCAATACCGCAGCCTTAAGTGTTGTGTCAGTGCTGAATAGCATCTGGTATATATCCTGTCTCAATCCCTCCGCCGTGAGCTCATCAAGGTGGGAGAAAGGTTCATCCATGAGGAGAACAACAGGGTCAGCGGCCAAGGCTCTTGCTATCGCGACTCTCTGTCTCATTCCTCCGCTCATCTCCTTGGGGTAGAAGTTCTCGAATCCCTGGAGACCAACCAACTCCAACATTCTCTTGGCGATCTTCTCCGCCTCCTTCTTCGGGATTCGTTTAGCTCTGAGTCCGAGCATAACGTTGTCAAGGGCAGTCATCCAGGGGAAGGTTACAATTGATTGATGAATGAGAGCAATTTCAGGGGTGGGTTCCATAACGGGAGAACCCATGAGCATAATCTTGCCCTGATCGGGCTTGAGAAAGCCTCCCAGGATTCTAAGGAGAGTTGACTTACCGATACCAGAGGGTCCAACTATTGCTACCAATCTATCCTGAGGTACATCGATGTTGACGTCTTTGAACACGGTGTAGTTACCACCGTATGAATAGGAGACGTCAATTGCGCTCAGTATTGTTCCAACCGGAACACCCTCAACCTTCTCCTGAATTAATGATTCCTTTAAGCTTTTCCAACGTGGGAGTCGAAATACTCCACAAAGATTTTACCTGGATAATCTAGGGTGGAACGTGAAATTCATAGACTTCCATGAGGATCTGGCGTACGCCTCCGCCTATGAGGACGTGAGGAGAGTCGGACAATCAAGTTTGATGAAGCTTTCATTGTTTCCAGGATCAATAGTCTTCGGTGTTGTGTATCCCCACGTCAGGACACTGGGTTGGAGGGATGAGGAGATGAGTTCGCTGTATGGAGGTAGCGCTTACTCCACCTCCCCTTCAATCGAGGTGCTCTGGACCCAGGTGAAGTTCTACAGATATCTGGAGGACTCAGGGAAAGTGAGAATAATTGGAAGAGGTTGGGATCCGATTGGTGTAAACCTGGTTCTTTCACTGGAGGGAACAGACGTGATGAAGGAGGCATATGACATCTTCATCCTAAAGGACCTGGGTATTAGGGCCATAGGCCTCACGTGGAATTACGATACGAAGTTCGCCGCCTCTTGCCGCTCCAAGAAGGATTACGGTCTTACGGGAGAGGGAGAGGAGTTGGTAAGGTTAGCCAACAGGTTAGGGATAATTCTTGACGTATCTCACACCAGCCATAGGACCACAATGGAGGTATGTCAGGCCTCAAGGAGACCAGTCATAGCTTCCCACAGCAACGTCATGAAGTTGAAGGACTCACCTAGGAACTTGAGGGATGAGGCAATTGAGGCCATAATCAAAACTGGAGGTGTGATAGGGGTGACAGCCATCAACTCCACCCTTCCGAAACCGACTCTGGAGGGAATGGTGGAGGCGATAAAGTACGTAGGGGAGAGCTTTGGATGGGAGTACGTCGCGTTGGGTTCTGACTTCCTTGGTGTGGAGGAACTTCCATCGGGATTCGAGGGAGTTGAGAAGGTTCCTGCCCTTGCCGAATTAATCGGGGATAAGGCGGAGAAGTTTCTGTGGGAGAATGGAGCAAGAGTATTAAGGAGTTATGGTCTTCTGCCAGACTAAGGGAACAGCGTCCAACATAACAGACCCACCTTGATCCCTAAAAGGTTAAAGCCTGGGCCCAGAGTAAAGGCCGTGATAAGGGAAGTTAGGGTACCGGAGGACATATGGCCCAGAAGGAGAGACTGGAAGGGCCAGGTGGTGGCTATTCTAGTTAAGGAGGGCGACACGGTGAATGAAGGGAAGGTGGTGGCTGAGGTGGAGATAGAGAAGGCTGTCCTGAGGATAGAATCACCCTACGGAGGAAAAGTCAAGGAGATAAGGGTGAGGGAGAGACAGAACGTCTCTCCAGGGGATTCCTTAGCGGTGCTGGAAGTTGAGTGAGAAGCCCAAGATATCGGTGAGGGAGGGGCTGGCTTGGCATACATCCAGGACCGTGCTGAACTCTGGAGTGAGGACAGTATGTGAGGAGGCACTCTGTCCCAACATAGGAGAGTGCTGGAGTGAGGGAACGGCCACATTCATGTTAATGGGTGATATCTGCACGAGGGGATGTAGGTTCTGCTATGTGAAGAAGGGGAAACCCGCCCCCCTGGATCCTGAGGAACCTGAAAGAGTAGCGAACGCGGTGAGAGAGATGAACCTGGACTACGTCACACTCACGTCTGTGGATAGGGACGATCTGAATGACGGGGGAGCTTCCCACATAGCTTCAACAGTTAGGAAAATAAAGGAAGTTCTCCCAGCGGTCAAGGTGGAGGTTCTGATCCCTGACTTCAGGGGAGACGTAGAGGCGTTAAGGCAGGTGATAGAGTCGGGGGTGGATGTTCTGGCTCACAACTTGGAGACGGTGAGGAGACTCACCCCCTTTGTTAGAGATGGAAGGGCGGGATACGCTCAGAGCCTCAAGGTGCTTAGGTCAGCAAAGGAGATGGGTTCAAAGGTGACGAAGTCCTCAATCCTATTGGGATTGGGGGAGCGGAAGGATGAACTGTTGGAGGCCATGAATAACCTAAGGGAGGCTGAAGTGGACGTCCTGGTCCTTTCCCAATACCTTAGACCCAGCGGTAAGCAGCTCAATGTTGTTAAAAGGTACACCACGCAGGAGTTCCAGGAATTGGCCCACGAGGCCCTGAAAATTGGGTTTAAGGCTGTGGTGTCCTCTACCCTGGCCAGAACTTCCTATAGGGCTAAGGAAGCTTACCTAAGGGTGATCGGTGCTGCTAAGGGTAATAATTGATGGACCGAGACACCCATGGTACAACATGGCAATGGATGAGGCGATCCTACTTAGTAGGAGAAAGATTGGCCTTGACACCTTGAGGATATACAAGTGGTCTCCTCCTGCAGTCTCGCTGGGACGTGGGCAGAGCGCAGACACGGTAGACCTTGAGGAGATGGAGCGGGCTGGAATTGTGCTGGTCAGGAGACCGACAGGTGGAGGTGCCCTCCTACATCTGTGGGAAATTACCTACAGTGTGGTTCTCTCCTCAGATTCTCCACTTGTCAAACTTGATGTGGGAGAGTCGGCAAGGACCATAGCTCAGGGTGTGGCCAGGGCAGTGGAACTCCTGGGAGCTACGGCCTCTGTGAAGGGAGGTCACAGCGTAGGTACGGATAACATATGTTATATGAGATCGGGAAGTAGCGACGTAATGATAGGGGGTAGGAAGATCTCCGGCAGCGCCCAGGTGAGGAACGGTGACCTCCTTCAACACGGCACACTTCTACTCCATTTCGACCCTGAGCTTTGGATAAAGGTGATAAGGTCTCCAGGTTTGAACGCGGAGGACCTGAGGAAGAGGGTGACGTCATTGGATCAGTTGATGAAGGAAGTAAGGGAGGAGGAGATAGTTAACGCCATAGTTAAGGGGTTCACTGAGGTCTTGGGAGAGGAGATTGAATTCGGTGAACCAACCAAGGCTGAGGTTGCGCTCACCCAGGAGCTCATGAGAACTAAATATTCCACCGATGCCTGGAACTTGAGATCTACATCCTCCTAAAAATGAAGTCTTTTTTCCTATATTTATAGTCTGCCAAGGATTTTGCTTCCTCTATTTCGTCCTCCAGTTCCGTAACGAGGGGCTCCTCATTGAGCAGTTCAGAGAAGGACTTCACTAGGCTAGGATAAAGTTCACTCATATCGATCCCAAGCATTTCCTTCAAATTGGCCACCCTATACTTCACCATGTCCACATTACTTCGTATGTTATGGGGTGGAATCACGAGAACCTTGTGAAGTTCCTCCAGGTCTGAACTAACTAGAACCGTGCCGTGAAGAAGATGTAAATCCCTTGAAATGTAGCCCGCGTTCCCAGATACCTTTCTCTCGTTTACCACTACGTCCGTATCGTTTCTAATCTCAGGGGAAGCGCCCAATTCCCTTAGGGCGTTAGTGACACCTCTTAAAAGGTAGCCGTAAAGCACCTCCGGTCCTCTTCCACTGACCTTGGCCACTATGGTGTAATTTAAGTTTCCTTGGTCGTGGTAAACTGTTCCTCCACCTGTGAATCTCCTGGCTATTGCTACTCCTCTAGCTTCCGCCTCCCTTAAGTTGACCTCGTTAAATGTTGAGCTATTTATCCCCATGACCACAGTCCTGGGATTGGTCCAGATTCTTAGGAAAGGATCTTTCCCTCCTCTTCTAAGGATCGCCTCATCCAACGCTAAATTAAGGAAGGGATCGTTAAAGTGAGTGAACGTGACCTTGAGGACCACTGAGGAGTATAGTAGAGCTCTCTATTATCTTTTGGACTTAGCAACAACTTTCAGCAGACTACATGGTCTTCCGACAATGGGGGCGATTAAGATGGAACATCAATGGGTTACCGAGACCTGAGGCCTTGTCGCTCATGAAAAAGAGTAAGCAAGAATGGACTCCTTCAAAACTCCAGTAAGTAGGCTTCTTATAATGCTTCACCCAAAGAGAATACTGTGACGGAGAAGCAAGTAGAGATCTGCCCCATAGTAAGGGCCATAAGGATGATCGGCTCCGAACCAAAGCTATTGGTGGTGAGGTACTTAATGGAGGAGGGAAGAGGGTTCAACCAATTGGTGAGAATGACCAAGTTGAGTTCAAAGACCGTGAGCGCTGTCCTCAAGTCTCTGGAGGAGGAAGGCATCGTAAAGAGGGAGGTGATAAGTACAAGGCCTTTCGCGGTTAGGTACTCTTTAACGGAAAAGGGAAGAGACCTTAGTGATGCGTTAAAGGAACTGGGAGCGTGGATGGAGAGATGGGAGACAACCGTAAAAGCGACCGGCCTTACGAATCATCATGGAGAAGAAGACTTGGCGCGATATAGTTAAAAAGAAAGGAAAGGAGAAGATTACTGTCCTTACGGCATACGATTATCCCACTTCCAGACTGATGGCCAGGACTGAATTGGATGCCATACTGGTGGGAGATTCAGGTGGGATGAACGTTCTCGGATATGAGTCGACCCTAAACGTCTCCATGGAAGACATGGAGACGTTCGTAAGGGCAGTGGCAAGGGCTAGACCCCCACAGTTGGTAATTGCGGACATGCCGTTCCTAAGCTATGAGATCTCCCAAGAAAAGGCCCTAGAGAACGCTGGAAGGTTGGTGAGGGATGGGGCAAATGCAGTGAAACTGGAAGGCGGGAGAGAGATGGTGGACATTGTCAGCGCCTTGGTTAAAGCTGGAATTCCGGTGATGGGGCACATAGGTTTAACCCCTCAGAGGTTTTTGAGAATAGGGGGTTATAGGACAATGGGAGCTAACGTTGAAGAGCTCATAGAGGACGCCAAAGCGCTGGAGAGGGCAGGGGTCTTCGCGGTGGTTCTGGAGAACGTTTACGCGGAGTCGGCTGAGGAGGTGACTAAGGCCATAGGAGTCCCGACCATATGTATAGGGGCGAGACTGTGGTGTGATGGACAGGTGCTGGTGATCCATGACATATTGGGACTATCGGAGATCAGGCCCTACTTCTCTAAGGTATACAGGAATGTTGGCGAGATCATTGAGTCCGCTGTGAGGGATTACGTAAAGGAGGTAAAGGAAGGAACGTTCCCCTCAAGGGAGAACTACAAGAGGAAAGACAAATAGAAAAGAGTCTCCTAGGCTGTCAATCTTGACTTTGAAGTGTGAGTAGAGGCTAGTTAACTGATTACCCAACGCTTATCCCATTTGTCTTCTCCGAAATCTCTCATCTCGTCTTTACGATTAAGGAGAGCGAAACTAGAATAACGTAGACCAACATTAATTCAACGGCCTCCCTTAAACTTATTTTACCGTCAAGAAGAATAACTGTAAAGATCAGGTTCGCCAAGAGAACCGTGGTGAGATAGAGCCAATATCCTCCGACTCCAATTCCAGCCAATCCAACGATAGCCAAAAGGATCGTCATGTTCTCTATCTTACTTCCCATGAAGCTAACTAGAGCGATGGATCCTCCCCTCTCAAACTTGGATGCCATTATGAGGGCGCTGAGGTTCTCCTCCAACTCTGCCGCCAGAGGAGATACTAACATTGCCAATACCAGGGGAGGGACGCCCAAGGAGAGAGAGGATTCCTCAATCTGTTGGACGAAACCTCCTGAAATAAACACAAGGACTAAGGCGGCCACCCCCATTATTAGTCCTGCCTTTATTAAAACAGAAGGGGGTATGGGCTTT
>JAFMDM010000084.1 GCA_017857195.1 Methanobacteriota archaeon
AACCTATGATCCGCCCTGGGGGAACCCTCGCCCTTTAGGGCGGGGAGGAGGTCAGCAAGTGACAATCGGCTTGAAAGACAAAAGAATTGTACAAAGTACAAATAGCAGGATGGTAAAGTAAATTAGATGTACAACTACTGCTGCCTCCATGGGGTCAGAGAAAAGAGGTGTATTCCTCAGAGAGTCCTCTGGTCTGGTTAGGGAGTTCGGCATAGCGGATGCAATATGGTTCAACATCGCTTTGGTAGGGCTTCTATTCTCCACATATTACGTAAGCTCCACGGCCCCCTTGGTGGGAGGGAATCCGCTGGTTGGACTTCTCCTCCCCTTGGCTGGATTCTTTTTGGCGGGGTACGTGTTCTCACAAATAGCCTCCAAGGTTCCGAGAACTGCGGCCGATTACGTGTATGTGAGTAGAAACCTTCACCCGGCATTGGGCTTCGTTGGAAACGCAGGTTATTTCGTGGCCACTGTGCCTCTATTCATGGGAATAACCGGAATAACACTTCAAACCTTCGGCCTCATACCACTCCTTGACCTAATTGGATTTTACACTGGAAATCCCTCCCTGGTGGCGTTTGCCACCGCAATAGGCAATAATCCATATTACATATTGGCCATTGGGGCGGTCGAGATAGTTGCCCTAGGACTGCTTCCGTTGGGCGGAAATAAGGTGTATAGGGCGGTACAGAGAGTGATCATTCCCCTGGTGATTCTTACAGTTGTTCTCATGATAGGTGTGGAGGCGGCAGTACCCCACGGAAGGGCGTTGGCTGAGCTCAATAACTTCATGGCCTTTTACCATTCCTCCGTCTCCTCAGTGCAGTCCTCTAACGTGACCGTACCTCCATACAACGACATAGGGACGACTTTGGCCCTTAATCCAGTTTACGTTGTCGGCCTATCCTATATCATAAGTACGGTGTACATTGCAGGAGAGGTTAAGAACGCCAGGAGGAACATGCCCATAAGCATTTTGGGAACCTTGTTGGCCATGGCCGCCATATTTAGCGTTTCGACCTATCTGGAGTACGTTCAGTGGGGTTACGGTTTCACTTCCAAGTTGCTTCAGCTCTCTGTGGCGGGACAGCTACCCATACCCACCCCATATCTTGACTTATTGGAGGGGGTGGCCAGTGGTACACCGATCCTCGCCATTCTCTTTGCGTTGGTCAGTATACTTCAATTGCTAATGTATTTGGCCAGCGCGTCATTCGTGGGAAGTAGACTTCTGCTCTCCTACTCCATGGACAGGATTCTCCCAGATTCCTTGGGAGACGTTAACGAGAAGTACCATGTACCCATGAAGGCCGTAATAACTTCCATGTTAGCTGGACTGGTAGGCCTCATAATATTCACCCTACCAGTTACATCAGCAGTGGCGTTCCTCCTTTCCAGCGTCGCTGTGGCCATCATCCTATTATTCCCGCTGACAGTTGTCTCCTTGGCCGCCCTGAAGAGGGAATCCTCACCTTGGGTTAAGGCAGCGGCTGCTGTGTCCATTCCCTACCTCCTTTTTACCTTCTACCAATATCTAACAGTACCTGCAATAGGGGCCGATAGTCTAGTAGGTTACGCAATACTCGCCGGCACGTTCATAGTTCTCTTCGCCATATTCTACGTGGCCAAGGCAATTAGAAAGAGACAGGGAATAGAGTTCGATATGATATTTAAGGAAATACCACCAGAATGAGTCGATTGAAACGTTTTTTAGTGGGATTCACGCATGGTTACTGTGAGGCTCTTCAAGAGAGGAGAGACAGACGAAAGGAAAGGAAACGTGAGAGTTCTCTACGCTTCCGACGTCCACGGTTCGGAGACAACGTTCAGGAAGTTCCTAAATGCGGCCAACATGTATAGGGCAGACGTAATGATAATAGGCGGGGACCTTGCGGGAAAGGCACTTGTTCCAATCCTGAATCTAGGAGAGGGAAAGTACGAGATCGACGGAAAGGTAGTTGGACGGGAGGGATTGGACCAATACGTAAAGGAGCTCAGGAGGAGAGGGGACTATCACGTAATAGTGGATAGGAAGGGACTTCAAGAGTTAAACGAGGACCCCAGGAAGAGAGATAAGGCATTCCAACAGGCCATGGAAGACGTCCTAAGGGACTGGTTCAGGATTACTGAAGAGAAGACTAAGGAGAGGAGGATACCATTTTACGTTAATTTGGGCAATGACGATCCTTCTTTCCTCTTCGACGTATTGAAGGAGTCGGAACTCATGGAGGTATCGGAGGGTAAGGTAGTGGAGATAGCTGGCCATGAAATGATAAGTTTCGGTTACGTTAATCCTACGCCCTGGAATACACCGAGGGAAATGGATGAGGATAGGCTATACTCGGAACTCAAGTCAATGGTGAACAAGCTAAGGGAACCAAGAAACTCAATTTACAATCTTCACGCCCCTCCCTACGGAACGCTACTGGACAACGCTCCTGAACTTACCCCTGACCTGAGGGTCGTGGTGAGAGGTGGTGAGGTGGTAATGACTCACGTTGGTTCAAAGTCCGTAAGAAAACTTCTGGAGGAGACTAAGCCATTGCTGGGGATACACGGGCACATACATGAATCCAGGGGGACTGGAAAGTTGGGGGACACCGTTGTATTGAACCCGGGAAGTCAATATTCCGCAGGCATGCTCCAAGGGGCCATCATTAACTTCGAAGATGGAAAATTGAAGGGAGTGCAGCTCTTCGTAGGTTAAGTTAATCCCGTCTCTCCCTAACCACCACAGCCAGCACCACGCCCACGGCCAAGGCGCCCACGTATAGGGTTATTAACTCCAATGGGGAGTAGGAGGGCTGCCTATATCTCGCCCCCTTAAAGAAGGACGATAAGGCGTGTTTGTAATTGTAGCTTGAGAGGAAGGAGGAAAGGTCGTGATAGGCGTTAGTCAGGGACTGGAAGAAGGACGAGAGACCAGGAGAAGATACGGCGAATGTAGGGGCCAAGGTGAAGTTCCCTGGAAATACGGTCACGAAAAGACTACTATTGACACCGTTAAATAACACAACGCCCTGATTGGAGGTGTAGGCAGTGCTCACCACCTTCGGTCCGGTGATTGTGATTGTCTCAAGCTCCACCTCCTGATAGGGAAGGGGCCTCCCGTTGAGACTAAGGGAGACTATTGCCGAATGGGAGGAATAGTTGAGGTTCATGGTGGGGGGAACGGGCCAAAGTATGGCTTGGTCATCTGGTCCTGGGGATTGGAGTGTGACGGGATTGAAGGGCTGACTTAGGTTGGCGGAGACGTACACACCCTCAGCGGCCTCCGCCGTGTCGAATCCAGTGGAAAATGCTATGGGCGGCTTAACCATCTGCCCTCCATTAAGGTAGTAGAGGTTGCTCTGCGCTGTCACGCTCATCTGCACTATACTCCCACCCCCTGGACCGCCCCACACGAACTCGAGGTCGTTTGGAACACCCACCAGGGAGATCCCACCGATGAGGAACTGTCCGACGCTCGGTAAACTGTAGAAGACAGTTTTGACCCCATGCAGCTCATAGCCGAAACTTAAGCGACCAGTGGAATTCATGTAAAGGGCGAGGCTAAAGGGAGTCTGCAATGTGAAAGTCGGACCCACATAACATAGAACGCCTAACCCTTGATAGGTGGAGGTGTTACCCTTGAACGTAACGGGACCTGAGAAGTTCCAAAAGTTAATGACCATTGTAACTTGGAAGGTGTTAGCGGAGAGCTGATGGAAGAGAGCTACGTCCTGGGCCCAGAATTTTCCGTCTATTATGGCGTTAAGTTGGAGGGAGGCGTTACCGGAGCCTAAATATGTTCCGCCGCTGAGTAGATCGTCACCTAACGAAAGGTAGCTCACGTTGATTACTCCCTCTACAAATGGAGTGTCAGTGGCAGAGGCTAGCGAGAAAGTGGATATGCCCATAGGGAATGCCCGCCCCACCTGGGAGACCGAACTTATCCCTGCCATCGGTAGGAAAAGTATGACCAATATAACGATCGCTATGTACCTCAATTCGATTAAAGAAGGTTTAAAGCCTGGATAATAAAAATGATCATATGGCTCTTCATGCAGTGATTCCCATTATAATTATCGCAGTTGTGATAGGACTACTGGTCGTAACCGGATTCATATCGGATCCTGTGGTGGACGTACCTGCCTTCGTAATCTTGGGCTTCGTGACCTATAGATTGACAAATACACTGATCAAAACTAGGGGAATGAATCCATATAAGTACGAGGGACTTAAGGCTAAGGCCAATGAAGATATAAAGGGAGGAACGGAGGGCTACGTTCTGCTCAACGGCGAGCTCTGGAAGGCCATTCCCGAACAGGACTTAAAGAAGGGAGATTTAGTAGTGGTGGTGAAGAAGGAGGGGTTAACCCTATACGTGAGAAAAATGGAGCAGCAAAACGTACAGAAGTGAATTGAACTCCTTTTGAGGCGGGTGTCGCCCTTCTGAATTTTCCATTAAAGCTCAAGGAGGCAACCCCACCTTCCCAGCGAGGAATATTTGGAAGGTTGAAAAGTCTCTGCTTAAATAGTTGCCACGTGGAAAAAGTAATCATGGAACGAAAGGTCGGAATTGTAGGTTACGGAATAACTAAGTTCGGGAGAAGAACGGATGCGTCACTGTCCGAACTCTCATGGGAGGCCGGAGCTGAGGCGATGAGGTCAGCAGGCATAGAGGGGAAGGAGGTCAAAGGATTGGTCGTGTCTAACGTAGGAATGTGGAGCTCAGAGGAACTCCCAGCTGTTGTGGTGGGAGAAGCTCTTGGGGTAAGAAACGTTCCGACCCTTAGGGTGGAGGCAGCCTGTGCCAGCGGAAGCTCCGCCATACATACGGCTTACGACATGATAGCTTCAGGGAGGGCTGATATAGTATTAGCCCTTGGAGTGGAGAAGATGCATGAGGTTGATACGGAAACAGCGGTTGAGTTGATAGGGAGGGCTGGAAACTACATGTGGGAGTACGAGTTCTTTGGCCTCACTTTCCCTGGTTATTATGCTCTGCATCAGACTGCCTACATGAAAAAATACGACTCCAAGGAAGAGGACTTCGCACTGGTTTCAGTCAAGAACCACGGATATGCCCAATACAATCCATATGCCCAGTTCAGGAACCCAGTCACATTGGAGGAGGTCATGAAAAGTAAATATGTAGCGTGGCCGGTGAAACTCCTGGATTCGTCACCAATAACCGATGGTGCGGCGGCCGTAGTCTTAGCTTCGTCACGTGTGGCAAAGGAACTCACGGACACTCCAGTGTGGATAACAGGGTTGGGTGTGGCTAACGGTACCTCAAATTTGAGCAGGAGAAGGAGCTTCACTTCCCTTGAGGCCTCGGTGGAGGCCGCCAGAACAGCGTACGCCTCAGCCAATGTGGATCAAAGCGCACCCTGGAAACATATAGACGTGGCTACAGTACATGATTGTTTCACAGTTGCGGAAGTCATGGCCTATGAGGACCTGAACTTCGCCGCCCGTGGCGAGGGAGTGAAGCTACTTAGAGAGGGGCAGACTCAGGTGGGAGGAAGGATCCCTGTGAACTTGGATGGAGGGCTCAAGGCCAAGGGACATCCAATAGGCGCGACGGGAGTAGCCATGGCCGTTGAGGTGAGCAAACAATTGTTAAGGAAGGCGGAGAAGGGAAGACAGGCAGACATAAGGAATGGGAGGGCATTGACACATAACGTTGGTGGAACTGGACACTACGCTTACGTTACGATATATGAGGTGTGAACTTGAGCAACATAATTAAGGACAAGAAAACAGGCGATCCAATTCTTCACGACCTCAGGGAATTGAGACTCAAATATGAGCTCCCGGTTGGAAGGGTTTCAAGGTTTTTCCAAGGTCTGGAGGAAGGAAAGATCTTGGCCACTAGATGTAGGAAGTGCGGTGCCAGATATTTCCCCCCTCAAAGTTGGTGCAGTGAGTGTGGATCCCAAGAGGTGGAGTGGTTCGAGCCGGACCCGCACGGTTACCTCTCCACGTTCACTGTCATCAATGTAAAGCCAAAGTCCTTCAATACATTCAAGGATTACGTTGTGGGCATAGCTGAACTTCCCAAGGACGAGCTCAAGGTCCTAGCCTGGGTAATGGAGGAACCCTCCAAGATAAGGGTGGGGGCCAAGGTTAGGGTAGGAGTGGTGAAAAGGGAAGACGGCCTGAGTTACGGCATATTTCCAGAGGACTAAATCTCGCTTAACATGGCCGCTATGAGAAGGTCCGGAAGGCCGTTTATTAGCTCCACGTAGGTCTCATTGAACTTCACGGCGGACATCTCCGCTTTGTACATACCCTTTAGCTTAGTCACGGTCTCATTAACCAAGGACTCTGGATCCCCATCTGTATATTCGTAGAGGTAAAGGGCACTTCCCTCCAACTGTTTAATTTCTCCTCTCCTATACCTCACGAAGTCAACGTAATCGTCCATGAGTTGGTATATTGAGCCCAGATATTTACCTGCAAGAAGCATCTTATTGACCAAATCCCTTCTCCCAGAGGAGTAAGCAGCCAGGACCATTGATAACTTAAACAGGCTCGCCGTCTTGAGGTCAATGATCTTAAAGTAATCCTCAGACCTACCGTATAAGTCCTTCAGGGCGCCCTCTGCCGTGTCCAACCAGAGCTTCACGCTCGTACTAAGGGCGTCGTAACCATAGGTCTCAATGTCCTTAAGGGCCAAGGGAACCAAATAGTTGCTAACAAGGATGACCCTCCTATTACCGAACACGGTCCAAGCTGATTTATCGCCCCTCCTCTCCACGTCCCCATCAACTATGTCGTCTAGAGCCAGGGACGCACCATGCAAGATCTCCACTGCCAAGGCACCCTTTAAGCTCTCCTCCTCTGTGGCACCCAAGGCCTCGGAGAAGAGCATCATAAGTACGCCCCTTAACCTTTTCCCGTTCCTAAGCACATACCTACTCAAATCAACGTGCTCCCATTCCCTATGGCTCTGCAGGAACCTTTCGACTATGCCGTCTATGACCTTTCTCTTCAGCAACCAATAGTCCT
>JAFMDM010000085.1 GCA_017857195.1 Methanobacteriota archaeon
TTACAGAAAGAGGGTTAAGGGGCGGAAAGCCTCGCCTTTCGAGGCGTGATATAGCCCCCTTCGTTTAAACACCAGCTCTTCTGAAAATCTCTTAGTGATGACTCTCCTCCTATCCTCGACTGAGGAAATGAGACGGAGGAGAATCCACTATCCCTTCCCCTTAAGGGACTTAATGAAAGTCCCCACTTCAAGGAGTGGACCTCTGATCCACTCGACCAAATGAGGGATGTAGACCCGAACCGATGGTGGGAACGATGAACCACCTGGAGGGGAACCCTCGTCCCCTCCAGGGCGGGGAGGAAGTCAGCCTCAAGGATAGGGCCTTTTGTTTTCCATACTCTTCACTAAAGGCCTACTGCGACGTTTACTTGAGCTTTCCTCTTTAAGAGAGATAATTTAGTTGATTGTTTGAGGACTGAGTCTTGTTACAACTTAATGTCCTCGGAAGATTTATTATTTGGATACCCTATCCTGGATAGGATATCCAAATGGTCCTGGAAAGGGCGTGGCGTGGAGTTGCGGTGATCTACGCCAGCTCCAACGGTCTTCCAACTGCTAAGAGGATTGAGGATCAACTTAAGATGAGGGAGATACCTTGTCTTCTCCTAAAGTACGAGCAGGCCGATCTTGATAAACTCTGGGATTGCGTCGATTATTTCGTTTTTGTAATGGCCGTAGGTGGCGCTGTCAGGGCCGCTTGTGCCCACGCCAAGGGTAAGGATTTAGATCCTTTAATATTAGTGGTGGACGATGCTGGTAGGTACGTAGTTCCCATACTGGGCTCTCATTGGGGTGCCAATGAAGGAGCAAAGGAGCTTTCTTCCATGTTAGGGGCGACAGCAGTTATAACAACCGCAGCGGAGCAAATAGGCTATACATCAGTGGAAGAAATAGCTGCCGCCACTCTCTCAAAGATCGTTGATTTGAAAGCAGCAATCAAGGTGAATGGTGCCATAGTTAGGGGAGAAGAGGTTTGTGTTGACGTTCCTAACCTACACATGGAGGATTTGAGAGGTAACTTTCGATATGGTAGAGGATGCAGTTACGCGATCGTGTTTGGCGAAGAGGAGGAACAAGAGAACGTAGTCCGTCTGAAACCACTCATGTTATCTGTGGGAGTTGGGGCGAAGGAAGAGGCGGAAGTTCAACTCATTGAGGAGGCTATACTCCATTTCCTGGAGAGACTCAAGGTTGACGTGTCTAGGGTAGGCGTCATATCCTCAGTAAGGAGCAGGGTGAAGGATGTGGCTGACCATTTTGGTGTCAAGTTCATGGGCTTCTCCTTTGATGAACTTAAGGGTTTCAGGTACGGTTGTCTCACTCCCCCCTCCCAGAAGTTGATTGAGTTGGGAATAGGTGGAGTGGCTGAAGTCTGTGCTCTCCTGGCGGGAGGAGAGAAGTCCCGCCTAGTCCTTAGGAAGACTCCCTACATGAGGGAAGTTACTGTGGCCATTGCTTCGTATGAGGGATAGGAAGATGGGTAAGCTATATGTTATTGGGGTGGGCCCAGGGGATCCATCCTATCTAACTTTGAGGGGAGAACGGCTGCTGAAGGAGTGTAAGGTAGTAGGAGGTTGGGGAAGCGTCCTGGACAGATTCTCCCCGTATTTGGAATCCAAGGAGTTGGTGAGGTTGAGCTACGGCGACGAAGATGAAAAGATCCAGAGGTTGGTCAACGCCTGCAAGTTTACCAATGGAGTCTTTCTTAACCACGGAGATCCCTCAGTTTCAGACTATCAACTAATGGCCAAGCTCAGGGCAGCTTCCCAGGCCGCAGGCGTGGAAATGGAACTCGTTCCTGGAGTATCGTCGGTAAACGCCTCACTGGCCCTCCTTGGGGTAGATTTGGCCTCCCTTGTCTTCCTTACTATGCACGTTAGGGCAGAAAGGGAGGAACTGTTACGACAATTGGATGTTATGTGGAACTGTGGTAGATCCCTTCTGATCATACCCCCTCCCGACCCTGACGGAATAATCCAGGTGGCAGAAAGGCTCCAGAAGTTGGGGTACACCGACGATGTATGGATCGGCGAGAGGATAACCTTTCAAGATCAGAGGCTTGTCAAGACCACAGTAAAGGCCGTCCTTGAGGATAGGCCCCGGTTCGGGGACTTGACCATCATGTTTGTGCCCAGGGGATCCAAATGAGCGATGCATTGGTTGTAATAGTGACCCATGGCTCTAGAAGGGGTACCTTCGTGGACGATATGAGTTCCCTTTCTGACTACGTGAGCGAAAGACTTGGAATTAAAGCTGTTTTGGCACACAACGAATTCACGAGCCCAGACTGGAGAGACGTCTTGAGCTCTTCCCTCTCCTCAGGTGCCAGGAGGATTGTGTTCGCTCTCGCCTTCTTGGGAAGGGGAAATCACGTGGCTAAGGACATAATGGGCTCGCTGGGCGTAGAAAAATTTGAGAGTTGGGAGGACGCTTCGTTTGAGGGAAATTGGTTTAAGGCATATTTCACAAGGCCGCTTGCCGACTCCAATTTAGTTAAGATCGCAATGATGCTCAGGATCTGGAGGGCCTTTGATGACGGTCACAGAAAATATGTGGAAAACCCAACTGATATCGAAGACAACAGTATGGATGTGGCAAAGGAAATTGTGGCCTCCAGAGTCACATTGGATTCAGACGGACTCGATCTGGTCGCTAGACTGGTTTACGCCAGCGGTAATCCTGATCTTGTGGGGAAAATAGAGATCACCAATGACCTATGGAAAGTAGCGAGGGAAACTTTACCATCAGGTATTATTGTGTTGGCAGATGTGGGGATGGTAGCCGCTGGGCTTAGATGGAGAAACGTTGAACTCCACATCAATGATCCTGATGTGGTGGAGAAAGCCAAGGCCACAGCACTCACCAGGGCCCAGCTTGGAATGAGGAAGGGCCTTTCCCTTGGACCAAGGGTCCCAGTTGTGGGTAACGCTCCGACTGCCCTGGTGGAGGTAATGAGGGCAGTAAGAAGGGGAGAGGAAGTTCCTTTTGTAATAGCTTCTCCTCCAGGCTTCACCAATGCCGTTGAAGTGAAGGAGGAACTGATCTCATCCAAAGTACCTGCCGTGGTTGTGAGGGGCAGTTATGGTGGAAGTAACCTTGCGGTGGCGGCGTTTAACGAGATTGTAAGAAAGGTGATGGGATAATGGGAAGGGGAAAGATATATATTGTAGGAACAGGTCCTGGCGATCCCTCCTCTAGGACGTTGAGCATGGTGGAGGCCATAAAGAACAGTGAAGTGGTCATAGCCTACAATACCTATGCTCAATTGATCAGGGATTTGTTGGACGGCAAGGAAGTCATAACGGCCGCAATGAAGGAGGAGCTCTTTAGGGCAAGGATGGCTGTGGAGAGGGCGTCAGAGGGTAAGGTGGTGTCCATTGTCTCAAGTGGCGACCCCCAGGTCTATGGAATGGCTAGTCCAACCATGGAGGTGTTGTGTAAGAGGGGTATGGACCTCGAGGTCGAGGTGATACCTGGGGTGACTGCTGCCACGGCGGCAGCTGCAAAACTTGGGGCACCGCTTTCAATAGACTTCGCTGTCATAAGTCTTAGCGATCTACTCATCCCACGAGAGGAAATATTGGTCAGGGTGGAGAAGGCGACAGAGGCCGATTTCGAACTGGCTCTCTATAATCCCATTAATCACACCCTCCTCAGGGAGGCAATGGAAATAGTGTCCAGATATAGAACGCCTTCGACCCCTGTGGGAATAGTTAGGGCCGCCTACAGAAAGGATGAGAAAGTGATTCTCACAAGCCTCGGCGAATGGGCTAACTACCTTAAGGAAATTAACATGGTTACAACCCTTATAGTTGGAAACTCCAGGACATATGTCTGTAATGGTAAGATGATAACACCTAGAGGGTATGATAGGAGGTATCAGATTTGATCCTGTTAAGTCTCAAAAGGTACGGCATAACCACAGGGGCGGCCGCCGCGGCCGCGGCTAAGGCTGCCACTTACGATCTCCTTTACGACTTAAGGTCATCCACTGTCACCATACCCACTCCAATAGGATTGAGATTGGAGATCGAGGTGGCAGCCTACTCTCAGAGGGCAGATGAGAGGTGTGCCACAGTGAATAAGGTGGCTGGGGATAATCCAGACGTTCTGGATGGGGTGGAGATAAGGTCTTGCTGCGCAAGAATTCAGGGAAACGATGTAGTTGTGGTTGGAGGGGAGGGGGTAGGAAAGGTTACCAGGCCTGGATTAAAGACAAGTGTAGGAGAGTCAGCTATCAGTCCTATAGCGAGGGATATGATAGTCCAGAGTGTGAGGGAGGTGTTAAAGGACGGTGGGATTAGGGTCACGGTGGAGGTTCCTAAGGGCTCCATATTGGCCAAAGACACCATGAATCCAGACGTTGGCGTTGAGCGCGGGGTGTCTATCTTGGGTACCACTGGAATCGAAGTGCCTGTAAGCGACGAAGATTACATGGATCACCTAAGGACGGAACTATGTGTCATTAAACTTTCAGGTGACATGTTGGTTGTTGCTCCAGGTAATACGAGTGCTGAGGTGGGAAGACGTCTCTATGGCGACGTTGTGGTGAAGGTTGGTGACAGGGTGGGAGATACCATAATTGAGGCGCTAAGGAAGGGATTCAAGAGAATAGTTTTGGTTAGCCTGCCAGGTAAACTGGTTAAGGTGGCCGCCGGCCTCATGAATACTCATAGCAGGTACGGGGACTGCAGGGTGGAAACCATAACTCATGCGTCAGTCTTGGCTGGTGTAGATGGAGAATTATTAACTAAGATCGCCTCTTCCAAAACCGTAGGAGAGGCCCTTTCCCTCTTAGGTCAAAGGAAGGAGGAAGTAATGAGTATTGTAGCACAGAGGGCCCTCTTCAGGTTGATGTCGTTAGGAAGGGCGTCTTTCGGAGTGGTCGCATGTGATGAGTCTGGAAGAGTAATCGCGAGGGCTGGAGAGATATGAGTTGGAGGTACGATGTTCCAGGAATTCCAGATGAACTCTTCATTAGGGAGGAGAAGGTTCCCATGACCAAGGAGGAGATTAGGGCCTTGGTGGTCTCAAAGATGCGGTTGAGAAGGGGGCAGTCAGTGTTAGATGTGGGATGCGGAACTGGTAGCACAACAGTTGAGTTTGCAAGGGCCATTGGTGAGGGTCTCGTCTATGCGGTGGACAAGGACGAGAGAGCCGTTCATCTCACGAGGGCTAATGTTTCCAAATTCGGACTGGACTCAATGGTTAAGGTCATATATGGAGAGGCCCCCAATGCTATTACCTCTATACCAAAGGTAGATAGGGCCTTCATAGGCGGTTCAGATAGGCTCAAGGAGGTCTTGAGCTTTCTAAGAGAGCATCTGACAGAAGGAGGAAGAGTGGTCATTGATGCCATCCTCCTCCAAACGGTGGTGGAAGCGATCAACGGGTTAGAGGAATTAGGGTTCACTAACGTAGAGGTGAATGAGCTCATAGTGGCTAAGTCGCTGAGGACCAGCAAGGGCCACGCAATGATGTCCAGGAATCCCATATTTGTTGTAGGAGCGGAGAGGCCGTGAAACTTTACGTTCTAGGTCTAGGACCTGGGGATCCAGAGCTCGTTACCGTAAAGGCCTCCAAGATCCTTGGCAAAGTTAGCCTGGTTTTCGTGCCCTATTCAACCGGTACCAATAGGAGTCTGGTCATGGAGGTGGTCTCCCCTTACATTAACCAGGGAACCATAGTTAGGTACATAGGCTTCCCCATGGGGAAAGAAGTGGAAATTGAGGCCCTAAGGGAGATTGGCAAATCCATGATGGAGGACCTCAAACTCCATGGGGAGGGCGCTTTCGTGACCTTGGGGGATCCAACTCTCTATAGTACCTACTTTAGGGTAGAACAATTCCTTGAGGGGGTCGAGGTCGAGTTGATCCCAGGAGTGACATCCATGACCGCGTGCGCTAGCAAATTGGGTGTTTCCCTAGCTCAAGGGGATCAGTCCATCCTAATAACGCCTGCCGGAAGGGTTGAGTTAGTGGAGAAGCTTCGTGATCTTGTTGACACATTTGTAATACTTAAGGGTAATCAGAAACTGGACCAAATTGCCTCCATACTTCAGGACTTCCACTTGTATTATGCCAGAAGATGTGGTATGAAAGAGGAGAGTTTAGGTGAATGGAACGGAGTCTATCATATGGACTACTTCTCCATGCTGATTGGGGTGAGGAGACGTGACAGGTAAGGTCATATTCGTTGGAGCTGGGCCGGGGGATCCAGAGCTCGTTACTGTGAAGGGAAAGAACAGCATAGAGGACGCGGATGTGGTCCTCTATGCCGGATCCCTTGTTAATCCATCTCTTTTGAGGTGGGCCAGAAGAGACGCGGAGGTCGTGGATACATCAAGCCTGACACAAGAGGAGATCTCGGCATTGATGATAGCTAGAGCTAAGGAGGGGAAGACGGTGGTGAGGATAAAGTCAGGTGACTTTTCGATCTATGGTGCATTGATGGAGGAAATATGGGCTCTGCAGGACGCAGGGGTGCAGTATGAATTGGTCCCAGGCATTACCGCCGCCCTAGGAGCTGCAAGTGCGCTTGGGGTGGAGCTTACCTTACCTAAGGTGTCGCAAACTGTCATAATAACTAGGGCCTCTGCCGCCGTACCCATGGAGGGCTCACTGAAAGATTTTGCTCCTCTGGTTAACAGGGGAGCATCCATGGCCATATATACAGGTGTGCATGTAGTGGACAAGGTTGTCAGGGAGCTGAAGGAGGGAGGGCTGGAGGATCACACACCAGTGGCTGTTGTGTATAAGGCTACCTGGCCTGATCAGGTCAAGTTCAGATGCACCTTGGGGGAGCTGGCCTCAGAGGTGAAAAGGAGAAAGATCACCAAGGACAGTGTCATACTGGTTGGAAAGATCGTGGAACCTGAAAAGTATAAGGGAGTGAGGTCAAGTGTTTACGACCCGTCTCACGCCCACACTTACAGACCAAAGAGAGCTAGGCCCTCCTGAGTCTCCAATAGGTTCTTTTGTAGTAAACTGGAGGCTCT
>JAFMDM010000086.1 GCA_017857195.1 Methanobacteriota archaeon
TCGGGATAATTATCGCATCAATAGGGTTGTCGGATGGGGTTACCACCTATCCAGTATACATAGCAGTCATTCTAGTTGTAGGTTTATCATCTATGATCGCTTCAATAATAACCAAATATGATAATTCTATTGCCCCTAGGATTGCCAATATACTCCCTCAACTCTCCATCTTCAAATCGGTAAAGGGAAGGGATAGGGAGCAAGTAGCCATCAGAATAGTGAGGAGGTTCCTGACATTTGCCTCCATTCTGATCCTTGCGCTATATTTGGGGTTGGTATTGGTTTACCTCCTCTATATCTATAATTTCGCTTACATAGGATTGACCTCAGAGTTCATATATCTTTTCGACTTGGTCCTGCCAGTCTATTTCATAATATATGCACCTAAATATATACGGGAACTTTATCATGATTTCAATTTAAGGCTTACTAAGTATATTAGCGCTTATCTCTCAATTCTACTCTACGTGGTATTCATTGGACTGTCAAGCCTCCTTAGTGCTGCAGTTGCTGACACCGTAGCAGGAATAGGAGGAACCAAGCCGGTGCTTGGAAGTCTGACTTACATAATATCATTAATACTCTCGGTTGTGGTTATATTTCTAGGAGTTAGGAGACTGGAGAGGGCGATGGAGGAAGGGGAAGTTCCTTCAATCTCTCAATGACTTGCAGTACTTTGTTGTAGGTAAAGGGAATTGTAGTTGTAGGAAAGGGATCATGAAGGGATCTAATGGAATCGTTATCGATCCCTAGAATCTCTGCAAGACCCAGTGTCCAAATCCTTGCGGTAGCGTCGTAGTTATATCCACCCCCACCCAATAATATCAATCTTCCCCCGCTCCGACTTTCGGCGAAGGAGTGTATCTTCTTAAGGACCTGCATATAACCGTGGGTGCTTAACTTCAACTCCACCAACGGGTCTGAATAATGGGAGTCCCCTCCAAGAACCACGAATATGAGTTGTGGGGAGTAGGCTCTAAGCCTGGGCATTACTATCTCGTCAAATGCCAGAAGATAGGCCTCATCTCCAGTGCCAGGTGGAAGGGGAACATTAACCGTTAGATTCTCACCCTCCCCCTCACCGCTCTCATCTACGTCCCCCGTACCTGGGAAAAAGCCCCTATGGTACATGTGAAGCGAAACCTTCAATGACCTAGGATCGGAGTAAAGGAGTTGTTGTGTACCATCTGCATGATGCCCATCAAGGTCAACAATTGCCACACGAACGAACTTCTTTTCAGCCTTTTTGACACCTATTGCTACATCGTTAAAAACACAGAACCCAGATGCTGAGTTTTTCTTGGCGTGATGAAGTCCACCTCCCACATTAAACGCATGAACGAACTTGCCCTCCGCTATCAATCTCACGGCGGTTATTGTGCCACTGACCCTGAGAAGTGAAGCCTCAAAGATGCCCTTGAAGGCCGGGGTGTCACCACTATCTAAGAGTCCCTCTCCCTTGATACTGAGAGTCTTTACCAAGTTCACATATTCTCTATCATGGACGGAGAGAACTTGGTCCTCAGTGGGAGGATCTGGTTCAATCAAAGTGACAAAGTTTGACAGACCGGTAACATCCAGAAGTTCCCTAACCTTCTTCTCCCTATAGGACTTGAATGGATGATCGCCAGGAAAGCTATAATTTAAGAAACCATCACTCCAGATGAAGGCGGTCTCATGCATGGCTCATAATGACATTTTATATTTTTAAATGTTGAAGCGAAGAAGAGAATCAATGGATGAGTTAACAATAGAGAGCAAGGTTGTGGCTTCTCCTTCAGATATCGTTGGTTCATTGGTCGCTAAGATGAAGGAGGCTCAACAATGGGCTGTACCTGTGATCAATCAGGGACTGTTAGTGGGACAGGTAACATATAAGGACCTCTTAAGGAGGAGAATAAATCCTGAAAGTAAGGTCAGTTCCGTAATGACCCCTACGGTCTCTGTTAACGATTCCGACGACGTTCAAAGAATTGTGGCCAAGTTCTATACCAGTAGGGCCAGGGCCATTCCCGTAGTGACGAAGGATAGGAAATTTATTGGCTTGATAACAAGAGAGTCACTATTATCCTATTTAATGAAAAATCAAATGATCCCACAGGAGAGGGTTAGAAAATACATGAGCTCTCCAATCGTTACCGTTAACCCATCAGATTCTGTGGCGAGGGCTAGATGGCTTATGGTAAGGGACAACATAAGTAGGTTAGCAGTAGCAGAAGGGGAACATGTAGCCGGAATAGTTAGTATGAGAGACATAGTCTCTAGGCTATATGAGGCCAGTGGGAGGAAGAGAGAGAACATAATGGTCGAGGAGGAAAGGATAATGGCAATGCCAGTTAAAGAGATAATGAGCTATCCCGTAGTGACTATACAGGGAAATGCCACTTTAACGGAAGCGGTTACCACTTGTTTGAGCAAGAAGATATCAGGCCTTCCAGTGCTAGAGGGAGATAGGCTGACTGGAATGATTTCCACCATAGATGTCATAGGGGCTATCGCCGAGAGATTCAAGATAGAGCTCCCCATTCAGGCCAAACTTCCCAGAACCATGAGGAATGCGGACGAAAGGTCGGCAATAGATGGAATAATAGAGAGACATCTAAGTAAGGTAGAGAGGATAACTGAGGTTAACTCATTTAAGGTCTCGTTAAAGGAAAGCGCAAGTGGTGAAAACAAGAAGATCTACGAAGCGAACGTGAGGGCCTCCACTAAGTTAGGCGACTTCGTGGCCAGTGACTCAGATTGGGATGCAGCTACGGCCTTAAGGAAGGCCGTAGAAAGATTGGAGAAGAGGATAGTAGACAAGCTCAAGACAGTGCAGCGTAAGAAGAGAGGAGAAAAGGGATCTTTGTGAAAATAGGGATAGTTCAGCCCAGGGATGTGGAGGGAGCATTAAGACTTACAGAGGCGGCACTAAAAGAAGGGGCGGAACTCGTCCTTCTTCCGGAGAAGTGGGTAAGAGAAATAGAGGGCGTTCCACTGAATCAGTTTCGTATGTTAGCTAGAACGTTCACTGCTCATGTCATCCCCGGTGCATTCGAAGACGGTGTATCCGTAGTCGCACCAGTGTTCGACGGAAATGGAGAAGTGAGAACCATTGCGAAGAAGGTACATCTCTTTGGAAAGGAAAAGGGGAGACTTTACCCCGGCGATAAAGTGATCTCCTTCTCCTTTAGGGGAGTTAAGTTTGGTCTCCTAATTTGTTATGACATTGACTTCCCAGAGACAGTACGGTCACTATTCCTGAAGGGAGTAGAGGTCCTTCTCGTCCCATCAAGGGTTCCTAAGGAGGGAATAGGGGTATGGAGAGATTACCTGAGGATAAGGGCAATAGAAAACAGAATGGCCATAATAAATGCCAATGCCCTTGACCCTCCAGAGTTCAATGGTTTAAGCTCTGCCATGATACCTGTGAGAAAAGGGAATATTGTAGATGTGGAGATGGTGGCCTCCTTGGAGGATAGAGAACAGTACGCAGTTTTCAACGTAGAACCCATGAGTTATCTAATGTTTAGAACCGAGAGAATAAGAGAGTATAGAAACGTGGAAGTTGAGGAAATCTAAAGATCAAGGCCCGTGCTTCTACACTGATCGCCCCAACCTCTCCTAAGCCCATCGAGTATTATTTGAAGATATTGATGGGATGGCGACCCCTCCTCTTTTTCCTCGGTGAAGTAAACAGTGGCGAAGTAGGTGATTCCGCGTTCATCTACCACCGGTATGGAGTCCCTCATGTAGGTACTTAGGTAATGTTCTGCTCTATCCAGTACGGCCAATTGATCCGCTGTGGTAAGATAAACATAGCCACAAACTTTTCCCTCACCCTCCTTGAGGCTAGCACAGAGTCCCCACCTACAGGGAACTGAGAAAACGATCCTGAAGCCTGGGGCATATGCCCTGAACTCCTTCATAATCTTTGTGAGACCTCTATATTTCATTACTTCTGTGTTGGTATTCTCAGCGTAGGCGAAGTAATTAAGTATCTTAGACATACCCATATGGGAAGAGAAGTCTCCTTCCCTGATCACATATTTATCATCGATCGATCTCCTATAGACATACATCTGAACTCCGCTTAACTTATACTTTCTTTTTTGATCGAAGTTAACTGTGACAGAGGTTCTTTCGTAGAGGTCATCTGGAGTTCCAGAGTATCCCTCCACCTCATCTAATTTTCTGAGCAACTCCTCGGAGACCTGATAGACCTCTCCCCAGATTGTTCCATCTCCCTTGACACATCCTGGATACCCTCCTAGATCATACATCTTGAAACCCTCTACATATCCTAAGCCTATGAAGGGGGAGTTCCTCAATAGATGATTTAGCTCAAATCCATACCTGAGGGTTCCGTAAACGAAGAGTAGCACAATAGGATGATTCTCCAACATCTAGTAAAGCTTTGGGATCGTCATCAATGGATTTACATTAGTTTTTATGTCCAGGAATGCAATGGCATTATGGCACTAATAGAAGACGTAGTAGGTGTTATATTCGCATTAATAATAATTATAATTTTCCTTTCATTAGCGTTTAAAGTAGTGAAGCAGTGGGAGAAGGCAGTGGTTTTGCGATTAGGAAGAATACTGGGAGCAAAGGGACCAGGAATAATATTCCTTATACCGTTCGTGGATAGACCGTTAAAGGTAGACATGAGAATAGCCACAGTGGATGTACCAGCCCAGACCATTGTAACAAGAGATAACGTAACCGTAACAATAGATGCTGTGGTTTATTATAAAGTAGTGGATCCAGTAAGAGCTGTCTCTGCGGTTTATAACTATAACGTAGCGGTGCTGAACATCGCTCAGACGTCGTTGAGGGACATAGTGGGGATGATGGAATTGGATGAGGTTCTAAGTAAAAGGGAAGACATCAATAGAAGGTTACAGGAGATCCTGGACAACACTACCGAGCCGTGGGGGATCAAGGTCACTGCCGTAACGGTGAGGGACGTAAAGCTCAGTCCCGAACTCCTCACCGCAATGGCCAAGCAGGCTGAAGCGGAGAGGCTAAGAAGGTCTAAAATTATTCTAGCCGAGGGAGAGAGACAGTCCTCCACCATACTGGCTGAGGCCTCAAAGTCCTATACCACCAACCCACTTGCCCTACAACTTAGGTTCATAGAGGTGCTCTCAGATATATCACAGAAGGGCAACCTCATAATGGTAGTTCCCGCGGGTAATGAGCTATATCCTACCGTCAGCACTGCCCTCTCGGCGTACGTGAGAAACAAGGAAGCCAAGTGAAACAAAAATAACTTTACTTAACTTTTATCATTATATCTAAAGTGTTAACATAAATCGAGCAGTCCCCTTCACAAGGGTGGAGTTCACCGGATCTGGACAAACCCTAAGCGTCTTGAAGAAGTAAGATTAAGGTTGTGACTCTATATATTCTAGCCACGGTTCTAGCTGCCCGACATCCATGGGGCGCCTATGGTCTCCCTGTTCCACCCATGCCTCTGTCGCCGTTAAGTAATCTCCATCTATCTGAAACTTGACTATTACGAACGCGGCCTCTCCCTCAACGTCCTGTTCAGCAGCTTCAGACAATGGAGGAGCCGCAAACTCCAACTCTAGATAGCCTTCGATATATCTTAATGTGTAATTAGGATTTCCCTGAACGAATTGTTTTAGTTTCGCCAGCGATAGCATACTTAACAGTCAGAAAAGACAAATTTCACGTTTTCGTATCAATGGGTCCACACATAACTCAATGAACAGTGTTCCTCCCTCATTTATTAACTACCCACTATGGCCGTCAAAGATCTTCCATAGCAGATGTAGAGAACTCGCTAAATACTATTTTCGCAGTAGAAATATTAAGATATAAGTATTCGCATCGTAATTTCCTCCAACCCCTTTCATCCTGTCCCACGAACCCCGAATTCAAAGAACATATTCAACAAGTTTAATGACGTATTCTTAATTCATATGATTAAAATGTTCTAGAGATATGAACTTTACGCCGCGCTCACTGGACTTCCATCTCGTCGGTTTCCATCATATTCCGCATGAGATAAGCTAGACAGGATCAAATATCCTAGCCATCAAGATACGTCCATATTGCCCATATAGGTCATTCATAGGAGAGTATACTTCATGAGTCCCCGCTTTAACCTCGGTGACGGTTACCGTTCTTTCTCAGTAGTGGGAAATTGAACCAAAACAATTGTTTAGAGGTTCCTCATAGTGATCTTCGATCCCCTCAACCTTCATGACAATACTAAATACCCAAATATGTTTCAACATTTCCAGTTCGGCATAAGATGTACTTATCAATATATTTTTAAAATATTTGCGGAAGAATAGGGCAGTGTTCCATGGGAAAGTTTCTTGCCCCATTGATCTTTATGTTAAAATGAGTTGTAACAATAACATTAATAAGGCCTTCCTAGCTAATCCGCTCAATGAACCCACACCTCGCTCTTGTGAGGCAGACTTCCACCGTTATTCTTTCCATCTTGTTCCTAGGTATCTTGGCAGGACTGTCCACATTGCCTGCTTCTGCGGTGAACCAGCCCATCTCTTCCAATACACCTAACGCTCCTCCGATGCCGGGCTACAATTACATTGGATCTCTTCCTTCCTCAAGTCAAGTGCTAATAGCTGTTCATATCCCGCTGAAAAACGTTGATCTTCTTTACAGTTACGCTGAACAAGTTTCGAATCCTGGTTCGCAACTTTATCATCATTTCTTAACGCCGGCCCAGGTAGAGGAGCTATTTTATCCCACCTCACAATTCCATCGAGTCCTCAATTTCCTTCAGTCTAAAGGTTTCCAGGTTGTGTTCACGGCAGCCGACTCTGAAATAGTTGCCACGGGAACAGTTGGGCAAGCTGAAAAATATTTGGGACTAACCTACGGACTCTATAGCAACGGCACCTACACCTTTTATTACGGTGAAGGGCAGATTCTGGGAGCTAC
This sequence comes from Methanobacteriota archaeon, assembly GCA_017857195.1. GTDB lineage: Archaea > Thermoproteota > Thermoprotei_A > Sulfolobales > Sulfolobaceae > Sulfodiicoccus. Next base: position 6,928 of record JAFMDM010000086.1, read on the forward strand.
AGTCTTTTCCAGTAATGTCAGCTCAATATTTTTCGCCAAGCCTTCCGATCTTGTTATACTAAAGCAACAG
>JAFMDM010000008.1 GCA_017857195.1 Methanobacteriota archaeon
TGGAGGAGAAGGTGGAGAAGGGGGACGTGCTAGAGGTAAGTAGAGTGGCGGGAATCATGGCGGCAAAGAGGACCTACGAGATACTTCCATTGTGCCATCAAGTACCCTTAACTTCGGTTGAGGTGAGATTCGAAATGGGGGAAGATTGGATAGATGGAGAATGTAAAGTGAAAACAACATACAGAACTGGCGTGGAAATGGATGCCTTAACGTGCATATCAACAGCATTACTTACCATATGGGATATGGTAAAGAAGTATGAGAAGGACGAAGAGGGGCAGTATCCTACAACTCGAATATCAGAGCTCAAGGTAGTGGAGAAGGTTAAAGAGAGGTTGAATCAAGATATCTAACCTCCTGTTCGTTCAATTGCAGTTGTTCTGTGATTTGCTTTCTCAACTCTGAGTTAAGAAAAGGGAGAACGTCGTTCTTGACCTTAGTGGTTGAACAATGAAGTTCCTTGGCTAACTTAGACAACACGGAGTCCCTCGCCTCCCTTGATGACCTTGCCTTGGACATCATAGAAACATATTGTGGGAACTGATACTTCTTCCATTTCGCCTTCCACCCAGGCTTCAGCTTGGATGTCTCGGCAAAGGCCAACCCGGGACCAAGTAGATCGAACACGTAGCTTAATAAGTCCCATGATGTATACCTGGCCCTAGAGGAGAATAGGGAAGCCCTGGAAAGGGCAGCATATCCTCTACTCAAATCCTCTAGGTTCTCCATCTGTATTGGTAGGTTCTCGTCGAACCACCTCAATAACATCTCGTAGTCCACATGGGAGTTGGACACTGCGTTTCTGGCCTGCCAAGCATATTTAGCCCAGAAAACCCCTCTAAGGGTCTCAAAGGGATCCAACTCCTTCTCCTTTCTGAGGGCTGCCCTCACAGAGTTAGCGTTTACGTGATTTAGCCCCTCTGCTATGGCCTGTAGTATATTTATGGAGTACCTCATATCTCCATCTGTGGTCTCTATGATCTCATTTATTGCTTCATCATCACACTTAATCCCCTCTTTCTCACATATTCTCCTTAATACCTTCCTGGAGCTAATCTTTCCAAGCTTCTTCAGCTCTATCATGAGACAGGACGATCGTAGCTCCCTTAACGATGGATCCCAGGGGTCGTTTGCTGTAAGTATAATGGGAGTCCTAGTTGCCTGAAGTAATCTAAGCATTTCTGTATACCCTCCAGAGTCCTCCCTTGAATTCATGCCATCCACTTCGTCTAGAAGTATTAGCTTCCCCCGAGAACCTAACAGGGAAGCAGAAAGCGATGCCAAAGTTGCCGTCCTCTGGATCTCCTGTAGCCTCCTGGAATCACTTGCGTTTAGCTCAAACAACTCCATACCGAAGTCCCTTGCTAGGGCCTCTGCCAACGTGGTTTTTCCCACCCCAGGTGGACCATAGAGGAGCACAGCCCTCTTGGTTGGCTTTCCATTGATCCATGAATTCAACCATTCCTTCAAGGCTGTCTTGGCTTCCTCTTGGTTCTCAACTTCCGCCAAGGTCCTGGGTCTATATTTAACAAACCATGGTATCCTCAACCCTCTCCACCCACGTACTTATTTCCAAACACAGCTATCTTAGCAAGGAGGGCGCTCAGCTGTATCTCGTCGTCCGCTCCCTCAACTATCCTATACTCAGTTTCACCAACGTAGTCCACTATCAATGCACGTAATTCCTCCTTGATGCCAAGCTCTCCCGACAGGACTTCCCTATGAATCTGTTTGACGATATCTTCACCTGACAATCCGACATTTATCATAAGTCCTCTAACCTTCTCCCTTGCCTCAACGAACCTACCGGCCAAGGCGAGCTTCAGGGCATCCCGCACCTCCTTGGGCTGTGCTATGCCAACGACCTTTCGTACCGTCTCCTCGGTCACTTTGCCGTATGTAGACGCAGCTTGAAGAATGTTTATGCACTTCCTGAGGTCACCGACTGCCATGTCATATATGTTCTCCAATCCATGCTCATCATAATTTACTCCCTCCTTCTCAGCGATCAGTTTGAGCCTGTTAACCACGTCCTCCTTCTTGAGAGGATAGAATCTGAACAAGGCAGTTCTGGATTGAATTGGTTCTATTATTTTGCTAAGGTAATTGCATGAAAGGATGAATCTGGTCGAGTCGGTGTATATTTCCATGATCCTCCTGAGGGCTTGTTGAGCATCTGAGGTCATGTTATCCGCCTCATCCAGCAGGATAACCTTGAAGGGAACTTCGCCCATTGTAGCTGTCCTAGCGAAATCCTTAACCTTGGTTCTGATTACATTTATTCCACTTTCATCGCTGGCGTTCAGCTCTAAGAAGTATCTGTTGAAGTCCTCTCCGTAAAGGTCCCTAACCAACGCGAGAGCGGCAGTGGTCTTTCCTGTACCTGGTGACCCTGCGAAAAGCAGGTGTGGCATATTCTTCTCTTGGACAAACTGCTTGAGTCTGGCCACGTTCTCCTCTTGATTAACAATGTCACTTAGATGCTTGGGACGGTACTTCTCTGTCCACATTAATTCCTCGCTCATTTGCCGCCCCTCCCATATCTTCCCATCAATGTTCCCTCATCTACTATATTCCCCTTCAATGCAGTTAAAACTTGTCTAATGGGAGCTCCAGGGGCCAGATTTAACTTTCCCGATAGCCCATAGACCCTGAAATAATACCTATGAGGTGGACCCCTAGGAGGACATGGTCCTCCGTATCCTGGCTTACCAAAGTCATTAATTCCCTGCATTCCAAAGGAAGTGTTTATGTTCTTAGACACTCCCTCTGGAAGTTCAGTGGACGTAACATTATAGATAGCCCAATGATAGAAAGTACCTATAGGTGCATCAGGATCCTCCATTATAACAGCATAAGCGGTGGCTTTTCCCTGTTCCCAACTCAAATGGGGAGATACATCCTGGCCGTCACAGGTATATTTACTCGGTATTAGTGATCCCTCTTTGAACGAGTGACTTGATACCTTCACGTGAGCACTGAGTGAGAGGTCCCTATTTAACCTTAAAGGGGCGTTATTTGCAGAAACAGAAATTCCTCCACTTAGTCTCACCATTACGGACGTGGCTTCTCCCTCACTGGAATTTCATGCTTCAATGGGTAATCTCCCCCTTGCTTCCTGGTAGGTAAGGGCTTTACACTTCGACCATCCTAGCCATGAAGATATGGATGAAACTCGCACAGGCCGTTGATTAGGTAGGCGTAGTTCACTGATCCTCGCACAGGTATCTATGAGGGTTACTCGTCCTCGTCTACTTTACGTTGTAGAATGGCATAGCAAAACAATGGAAATTTCCATTCCCATGGAAGAAATCTTCCGCCCCCTCCGTGAAGATAAAGAAATGATTAGTTACGTTAAGAAGTGGCTTCTCTTCTCCTAACAGGTAAGGGGATCCACATTGTCCAAGCTGGTATCTGATTGAGCAACTCATAGGCTTCCTCCCAAGTGGCAAGAGAAAGTTCTTTTGCCAGTTCATCTAGCGTCATCATGGTTCTTACGTACTTATTTAACACAGATATGGCATCCTCGTTTATCTCTATCTCTCTGCCACTGGTCAGTTTTACCTTCAACTGCTCCATGAGCAATTAGATTTAGGGTGAACTTAAATAGTTAACCGTAGCAGCTCCATAGAGGGCCCAAACGCTCAATACAGATATTACAAGCACTGCTATTATTAGGGCATAGCCCCACTCTAACTGTTGTTTCTCTAGGAAGTAGACACCTCCCACCATTAATGCTAACATGAATAGGAGGAGCAGTAGGAAACCGGCGCTTCCTGACTTCTCAGCTCCCCCGACTATTGGCGATATATAGTAGGGGAAGGCTATTATCCCAAGTAACGTAAAAGCCAACACAATAACAACGATAAGTACGGTCAATGCAGATATTGACTGAACGTACAACCTAGGGTATTTAGCTCCAGACATTACAGATACTACCATGGAACCCTTTTAATTTTTAATCTATAGGCTGCAGCGTTGGTTACCAGGTGGAGGGCGAAGGAAAGGAGAGCAATGAAAAGGAACTGCACTAGAGTTATTTTAGCCCCAGCAAGGAGCATAAACGCAGTGGAACCCAAAACAAAGTCCAATTGATCTAAACCTAGGGCCCTCTCTCCTCTTTTCAACCCCATTCTTCTCTTTATGAATGCACCGATCATGTCTCCAACTAGTGCACCTAGCGCCGCCATAATGCCGTAGAACGTCCAGACTTCGCCCAACAATCTACCTATCCCTATGGATACTGTGGAACCAAAGGTCATGGCGAAAAGAAATCCCTCGAAGGTCTTGCCATCCCCCAATATCCTCCTTCCATCTCGTAATGATTTTCCCAGATCAATGGGCTTCCCCTCACTGATGAAGGTAGCTCCTCCGTTGGCGGCAAGTGCAGGGGAATATATTGCCAATGAGTAGAGCAATAACTGAATGTCCATTAATACATCCACCTGAGCTTAAGACAAAAACTAATCATACCTAGCCGCCCTTAGGGCTATAGCAAAAGCCGCCCGCACGTCCCTATCCTTTATCCTAATGTACGGATTTTCCTTACTTGTCTTGTCCTCATCAACCCTCACTACCTTAAATGAAGTCCTGAGTATCCTATAGGTCAGTTCACCTAACTTATTCCCTACCCCCACTCCAACTCTATCCTTTTTGTGAGGATAAATCCTCACTAAACGTTTCATCTCCTCCTCTACTCCATTCACATCGGTCTTGACATAATTAAGGAGTTCACCATCACCCAATACTGCTATGGTGAGTCCAACGCTGTTGGTGTCAATGCCAATCAATAACTCATCATAGGCCCTCTTCCCCCTGAGCAGACAAATAGCTCTCTCTACCCCTTCCTCCACTTCATCTATATTTCTTATAACTACATCTCCTTTGACGTCGGAAACAACGATTTCTCCATCCTCCGTTGTTGGGACAATTCCCCTTTCCTTGAAAGCATTTGCTAATCTGTGAAATAGCCTAACATCGGAGACCTTAAGTGCAATTCGCCGCGGCAAGTTTAGTTTGATGCACTCAAGTATCTTTTTTAAATCTTTGCCGCAACCATGCCTATAGTTATCCCTATTAGGGAACCTAAGATATGTCGTCTTGGAGAATTTGGTAAACATCCTCCTAAGCCTAGCTTTTGGGGTTGTAATGGGGCTATCCTTGGCGGCTCCACCAGGTCCTATAAATGCCGTCATAGCCGCCGAGTCCACAAAGTCACCCCTTCATGGAACAAGCGTGGGTGTTGGCGCCATGTGTGCTGACGCAACATTCATGCTATTGACACTACTTCTGGGGAGGTTCCTTCCAACTTCGATAGAGCATATACTCTTCTTGGTCGGGGGAATCGTCATGCTCTATATTGCCTATCAGGTATGGAGGAGCAGGGAACCCAGTGAAAGGACAAGAAGAGGGAATTTTTTGGTGGGGTTGGGAATGGGATTGACAAATCCTTTTCAAATAACGTGGTGGCTTACCGCTGGACTCTTTATGATAAAGGGAATCTCCCTGGCTACCGTACCTGGATTCTTCACTGGTATAATAATATGGATCTTTTCATTTCCCTTCGCTCTTAATAGAATAAAGACCAAATATATTTACCTAAGATACGTTTCTACATTAATAATAGGGTTATTTGGAATTTATATGTTATATGTTGGAGTCCTATATCTCATCTAATCTTTCCTGGATAGAACAAATTCCCACGATTGCTAAACTCTCAGCTTCGAGTAGAATTATTGAAACTACCAGATAACTGGAAGTTCTACAGAATTGCTCTTTCTAGAAATGAAAATTAAAATTTAATTATTAAAAGCTAAGTCACAGTGATTTGTGTTCGAAGTGTGGGAACGGAACTCTTCAGAGAGTCTTTAGCTCTTCTTAAACTTAGAATTATTTCAGTGTTGGAAGGTGTCTTAAGTCTATTGCCACACCTTGGACACTTATTGCTATACATTCCCATTACCTCTGTAGGCGTCCTTACCCCATAGAAGTCCTGACCCACTTTCTCGAACCTAAAGAGCTCGAACCCACAGGACCTACATGCGTACTTTATCATGGACGATCTAATAAAAGAGTTTTAACATACATATATAATCCCTATCACTCTAAACTTAATACTTTCGCCGTACTCTCTCCTAGATTTCCACCATGCAGTCTCGTTATAGAAAAGGCTTGAAGAAAGAGTATTAGAACCTATATCATTTTTAAGCCTCGAACTATGTTTGAACTACGGGGCCGTAGTCTAGCTTGGTCCAGGATGCCAGCCTGGGGATGATTCCCCAACCACCAGAACGCTGGTGGTCCCGGGTTCAAATCCCGGCGGCCCCACCTTTGGTTCGCCAAATTCTTATGATAATCACTAGGACCAATGATATGAGCAGAAGAACTGCAGCTTCAGAGATGGCCGACTTAAAATAATATTGGTACTGCGAATAAATATAGACCGATGCAGGGCTCACCAAATTGAAAGGTCCTCCCTGAACGTAATATGCTATTATAGCCACGGAGCCGAATTCGCTCATGGCTCTAGCCATGGAGGTTAAAGCGGAGGAAAGTAGATATCTCCAAGAGCTTGGAATGACCACTCTCAGCAAAATAATTGACTCATTTGCACCTAACGTTCTGGCAAAATGTTCCGGCCCTCTATCTATTCCTTCAAAGATGTTCTGGGCTCCTCTGACATATATTGGCGCTGATACGATGGTAAGTGCGGCTACTAATCCCACATAAGAATCGAATAGATTAAAACCTATTGAATTTAGGAATTTACCAGTTGGAGTGTAAGGACTGTCCAGTATGACTAGGGCAAGTCCAACTATTGGGTGTGGGATAGAGGCTGGAACGTCAAGTATTCCCTCCAAAATACCGTTTCCTCTCCTGGCTAAGAAATATGCCACATGGGTGAAAAGTAACACCTCAAGTCCAGCCGTTAGAGCAGAGGAGACCAGTGTGAGTTCAATGGAGCTTGGAAATTGCCCGCCCAGCGATTTGAGGGATAGGAAAGGGCCTAGTCCATATATAACAAGAAGAATGAGTGGAAGAGAAATTATAGCGACGGAGATCAGGGAGATAGTCAGTAGCAAATCAAAGTGCTGCCAGCGGGCCGGCATAACTCACCTCTCCAGTCTCTTCTAGCTTGACCACCTGTGGAGGTAATGAGGTGGAGTTAAATAGAGGCGATGGATGGATGAGAGAGAGACCGAACTTTTCAAGTAGGGCGCCATGGAGAAGAACAAACTGCAGGAATGAATAGGAAGCGCTAGGATCCTGTGGATCCTTAGGCACCGTGATGTATAAGTAGACTGGGGTTCCGCTAATGTTCACCTGATGACCCTCAAGGTCCACAGGCCAAGAGAATTGGGAGTAAAGAGATACGTAGCTGGGACTACCAAAATTTAACCAAGGCGGTAACTGAATATAGTGGAAGCCCTGAGCCATGGCGTAGGACCTATAGGAAAAGACAAGTTGGATCTCCCCCTCCTCAAGTGGGCCCACATATTCACCAGTACTGGATCTAGTGATGTTAGAGCCGCTTTCTATTACCCTCTCCACAAAATACGAGGAATTATGAGCATATAATTTGCCGGCGATTTCCAACAATAGAAAGGCGTAAAGTCCCTCTGGATCTGTACTGGGATTAGATATACCGAGTTTAAGGTTCCCTGAAGTTATGGTTTGGAAGAAGTCATACCAATAAGTACTGTCGTTGGTGGAAATTGCCTTATTGTAATATGACAATGCCTGAACCACATACTGGTTTTTCAGGGACAAATTTGAGTACACTATCGCCATTTGATCAGTAAATGCTGCTATGGCCCATCCTGGATCCCTTGGTCCTAAGGCGTCCACTGCTTGAGTGAACGCAACTGGGATAAAAACGCTCGCAGGTTCGCCACTTGATATCTGGGAGGCCAGTTTGAAACTCCCTCCAGGTATAACTTTCACGTCTATGCCTGTAGAGTTTTGAAAGTCCTGTGCAAGATATTGACCCTCTGCTGCATATGCACCTGCAATATAGACTGTGATGGACTTGGAGGAGGACGAGAGAGCATAGAATACTCCCCCTATCACGGCCAAGACTACAACAATTCCAATGATATATTTAAGACGTGTATCCATGAATGAGTAAATGTATTCTACCATATATATTTATCCTTAGGTAGGGCTAGAATAGAAGGATTTGACTTAATAAGGGCGGTGAAAAGCCTAACGAAGTTGTTAGGGGATGACAAGATCCTTGCGTCCTCGAAATCAACAATGAAGGCGTTTGACCTAGTAATGATTATATTACCCCAGGGTCTAGTAAGCTCTCTATGTTGTACCTGCAAGGAGTCCAGCAGAAATCCTTTATGGAGAACCCTTAGAACAACAGAAACGTCCTCGTTTCTTGTCAATTCTCTGCCCTCCACGTATTCCATTATTATGTAATTACAACCATAGTCGATGACCCTAGGTGCCACTCCCATGGCTCTCTCCTGCATTCTCGCCTCAAACTTCATACATCGCTTAGGCGAGTCCGCTCTCCTTATTTTAATTGCATTAAGGTCCTCAGTTAAGGCAACCACTCCATTCTTTCCTTTTCCCAATACCTTTACCTTACCTAGGGAAGACTTACCATAAGAGAGCAATCGCCTTATTCCAGAATCCATAAGCTCCTTCTCTATATCGTGAAGGGGGAAGGGATAGAGAAATTCCCTCAGCGGAGCCACGACGGCCTCTTCCTTAGGAATTGAGCCAACCAGATGTCCTCACCCGATTTTATCCACCTGAACTGAACTCTATATGGGAAGCTGAAATCCAACGCTCTCCTAGAGATGACGAAAGGATCTGTTTCTCTCTCCACTATGGCTTGAAGTCTTCCGTCCTCCCCTATCCATACGGCATCGTGAGCCTGAAGAAACGCCGATGCATCATTTCTCATATAGAAGGGGGGACCTTGCTGAAGCTTATATTTGCCTATTTCCTTAGACTCCAACTGCACTGCAATGATCACCTCCCCCCAAGCATTCACATCGACGACCCTGAATCCAGCCTGAATGAGAAATTTCTTTATTTTGGACATGGCGTTATTGATCTGTCCCCATAGAACCTCTTTTGGAACAATTGCTGTGGGCGTAAGCTCTATTACAAAAACATCACCCTTAACTATCCCATCCTTAACCATCTGAGGAAAGAAGAAGTTCTCCGATGGTGAGTCAATATAGGCCCTTGCTGCTAGGACGAATTCGGCTAACCTCTTGACGGAAACGGCCGCCGCCACATTCCTCTTTGGATCTACAGGATCTGGAACCACGAGAGGCTCTGGAAACTCCCTGGAGGGGGAATCCACTATCACCTTTCCCCCCCAGTCAGAGGCAGCAGATAATAGATTGTGAAAGGTAGAATAGTGGTAAATTAAGAGCTCTGTCAAATAACCTGAGAATCCCCTAACTCTCTGCTCTGCTCCATATACGCCTATCCCTTTCATGAAGGCTTTCAGTAGCCTGACCTGATCCTTTTGATATTGAGTCAAATTATTGTTAATAAATTCTGTATGAAACCTGGTTCTATCTACTGGGGTGATGGGGTGAGATCCTTCATCTACCAGGGCCGCAGGCACCACATCTATCCAGACGTCCTTAACCCTCACCCTCAAGTATGGATGGTCTGCATATTCTAGCCTGATTGGGAGATCCTCAAGCCTTTCCTTTAACAAAGCCAGCGAATCCTCCCTAAGCCATTTAAGTCCTAATTGAGGAGAGAAGAAGACGAAAACGTCAACATCCGAATTACCTGAAAGCCAGGTGTCCTTGGCGAAAGAACCATGCACCTCCGCTCTTAAGTCCTCCAATCTACCCAAAACTTCATTCACAGCTTCCCTCAGCTTAATGTACTCTTGGGCAGATGGTTTAACCTTGGCTAGAATTTCTTCTTCCAAACTCAACGTGCTTCCACCTCTAAGAGGGTCTCATAGATTGGCCCTTGGGGGGTTAAGGTGCTCTTCATTAATCTAAATCCCTGTACAATAAACTCGCCGAACTTGGTTTCGACATATCTCTCAATGAACTGGGGAATTCCCTTTGATGGTCTTTCCTTGACTCTGCCGATCGTGACGTGGGGAGAGAAAGGCTTGGAGTCAAAGGGTATCCTCATCTCTCTTAGGATCTGTTCTTGTTCCTTCCTCAGCTGATGGAGAGGATTAATGTCTCCCCTCAATCCCACCCAGATCACCCTAGGGTTGGACTGAGTGGGAAAGGCCCCCACACTATTTAGCTCCAATTTGACTGGCTTCATATGTAGAGAAGAAAGTCTCTCCTTGAGCATGGGGACTATCCCATCTTCGACTTCTCCTATGAATATAATGGTAACATGCAGGGAGTCTTTATTGACTGTTTTCACTTCCCTAAGGTAACCCAATTCTTGAAGCACATTACTCAGCGGCTCCATGGGAACATGAAAGGCTGTGAAGAGACGCACCTTCACCACCTTCGCTCTCCCATAAATAAGGACTGGTGGGAGGCAAGCGAGTGATAGACATGTCGTATGCACATGTTAGTTCGCCACAGTCACAGATCTATGAAATACGGATAAGGATATATGATTTAAGGAAACGGAAGTTTCACTTAACTCTATGGATGTCAAGAGAGTGGAAGTCTCTTTCCTTGGGGATAGAGCCCCCTTTTAGAAACATTCTTCTATCTAACGAAGAATAATTAGAAGGTTGTAAGAGGTAAGGTACCTTGTGGACTGGGGTTTAAGCCTAAGGACTAAACTCTCCATAACTCCTCTTCCGTTTCCGTACAGATGAAAGAAGGTTACATGGAACCTCAGCTACGGGTGAAGGCGAAACGAGGTTGTTCAAAAAGTAGGAATCCTTATGGGAGATGCTACGTTCGTAGGGAGAGGTAGTTCACAGAGCTATATCTATAACTGACCATATAGTTACGAGATAGTTACGAGGTGCCAGCATGTTAGAACGGAAAATAGTATGTATAACCGGTATGCCGGGTGCTGGAAAGAGTTTCGTATCTGAGGCATTCAGTAGAAGAGGAGGGAAGATAATAGTTATGAGCCAACAGTTGAGGAGGAAGTATGTAGAGGAGGGGTATGCAGGTGAATCCTTTGAGAATTTTGCTGCCAGAATGAGGGAAAAATATGGTAGGGACATTGTGGCAAAGTTAAGCCTAGAGGGGATAGAAACGAAGGATAGCTTGGTAATTATGGAGGGCGTCAGGAACAGGGAGGAAGTCGACCTATTCAGTAGAAAGGGTAAGACAGTAGTTGTGGCCGTTCATGCACCTCCGCGCTTAAGAAGGGAGCGACTTCTGGCAAGAATGAGGGACGTTGAAGAGACCACAATTGAGGCCATAGTGAAAAGGGATATGGAAAATCTCAAACTGGGGATTGGAGAGGTTATCGCCATGGCTGATTATATGATAGTCAACGATGATGGGCTAGACCAGTTTAAAAGTAGAATTGAGGAAGTGGTGAGGAGAGTACTTGAGGACGGTAGTAGTTGAGGCCGAATTGAGGCCATCAGAAGACAAAGGTAAGGTTTTACTGGCAATTAGTAATTTCTTAGATTATGATCAATTAGAAGAAGAGAAAGGAGGTATAAGTGGAACTCTCATAGCGGGAGCTACTTCTCTAAGTGCAGTCACCAAACTCCATAATGCACTAAGAAAACAGCGTATATTGGATGCTGCGAGGAAACATATGATTAAAGGAAGGAAAGAGAATGGATTGTTTTTCATGTTACATAAGCAGGCAGCAGCGGTGGGCAAGGTCAGCTTCGTAGACTCAGAGAGCGAATCTCCATGTGGGCCATTGAAGTTCTACATATTCCATGGAGACCCATTGGCAGTGATAGATTGGTTGGCTCCCAGGACATCTAGAGGTGTACCCATAAGGGAGTACCCTATGCCTTGACGTCGTAGAAGGAGAGTGGCTCTGCCACAAACGTTCTTGAGAAGAACCTCCTGGCATCGTAAAGAAGCGGGGCAGAGTCGGCGTACCTAGAACTTATATGGAAGAGGGCTAGGGCTTTGACCTTAGTCCTCTGAGATATCAATGCTGCATCCTTGGCTCTGGAATGTCCAAACTGATGTGCCTCTGGCTCATCCAGAAAGGTGGAATCGTGTATGAGGAGATCAGCTCCCTCAGCAGCCCTTAACACATAATCGCAGGGTGCCGTGTCCCCCGTGTAGACCACTTTGGCTCCGCGTCTTTTAGAGAGATATTCCTCAGGGTCTAAAGTCCTTTCCCCGTACTTAACCACTTGCCCCTCCTTAAGTGATTTCAATATTCTCCAGTCCGAGATCCCCTCGGCTCTGAGCCTCTCTGCATCTAAATTAACCCTATCCCTTTCAGTCAAAATATAACCATATGATTCAATGACATGGCAGGTAGGAAAGGCAGTAACCAAAAGTCCACCTAGCTCTAAAGAAGATACGAACTCTAGGTCAAATTGGGGAGAAAAGTGAGTTAGGGAGAAAGAGTATTCCAGGAACTCCTTCATCCCCCTTGGTCCCCCTAAATATAGCTTCTTCTTTCTACCCAAGAGGCCCATGGTCTCAATCAGTCCAGGTAAGCCAAGCACATGGTCTCCATGCATGTGTGTTATGAAGACTGCATCTATTGAACTAAAACCTAGGGAGTGCTGCATTAGCCTCCATTGAGTACCCTCACCACAATCTAACAGAATCGATATTCCCTCTCTCTTAACTAGGATTGAGGGAAGACCCCTAAAGGAAGGGGCCCCTCCTCCAGTACCTATGAAATAGATTCTCATCAAGGCCTCTGCACCACATATATTGCCCTAGAGAGGTTCTTGTGGGAGTAAGTATAATGCAGCCTCAATGGCCTAAGTCCGGCCTCCCTAAGGTGATCCCTCCAATCATACCTGGAATCAGTCGAAAACACAAGGAATCCTCCTCGTTTCAAAGATTGGTAGGCAGAACTAAAGAACTCAATGTAAAGTTCCTTAAGTTCAGCTCCCCACCCTTTACTGGACCTACCATATGGCGGATCAGTGGCAATTGATTCGACCTGTACAATGGGTAAGTTTGTGGCGGAGCCATTAATTAAATGACAGCTGTATCCAAATGCTATCAAGTTAGCTTTAGCTTTACTTAACATGTTTCTCTCGGCGTCAATCCCTACACACTGAAGACCCATCCATGCGCTCTCTATCAATAGAGAGCCAGTCCCAACGAACGGATCCAGGAGGATTTCCTTGGGTCTTGCTAAGTTTACCAATAGCCTGGAGAGCTCAGAACTCATAATTCCCGATTGGGAAAAAGGTCGTATCATGTGTTCCCTAAGACTCCTAGAATCTTTGATAGCTTCCATCCTTCCAACTACGATCAAACCCTCGGTGAAGATTAGCTCTAAGATATTACAACGTTTAGAGAGCTTGACAACTTTAGATAACTCTGTATAAACGTCCCTCACCTTATCTCTCCCAGAACCCATTATCACGTCCAGATTCAGAGAGACACATTCCCCCCTAAGCAGAGAGACTACCTCAGATACGTCGTTGGTTATCATCAACAATTTGCCAGAGGACTTAAGGAAAGAAGCCTTGGCGGCCACCCTTGGGTTACCCTCATAGATAGCCACGGAGTTCATATGGTGAAGGGGGGGAGAACCGTTGAGAGCTTCCAGCTCACTCAAGGCAAGAAATTGATTATCCGCTCTCAGTTTAGCGTAATTCATAGTCTCTTCGCTATTTCAGATGAAACGTCCACCACAGTGATCCCACTGGTGGGAACAGTATTAGTACCAATGATCCGTGATATGCCGATTTCTCCCATCTTTTTCAAAGATTCTTGATCTGAAAGAAAGTGAATCCCCACTGCAGTGACACTCCTAGCTCCAGCCCTCATTGAGGCTGAGGCGACCTTCATCATAGTGGAGCCTGTACTTACTATATCATCTATGAGAACTACGTCCTTACCCTTTACGTCGCTTGGCACGTTACCTATGGTTATTTCGCCGGTCTCTCTATTCCTCTCCTTCTCGACATAATTATAGGGACTCCCAAGTAGAGAACTTAGCCTACTTGCTCTATCCAACGCTCCCCTGTCTGGAGCGAGAACGAAGGGTTCTTTGATCATGCCCTTAAGCTTCGAAGCTATGGGAGGCGAGGGATCCACGATCCTTACATCGCCTCTGAAGTAATTCATGGCCTCGGGCTTATGAGGTTCCACGACCACCAGCGCGTCCGCTCCACTCCTCCAAATCATGTTAAGAATGGTCTTTGAACTAAGAGCTTCTCCCTCTCTGAATCTCCTGTCCTGTCTAGAGTAAGCCAAGTAAGGTACTACCGCAATTACCCTCTCAGCCTTCAAATCCTTCAGAGCCTCAACAATTAAACAGAGCTCTACCAGATGCTTGTCCTGAGGATTATATGTTGATTGAATTACAGCAACCTCTTCTCCCTCAACCTTCCGTGGTATCCTAATGTAAGACTCACCGTCTGGAAAGACCTTATGATTGACCTTAACCAGTTCTACAGAAAGATGCCTAGCTACACCCTCGTCGATGCCATTAGTCGCTGGTCCTGCAAGGACTATCATGTCACACAAATCAATACTCACAGTTTAAAATTCTGGCATCCTTGATAGCTGGGGGGATGTATTTCATATTTGTAACTGGAACGGCCGGGTCCGGGAAGACCGTACTCACCACCAACCTCAGTTACTATCTCTCTCAAGCCGGCATGGATGTGGCAATAGCTAACCTGGACCCTGCTGTAGATTCGCTTCCTTACGTACCAGATTTTGACATTAGGAGATATGTGGAGGCTTCAGATATAATGAGGAAATTTGGGTTAGGCCCTAACTCCTCAATGATCGCGTCCGCCGACATGGCACTGGCAAGAGCTACAGAAATAAAGGAGGAAATGGAAAAAATAAGGGCCAACTACGTTATAGTTGACACGCCTGGACAAATCGAGCTTTTCGCCTATAGGAACTCAGGAAGAATGTTAATTTGGTTACTGGCGGAGGACTTTAAGGCCATGAATATTTTCCTTTTAGACTCATTCTTGGCAAAAGAAGCAAGGAGTTATCTGTCCTTACTTTTACTCTCAAGCTCCATTAAGTTCAGAATAGGCCTTCCTCAACTCAACGTTCTTTCTAAGGTAGATCTACTTTCACAACAAGAGCTTGAGAGCGTTATGAGTTGGGGGGAAGGAGATGAGCTGATTAATGCGTTGGGAACCTTGGATGACTCCTCATATGAACTGGCGTCCTCTGTAGTTCAATATGCCTCAACTTCACCAATTCCTGTTTCAGCAACCACAGGAATGGGAATGGACTCACTTTACGCTCACATACAGAGAATATTAGCAGGAGGAGAAGACTATTATACAGAAGAGCCTAATCCAAATCTATAATAAAAGACGTAACCCATGAATAAGGCGATAGGAGGTTTACGGCAGTTATTTTAATAACATCGGTTTCAAACCTATGAAATCGATCACAACACGTCTAATCTTTAGCCATATTCGCACATCTATTACTGGGTCCACTTTCTCTCCGTCGGCTAAGGTTCCACTCATCGATTCGGGTTTACACCCCTCGTGTGGTGGGCAGCAGGACGGGTCGGAGTCCCACCCCCACTTGAAGAGATATGGAACCTTCACCAATAACCTCAGGTTCCATGAGAGAAATAAGAAGTAATATTGATGCCCCATCCACGATCTCATTAAGCTCTCAGTCGAGCTGGGAAGTGACGCCATTAACTTTACCGAAAAATAAATTAGGGGAAAAATATTTAATTGTAAGGGGGCCATCTATCCCTACCGTCAATGGCGAGGCTTTCCATCCCCTAACCCCTTAATTGCAACTTGACCCAGTTCGTATATGGGTTTTCTTTGCCACAAAAAATTGGTACCAGCTATTAATGAAGTGAGATATAGCCTGCATGACTTTAGATAGCGTTTACATACAGTGGTTCAGGGAAAGATCCCATTAAATTGAGGACCTTAGCTTATAATTCCTCTTCCAAAAGCATAATGAGAATGAAGCTAAAGGTAGTTGATACAGTGGCCTTTCGTCAAATAGTGGAGACTGTAGGTGAGTTTATGGACGAGGCCAACTTTCTTCTAGATAATGAAGGAATGAAACTAAGGGGAGTAGAGGAATCTAGGGTAGCTTTGCTTGATGTGTTTCTACCAAAGGCTTTCTTCCAAAGCTACGAGCTGGATGGCGGAGAAAGCGATTACTTGACACTTAAGTCGGAAGAAATAGGTAATATACTCAAAAAAGTAAAAAAAGGGGATATTATTACAATAAACGTAGACGAAAAATTGATGAAGATTGAACTGGACGGTGAGTTTCTAAGGACGTATGAGATTCCATCCCTCAAGTCCAAGGTTAGTGGAACTCCCACAATCAATGTTCAATATCCGTTCAAGGCCAGAATGTTAACTCAGTCATTCAACGAGCTAATAGACCAATTTAACGTGATTACTGATGTAATTGAACTTAAGGGAGGGGAGGGAAAATTAACAGTTAAGGGAGAGACAGAGATGATGAATATGGAAATGGAGCTCAGCCTAGAGAACGGGCTCCTCTTAGAATGCGAGGGGAGCGAAGGGATGGGTAGATATGGAATGGAATACCTCTCTAAGCTGGTCAAAGTTTCAAATGCCTCAGACGTAGTTAACATCATGTTAGGCGGAAACGTACCACTAAAGATAGATTACGAGTTAGCGGGAGGGGGACATCTCGACATCTATCTCGCCCCCAGGGCAGATTAACTTAATTAAACGTCTATTCGAAGAATATTATCAAAGAGCCAGCTTAGAGCTTCCAGAGGACATCATACTCAGGGAGTTCGCTCTACAACCTTTTGAATCTGAATTTTATATAAGACATTTGGCATTTAGGGATGCCACAGAGCTAATCGAAACGATATCCACCAAGGTACCGCGGCATCTTTACTATTCCTCTGCTAGATATGCATATCCTGCAGCCAAAGATATGGAGGAAAAAGGATGGCTAGGGTCTGATATGTTATTTGACGTGGATGCAGACCATATCTGCCAGAATATCAGGAAAATATCGTTCTGTCCTTCTTGCGGAGAGGTGGGGGACTCCACATGTCCAATACATGGACAGACCACGGAGTTCTTTGAAATAGATGAACAATGCCTACGTAAGGCTTCGGAAAATACGTGGAAGCTAGTGGAAGTGCTCAGGGAAGATTTGGGCTTGGAAGGGAAAGTTTACTTCTCTGGAAATAGGGGATTCCACGTCCATGTAGAGTGCAGAGGGAATTGTGGCAGACTTGGGCCTGATGAGAGAAGAGAGGTTGTGTCTTACATAGTTGGTAAGGGAATAATGGTGGACCAGCAGGTAACGGTGGATATAAGAAGACTAACACGAATTCCAGGCTCTTTACACGGCAAATCAGGCCTCATCGTATTCAATTTAACGTCACCAGAGCATTTCTCATACGGCCCTCATCTGTCTCCGTTCTCCGGAGTTAGCGTCTTTGTCCCTTTCGTGAGCGTTAACTTGAAAGTTTTGGAAACTAATCTAAACTTGAGGAGGAATTCGGCAATGAAAGTTGAAACAGGTTTAGCAGTGCATATGAGCCTCAAAGGATTAGGTAAGGTGATGGCCCATGTTAAGTGAACTTGTAGACAGGGAACTTAAGGGAGTCAAGCCTGAGCTAGGTCAAGATATCCTTGAGGCCCTTATGACTGAGTGGGCATCAGCACAGAACTTACCCGAGGAAGTAAGAAAGGCCCAGGAAGAGGCGTCCAGGGAGGTGGCGCTATCGCTATTTGACCTGAGGTTGGGGAGGGCCGTAGAAGGGGAGAGGGTCATCGGTTTTGATGAAGGTATATTCGAAATGATACTAAGGCTAAGGAAGCTTTATGCCGACTTGCTCACTGGTAAATTGCTCTATTCCAAGGGCAAAATTCTCTGCAGCGTCAAACAAGAATTATTCATGCATGGGAAGAAACTGGACGTGGGTGAACTAGTAAATCTAGAGCTAGATGAGGCTTTTGCTCTAATTACCGCAGGATATTTAAGTCCCTATAGTCCACCTGTAGCGAGCACAAATGAAAGTGCCTAAGACTATGTCCACTTATTGCCCCAGATGCAGAACCCACACTGAACATGACGTGAGCCTCTATAAGTCAGGAAAAAGGAGAGCCCTATCTGAGGGACAAAGAAGATATGACAGAAAGAATGAAGGCTACGGAAGCACCAGGAAGCCAGAACAAAAGAGATTCGCAAAGACGACCAAGAAACAATTACTTAGGCTCAAATGCAAGAAATGTGGATACACCTTATATAGATTAGGAATAAGATTGAAGAAGCTCGAAATAACAGAGGTGGCTAAGTAATGAAGAAGTCTAAAGTTTTGGTGCCTGAACCCAATAGTAAGTTCTTGAGGGTAAAATGTAACAGCTGTGGAAATGAGCAGACAGTCTTCAGCCATAGTAGCTTTCCGGTGAGGTGCACCTCATGTGGCGAACAGCTGGCCTCTCCAACCGGCGGTAAGGCAAAGATTTTAGGGGAAGTAACGAGAGTACTAGCCTAATGATAAGGAAGAGAAGTAAGGTTCCGGCTGTTGGAGAGCTGGTCATAGCTACCGTGAAGAACATTTTCGATTATGGGAGCTATTTAACGTTGGATGAATACGGGAACGCTCAAGCCTTTCTTCCATGGAGTGAGATAGCAACTAAGTGGGTGAGGAATGTAAGGAATGTGATAAAGGAGGGAGAGAAGAAAGTTGTCAAGGTCATAAGAGTCGATGAAAGGAAAGGCACTGTTGACGTTTCTCTAAAGAAAGTAACAGACGACGAAAGAAGAAAGAAGCTACTCCTCTGGAAGAAAGAACAGAGGGCTGACAAGATCCTAGAGATAGTGGCATCGAAACTTGGAAAGTCAGAGGCGGAAGCATATGAACAGGTGGGATGGAAGCTTGAGGACAGTTTCGGTACAATAATGGACGGCTTAGAAAAAGCGGTAAAGGAAGGACAGGTGGTTTTGGAAAAGACTGGGATAGGAGAGGAATGGATCAAGCCGTTGCTTGAGGAGGCGAAAAAGCATGTGGAGGAAAGAAAGGTTAAGCTCTCAAAGGTAGTCACCGTGAGAACTGTGAGTAAAGATGGGATTGAGACAATAAGGAAGTTCTTATCTACAGCAACAGAGAGGGAGAGCGACGTCAGAATATATACAATAGGGTCCCCCAGGTATAAGATCGAAGTGGTAGGAAACGAACCGAAGGAAGTTAGTAAGGAGCTTGAAGACATTATTAAGAGTCTTAAGGAGTCAGCCGAAGAAATGGGCGTGGAGTTTAAGGTGATAGAGTGAAATTTTTAATAATGAAATGTAAAGCGTGTGGTCAATATGGCTTAGGGGAAAGATGTGTAAGATGTGGAAACCCAACCTCAGTCTCCCACCCACCTAGATTCTCGCCTGTGGATAAGTATGTGAGGGAGAGGCTTAAGGCCAAGGGGGAATTATGCTAGGCTTTTCCCAAAATTTAAACAAAACCTAAAATTTAATTTATCCCTGCAACATAACCAGGCTGTACAAATTGATAGACCACTACCATTACATAACTCACGTAACCAGGCCCTCCTATTGCAGTACCATTTGACGATACAAGCGGACTTAAGGCTATGTGGACGGGCTGGAAATAGTGCAAGTCTATTGTTGGAAGCGGGGACCCGACCACCACTATTTGACTGGAAGTGAATAAGACGGTGCTGGTGAAAGGTTGTATCACAGTCTGTCCTTGAGACTGAGCTGCCTCTATGAACAGCTGTGGGAGTAGAGCCTGATACGACCTATTGGTCCACGCGAAGGTCGTTGACTGGACAATGGAGTTCTCAATGAAAGAGGCCACTTGAGGTTGGTTAGTCCCATATTGTGCCTGGGTCTTATTTATGGCGGAGTAAACCAGTGTGTCATTGAGAAACTCGGAGAGGGGATAGCCAGCAATGGTAATCATGGCTCCCATCTTGGCCAGGTCACCAAAGGAGGTTGTATAACCTACGAATGGACTTCCGTAGGAAGGAGGATACCCCAAGTATACCTGTCTACCTCCTGCTCCGCTGTAGACGGTTATGGTATCGTAAGCCACTATGTAAACTGGCCTAGTGGCGTTGGGATTGCCGGCGGGATAGAGGTGGAAGTCTTTCTCCAATATATTTGCGGCTACGGTTTCGTTGTTGAGGAACATGTCAGCCATTAACCTTATCTGCGTGCCATTAAGGGTGTTATTCTCATCTATGACAGTTCTATTTCCGACCACTTGTATCCAATATCCATAGTCCCACCAGGAGAATATGACAGAGTTGGACGGTGTTTTCTGGTTTATCCACTGGAGAGCATTGATCCACGCTGTAGATGGGTAGGGGTAAGGAGAACCTGCGTTGATTATTGCATTGGGAATGTCACTCTGCTGAACAGCAGAGGCAGCATCTGCAGCCATGGAAAACGCAACCAATGCTACGACCACCACTGGAAGGGCCCTAGAGAGTTTCAGCGTTTTGTTCTTATAGAATGTAGAAATTATGTAACCTATTCCCACTCCAGCGCTTGCGGCCACAACATAAGTTGTATAGTCGAAAAGATATGGTTGCTCTGAAGTACCATAGAGGCTAATTACAGTTAGAGCCAGCAGCCAAAGCTCTGCCAAATTTCCCCTCCTTAACATGAAGTAAACTCCAGGTATCATGAGGAAGAGGGACGTTCCAAAGGTTCTTATCATCGATGTAACAGACTGTGGTATATATTCGGCTACAGTTTTGTCTATTGGTACACTAGATTGATAGAATGGATTAATTATGGCGAAATATCTGGGAGGAATTACATTGACGTGTCCCGACAAGACTAGCCCAAGAAGAGCAACGGCGAATAGGATGACTCCGAACGCCCCGATCAGCATGGGGGCGGTGTCCACATATTCCTTGTTTAGGGCCCTCCTGACATATAGGTCCACATACAGAAGTAATCCCACAATAAGGAAACCCAAACCGTGGGCAGCTCCAGACATGAACCCTATGGAATTAGGGGAAAGAGAGGTGAGAAATGCCGTGGTAACTCCTGTAATTGTATAGAGCTTAGCGGTTGTCTCATTGTTTCTATTAAGGATAATTGTTAAAATGGCAGCTACGGCCAAAGTGCCTATAATGTATGTGTTACCGCCCCAGGCTACTTGAGCCAGGAAGAGGACGATCCCTGCGGCTATCCCATACCATCCCTTTCCCTTCTTTATGCCCATATACATAAGGTAGATCGTGAACAATACGAGGAGTCCTCCCCATGATGTCTTAGGAAGCCCACCTACAATGTTCTTGACTGTGAGAGCCGGCGAAACTGCTATAAGCAGGGCTGCCACGTATCCGCCAGCCTTGCTTCCACTTAATGCTTCTCCAACCAAAAAGGCAGCGACAACGCTTATTCCTACTAGGAAGATATCTGCGAACATCGTAACAGTATAAACCACATTATCACTGCCTCCGAAGATTAGAGACACCAAACTGACTAGAAAAGGAAGCCCTATGATGTCTCCCTTCTCTATTGCAAATCCCCACGGGTACCAAGCATGCACGTCCGGTGGAACGGCGTACCAATTACCCCCAGAATGGAATATGAGAAGAGCGTTATAGAAGAGATACCAAGAGTCGAATCCATTTATGGCGAGAGGATATGAGGCTGAAATTGCCCTTATTAGCATAGATATAACAACTATTCCAGACACCGCCAACGCATCTGTGAGATTCAAGCGTGAGACGACGCTCCTGGCTATCTTTGAAGCTTGCACAGGAGTTGGGTTAAATGGACTACATATAAACTTATCCCAAAGGGTTTTCTCGCAATAGTAAGACTTCCCTTCATCAACTGTCTGACTATTATTACCAAACTACGAATAATCATAAAATCAAATAGCTATCTATATAATAATAAAATACTTTTATATTAAATTATATATAAGAAATTCTAGTTTACAGTCAACCTATATGAAGTTCAAAGATAGCAGGTAATCATAAGATTAAGTCACGTCGTTCACATATACATCAAAAATCAATACGAATACTGATAATATGGTGGTGGCAAAAGTGAGGACATAGCCCCCATAGTCCTCGAATTAAACTTTTTACTGATTGTGGATGAGTACAGTTGTTGGACCAGACAACTGCGGATCTAAGGACATATAGGTTCGTCCCGAGGAAAGTACAGATAGGTGACATTTCCCTTTCAATATTATCTGTGGAACCAGTGGTTATAACTGACCACAACTCCATATCTCCTCAATCTCTATTGAGGATTAAGGGAGGAAAGGAGGAAGAGGTAGAGGGAGTAAAGGGCATCCCAATTTTCCCAACCGTCGTGAAGTTGGTCAGAGTGGGGATCCCATCCTCTATAAATGGAGAAAGTGTGGCATTGGAATGGGCTGATGTGAACTTTCCCTTCATTTCCTGGGAAGGAAACTTGCCCGACGAAATTCCTTTCGTTCTCTTAGAGTCTGAGTCCGGATTGAGAATAATTAGTAAGGCAGATATTAAGGAGGATAAAGCGGTGCAGGAAAGGGAGAAACCTAAGAAGAGAAGGACGATCCATGCTAAGAGAAGTACTAAAAAACGCCGGCTTAAGGGCAAGAGTGCTAGAAAGGGCAGAAGAGTTTAAGCTAAACCACGAAGCAGGAGAGAGAAAGTGGTTCATAGAACTCTCGCTTTGCATACTTACCGCCAACTCATCCTTTGAAGCAGCTTACAGGTCATTACAGATAGCCCTACCGGCAATACTGAGAGGAGATGAGGAGGAAATAAAGAGGTCCCTAGTTCTTAGTGGGTATAGATTCCCTAACTTAAAGGCAAAATATTTGGCATTAGCTGCGAAACGCTTTGCCAATCTCAAGGGATGGATAAAACCAATAGCTGATAGGGATCAATTTGCCGCCAGAGAGGAACTACTAGGCATTGAAGGAATAGGAATGAAGGAGGCTAGCCACTTCCTAAGGAACGTTGGATATATGCAGCTAGCAATAATTGACCGACACGTAATACGGTTCATAGAGAAAATAGGAGGGCCCTCAACACCTAAGTTGAGCTTGAGGTTGTATCTTTATCTAGAGGAAATAATAAGAGGGATCAGCTCATCCGTAGGCTTACCTCCTGGCTTGCTGGATCTCTACATTTGGTACCTGGAAACTGGAACAATTCTAAAGTAGAATTTGAAAGGCAAAGGAAACGAATTGGAATAATTTAGGTGGCGGACCCGGGGGGATTCGAACCCCCGACCACTGGCTTAGGAGGCCAGCGC
This sequence comes from Methanobacteriota archaeon, assembly GCA_017857195.1. GTDB lineage: Archaea > Thermoproteota > Thermoprotei_A > Sulfolobales > Sulfolobaceae > Sulfodiicoccus. Next base: position 23,283 of record JAFMDM010000008.1, read on the forward strand.
TCTATCCTGGCTGAGCTACGGGTCCAGTAGTCTAGCCGGGCTGGGATTCGAACCCAGGTCCCAGGGGCCAGAGCCCTGGATCCTTGACCGCTAGACTACCCGGCTACGTTGGAGTCGCTCTTCTCAAAATTTAAAGCTTTCACAGAGCATGCAGTTAGCATCCACGGTGTGACATCAATGAAGTTAGGGTTGTTCAAAAGGGATGAGAGAGCAGATCTCGAGCTGACCGTCAAGGACGAACTGGGGGAATGGTTGATAGTGAAACATAATCCCCAACTTTCACAAATATGTACGGCCGTAAACTCTGTGACCTCAAAGATGGGATTGAAGAGATACGGTACATACGTACTTTACTACAGAGGAGAGAAGGAACTGGGTAACTTGGTTAGTGTAAAGCTAATGACTGTCACTAACTCGAAGGTAGACGAGGGTCGATTTGTAGAGAAACTAAGGTCCTACTTCAAGAAATATGGGGATGTCTTCAATCTTACGCTAACCGCTCTCAAGATGTCAAGTTTCTTCTACACTTTTATTGTTGCAGACTTTGTAATAAGAAATACTAGAAAATCTAATTATAGTGCTAAACTGCTCCTCCCCCCTCTGGGAGTAAAAGGGGAGGAGATACCCTATGATGTGGGATCGCTCTTTATGTCGGTGATAAGAAGGACACTAAACTCTCCTGCATGCAGCCTACAGAATATATCATTCTCTCCCCCACAGTTAGGTATAGTGGCGACCTGTTCAAAGGTAGAAGAGATTGGAGAGCCCTTCAAGATGGCCCTAAGCTACTTCGAAACAGGAGGGGAGTTAAAGGTCGAGCTTAAGAGGGTCTCAGCCAGACAAGTCGAACTAAACCTTCTCATGAATGATTTCAATCTAGCCACGATCATACCCTTAGTTTGGGACAGATTGGCAATAGCGTAGAGACAACAAAAATAGGGAATGTAGCAGTTGAGAATATAATGGGTTCTGGACTCATATGCATGAACAACTTTGATCCGAGTGGGAGAACTAAACATCCCGACTCTAGATGACAGAGATTTCTTAAACAAGAAGATACTGGTGAGATTGGATATAAACTCACCAATAGATCCCAAGCTTGGAAGATTGTTGGATGACTCAAGGATAAGATCCCATATTCCCACCCTAAAGGAGCTCCTCGATAAGGGAAACGCGTTAGTTCTACTTTCCCATCAGGGGAGGCCAGGAGATAATGACTTTGTTGGATTGGAGGAGCATTCTAAACTTTTATCAAAATATTTGGGGCGTGAAGTGGAGTTCGTTGAGGACGTAATCGGCCCTTATGCCTTAAGGAAGATAACTGACATGCGCGGAGGAGATGTGGTGATGCTAGATAACGTAAGATTAGTCTCCGAGGAGCTCATAGAGGCGACGCCAGAACAGCACGCCAGATCCTTCTTAGTAACCAAGTTATCGAAAGTGGTGGATTCGTTCGTAAATGACGCATTCGCCACTGCCCATCGTTCCCAACCAAGCCTAGTGGGATTTCCGGTTGTTATCCCCTCAAGTGCTGGAAGACTAATGGAGAGGGAAGTTTCGGCCCTCGCTAAAGTATTCAGTGCTGACCTTTCTCCCAAAGTCTTCGTTCTAGGAGGAGGGAAGGTGCAGGATAGTCTAAGGATTGTGGAGAATCTCTCCAAAAAAAGATTGGCAGATAGGATACTTACGGGGGGACTCTTGGCTGAACTCTTCATGGTTGCAAAGGGCATGAATTTAGGTAGAGAGAATCTACAAATTCTTGAGAAATTTGGAATTTTATCCCTGGTGCCAAGGGCAAAGAAGGTTCTACTTTCCGGTGCACCTATAGAGGTACCAGTAGACTTCAAGGTAGAAGTTAGTGGTGGAGTAAGCGAGGAGAGTTCGACTAAATTGAACGGTGTCATAAAGGACATAGGCCCCACAACGGAGGACATATATTCCTCCTTCATAAAAGACGCAGGTCTCACTGTAGTAAGGGGACCTATGGGCATAATCGAGGACGAGAGATTTAGAAGAGGTAGCACCTCCCTATTGAGGGCCGCGTTTGAAGGAAAAGGATATGTCATAGTGGGTGGAGGACATATGATTAGCATGATAGGGGAAACACCTCTAGATCAATCAAAGGTTCACGTTTCGACTGGAGGTGGGGCTCTCCTTCTTTTCTTGGCTGGAGAAAGACTGCCGGCTCTGGAGGCTCTTGCAAGGGGTGTAAAAGAATGATTAGAGTTGCCGTAAATGGCTATGGGACAATTGGCAAGAGGGTAGCGGACGCTGTGTTAAAGCAGCCAGATATGAGATTGGTGGGAATAACTAAAATGACTCCTAACTTCGAATCCATAGAGGCGATGAGAAGGGGCATAAAGATCTATACATCCAAGGAGAACATGTCGTTGTTTAGGAGTAAGGGTGTGGAGATCCATGGGGAGGTGGAGGAATTATTCAGGGATGCAGACGTGATCGTGGATGCCACTCCAAATGGAGTTGGAGCCAAGTATAAACAGCTCTACCAATCCCTAGGGAAGAAAGCGGTCTTTCAGGGAGGCGAGAAGGCTGACGTGGCACAAGTTTCCTTTTCTGCACTCTGCAATTTCAACGAGGCATTGGGTAAGGACACGGCCAGGGTGGTTTCATGTAACACCACTGGTATACTGAGGGTGATCTGCACCTCTATGCATATCGGAGAGATAGAGAAAGTGAGAGGCACCATAGTGAGGAGAGCCGCGGACTTGAAGGAGGTGAAAAAGGGCCCCATAAATTCCATAGTAGCTGACCCAGCCTCAGTTCCCAGCCATCATGCAGTTGACGTAAAAACAGTTCTAAAAGGACTTGACATAGTTACGGCAGCAGTAGTTGCGCCAACTAATCTGATGCATCTTCACACGCTATTCGTTACAATGAAGGAACCTCCCTCTAAGGATAAGTTAATGGAGGAGTTCGCAAATACCTCCAGAATAGTCCTAATAAGGGATATTTCGAGCACGGCAGAGCTATTCGAAGCGGCAAGGGACTATGGACGGCCGAGGGCTGATATGCCAGAAGTAATGGTTTTCGCCGATTCCATAAGTGTGAACTCCAAAGAGATCACTTTCATGTATGCGGTACATCAGGAATCCATAGTGGTCCCAGAGAACATAGACGCTATAAGGGCCTTAAATGGAGTGAATAGTTCCATGGAGATAACAAATCAGACGTTAGGGATACTGAAGGGGGTGTTCCCTTAGTGGAATCAAGTTATAGGGTCAGTTTCTGGCTCAGAAACGTATTAGTGCCAGTCGATGGTTCAGAAAATAGCCTCAGGGCCTTAGAGCTGGCAGCAGACTTCGCCAAGAGGTACGGTTCTAAGATAACTGTAATGCACGTGAAAGGAAGCGAAGAGGTTAGGAAGTACGTAGAGTCGAGATTGGACAGGAGGGTGGACTATGAAATTAAGTTAGTGGAGCCCGGACCAGACAGTAGTGTACCCAACGAAATATTGAAGGAGCTATACGAAGGCTCTTATGATGCTGTAATATTGGGAGCTAGGGGTACAAGCATAAACCAAGAATTGAACATTGGCTCAACTGCTCTGGCCATAACTGCTAATTCGCCCACAACTGTAATAATTGTAAGATAATCCACCCCTCTGATCAACTTAATAGCTACGTCATGCGCTTAGACCTCTAGGGCCAAAGGATGAAACTGCTTGGCACTATTCTGACAACAAACGATAAGAAGCTCTCTCCTTGGGGAGCATGTAAGCTCATCTTTGAATCTGATTCGTGTCCTCCAATTGATTTCCGGTGTTAGTAGTCCTAGCTTCCTTTATTGCCCTTACTACCTCCTCACCTGACTCCGTGACCCTATAACGCATCTTTCTGCCTCTCTGTTTCGAGACTAAACCATCAGTCTCCAGCACCCTAAGATGAGAGATAGCGGTATTCCTAGAGAGCCCAGTTAACCTTTGAATATCATCTAGGGTCGTTTTGGACTTACCATAGATCACTAAGAGCAGTTGAAGCCTGACAGCATTCATATTAGGATATTTCCTCATTACACCTAATAGATTTACGCAACCTTCCATAACATAAGGTACACTTACCTCAATATAAACTGATAGTACAAGACATTGAACTAGAATTCAGTTTAGCTTGAAGGGTTCTGCAGCCTTAACTACCTATTTAAACTATTACTCTCAAGCAGAGCTGCTACATTGCTGCTGAATGTTGGCAAAGCCCTACTGATTCCAATGGACTTCAGCCCACTCATATAATCAAGAAATTGAGCTTGAGGTTAAACTTGAAAAATCTCTGATTCCTCGGCGACCATTATTTGGCTCAAAGATGACTAAGCAATAGTAAATCACACCATCCTAACTGACGCACCATCTGCGCCTCCCGTAGGGAGTTTCTCCTTCTTTTCCACGAACCCCGTTTCACCCTCAGCGGAGGTTCCATGGAACCACTTTTTTCGTGACCCGTACTGAATGAGGAGTTACGGAGGGTTCCCTCTCAACGGTTGAGCCAATCCCATGGATACAACCTATTTCTATCAATAGAAATATAATTATATTTATTTTAGAGATTGTAAAAATCTTTTATAAGGAGGCTATCATTCTTTACGGTAAGAAAACTTACCTTTAACCTCATAATAGTTAAACATAGGGAGATAATGAGGCAGATCGAGAAAGTCAAGAAAAAGACAAAATGGAATTTGTGAGGGATATCAGTCTAGCCAGCCTCTCAACCAATCTATTGAAGAGAGATTTGAAGAAGAAAGTTAAGACATATCTAAACTTTATAATGGCAAGCAACTCTCTCCCTACCCTCTCCTGGGTTTCAATGAGCTTGCGCAGGCTTAAGGAAGAGAGTGTACCTTTAACTCTGTCTATTGCGTTTAGCAATTTTCTTACGGCTGAGCCCACTTTTCTTGGGTCCCTCACATGGAGTTCCTCTGAGAGCCTTTCATACTGAGCTCTCAGAAGCTTTAATTCTAGAAAGTCTGTAAATTCGAAAGCCACATTTGTTTATTTAAAGAGGAGACAATAAAAGACGGATGGGATGATGATATTTCGGGGAGCATGATAGGTGAGCTACTTTCAGCGGGCTGAGAACTTTTACATCCCTAAACTTAGCAGTTCGTCATTACATGAACCTAAGAAGGTTATATCTTAACTATAGGAGACTATATCGAAATTACCTAAATGGTATAATATTATTTCACATGACTAAGATTTTACGAATTCGGCATTCTTTTATTGCCTAGGGTCCATACAGATCTATGAACAAGACCGTGAGAGATCGTAGGGCCCTAATGCACGTGGGGCCTGTTACCATAGAGTTAGACGTGTTGTTAGCAGGGGTTAAGGAGAACGTAGGCTTCTCCTCAAGGGAGTTCGTGGATGCTATGTCCTCCTCGCTCAAGGGTCTGAGGAAAATAATGGGTGCTCCACATTATCAATCTTTCATAATACCAGGAGGGGGCACCTCAGCTATGGAGAGTGTGGTTTCCATGTTAAAGAAGGGTGATAAGGTCCTAGTGGTCTCAAACGGTGTATTCGGGGACAGATGGTTGAACATCTTCAAGAGGTACGGGGTATCTGTTGATTCATTGAAGGCGGAGGCGGGGGACTACGTTAAACCAGAGATCGTAGAGGAAGCAGTCAAGAAGAATAGTTATACCATGGTCACGTTAACTCATGTTGAGACCAGCACGGGAGTTAGAGAGCCAGTGAAAGAAGTAACCAAAAGAATCAGAGACTTAGTGCAGCTAATAGTGGTCGACGGTGTGGCCAGCGTAGCCGGAGAAGAGATGAGGGCGGAGGAGTGGGGAATAGATGTGGTTCTAACCGCAAGTCAGAAGGCGTTGGGATGCCCTCCAGGTGCAGGATTGCTCGTGGCCTCACCAAAGGCCGTATCAAGGATCTCTCAAGATATGCTGGGGGGATATTACCTTCATTTAAGCAATTGGCTTGAGATCATGAGATCGTTAGAGGATGGAAAGGCCAGCTACTTTGCCACTTTGCCAGTGCACTTAGCTTTCATGTTAGCTAAAGCTTTCGACCTAATAGAACAAGAGGGGCTAGAGAATAGATTAAAGAGACATGAAATTGTAGGAGGAGCCATAAGAAGTGGCGTGGAGGCAATGGGACTCAGCTTAGTGGCTAAGGAACCCAGTACTTACAGCAACACGGTCACAGGGGTTAAGTTGAGCAAGGTTGATCCCTCAAAGGTCCTAAGTAGCATGGATGAGGCGGGAATTGAGCTGGCTCCAGGCGTACATCCAGCATTGGCAGGAAGGTATGTGAGGATAGGTCACATGGGATGGATAACTCCTAACGATGCAATCTCGACCATAGCCACCTTAGAGAGGATTCTGCACTCCTTAGGGGAACAAGTGAAATTGGGTGATGGAGTTAGGGCAACCCAGCAATACTTGACTGAAAATATTCTTTAGGACTTTGGGGCAGTTGCAAGAACCATTACGTGGTCCTTATCATATGGATCTAGGTTCACCACCTGTTTAACCTCAAAGCCGTGGGCGTTTAATTTATCCACTTCCCTTCTGTATATTTCCTCTGGCTCCTTGGTCACGTCAATGCTCCTGGCCTTTATTGCCAAGAGTAGATGTCCTCCCTGCTTTAGATAAAAGTCTGCATTGTAGCTCGCTATTTCTGCCTGATCTGGTTGAGCAATATCCACATATAGAACGTCCACAGACTCAAGTGTAGTCCTGTACCTCTGGGGGAACCTGGCGTCTCCCAGAATGGTTATGACGTTGGGTCTCCTTTGGGCTACCATTATCAGTTCCCTGACCACTCTAGGGGAGAACTCAACCGCATACACCTTGCCCGATGATTCAACTATATCGGAGACGTGACTAACAGTGGTACCAGAGGCCGCCCCAAGGTAAAGCACCTTCGAGCCTACAGTGAGTGGAGACTCCCTGAGGCCTTTCATTATTGCTCCTGCTAACTTACTCCTGAAAGCGTTCCACTCCCTATATTCAACCTTGTCATATCTGATTAATCTCTCTCCATACACACTGTGTCCTGGGGTCAAGTTCTTTGTACAGAGCCTGACCGTACCATCCTCATAGACACATTGGAATATGTTGGACATTGGGGTTTCCTTGATTCTTGATATTTCAGACATCTAATTCACCTTCTGCCTCTCCTCTTCCTATTTCTACCCCTTTCTCTCTTTCTGCCCCTGGACTCCCTTTCCTGACGGGGAGGTGTCTCCTGTCTGGGAGGAGGGGACGGGTACTTAGATTTGATCTCCTCGATCCTCTTGTTTAGCTGATCCGCGAGCTGATCCGCGGCCAGTCTCCCACTGAAGGCATCTATTTTTGCTGCTATTGCTAACTTAGATGCTAAGGCCCTTGCTATTTTACCCCTTTGCCATCTAGGCGAACCATGAATGGCAGGGTATTGGTAAA
>JAFMDM010000087.1 GCA_017857195.1 Methanobacteriota archaeon
TAAATATTTATTCGAGAATATCGCGGGACTGCGGTCTATGCATACTACAAGCTATAACATTGCTATTATAGATGGAAGGAATAGAATTGTCGCCGTCTATGCATACTACAAGCTATAACCAGGTGCTTCCGTTAGGCCGAAAACGGCAAGCCTCAAGGAATTCTACTACAAGCTATAACCAGGTGCTCGCAAATGTATCGGTAGTATGAGAGCTTGGAAAGTTCAGGTAGACCGGCCCTCTGGGTTCGCTGAGCGCAAATGTATCGGTAGTATGAGAGAGAAAGATTTAAGCCGTGTAAGAATTTTTCTAGTTCCGCAAATGTATCGGTAGTATGAGAGAACATAGTCTATGCTTAAACCAACCACCTTATAGTAGACCCGTGTAGTTCGATAGGGAGAGAACATACTCTATGCTTACTACAAGCTATAACATATCTACATAAGCAGGACTCCCTCAGAGTATGAGTTGTCTATGCTTACTACAAGCTATAACAACAATTCGCCACCGATATGAATTTCATACGCATATCACTGTCTATGCTTAGTACAAACTATAACACGTCCAGGAGACATCACAGCTGATCAATTGAATCTGCGTAAGCGATCAATCAAGCTATAACACGTCCGCGGCCACTCTGGACACTTTTACCAAAGAGCCTTACTACAGTATATCAAGCTATAACACGTCCGCGGCCGCAAACGAGGAGTGGAGAAGAAGGCTAATATCGATCAATCAAGCTATAACACGTCCAGGAGACTGCTGTCCCAAATACAATTCTCTTGTTCGTGGTAGCATACTACCGGCTATATCATCGTGAACATCCCCCTCTAACATATCATTATATTTATTTCTATAGAGCAAGATGGATCTATGTTCTTCACAGTTGAGGAGATCTCGCTTTACGCTAAAAGGGCCAGACTAACCTCCAGGAAGGTGTCAGAGGAGCTCAGGGGTTGGAGTTGGCCGGAGCCACCGGTCCTCCCTCCCTCCTCTAGGGCACTTCCGGTATCGGACCTGTCCGGTTCAATCTGTAAGTCGGGAAGAATAATTTACCTTACATATGTGAAATGGATGAAGGTTGAACCATCGGTTGAGGCCTTGAGAGGTGGTCTCATCCACGGCGCTTACGTTGATGCGGCGGAAACCACAAGGAGATTAATTTACTCTGGGGAGGCTTTAGATGGCTCCACCCTCAGATTCCTGATGGCTGACCAGTATTATGAGGCTCTGAAGAGGCTCAGGGAATATTCCTCCGTTCCTAACTTCGAGACGTTAGTGAAATGGATATGGGATAGGGCCACAAGCACGTTCTCCGCCTCCCTGGATAAGGCTAGGGATAGATCTCACTCCACCAAGGAGACCCTGGCCTCAATAGCGGTTCCCTTCCTCGTGGAGTACCCTCTTGACGGTTCCCTAGTAGGTGTGAGTCCAAACGCTCGGGCTGACGCTTTCCTTCCCCAGATACCCATGATCGTTGAGTTGAAGACGGGAAGGAGAAGGAGGTCCCACGAGTTGTCTGTGGCGGCTTATGCGCTGGCATACGAGAGTCAGTACGAGACCCCCATGGATTTGGGGTTGCTGTGTTACGTGAGGACGGAGGATGGAATAACGTATAGATGTGAGCTTCTGGTTGTAGATGATTCCCTGAGGTCGGAGTTCTTGGAGGAGAGGGACCTCAGGTTGAAGGTGTTGGAGGAAGGGGTGGACCCTGGACTGCCAAAATACTGTGATCAGGAGTGCCCTTTCCTCCAATATTGTGGAGGGAAAGTCAGAAGTTGATAGGGTGAAACTCAGATTGAACCTTTATATTCAAGATTTTTTATAGAAAACGTTAAACGTTGAGCAAATTTCACCCTTTCACTGTGGTCATGATATCCCAAAGATCACAAGGCAGGATTGATCCTTGTCCTATGTCGTGTAGGAGGGCAAGGTTTGCGGGTGGAGGACAGTCGTACAAGATGATCTTCGTTAGCGACTCTCGATAGCTGATTATTAACCAGTGGGAGCACGTAGAATATCCATACCTTCACCTCACGTCTGCACCGAAAGACACCTCAGAACGTACTTGAGAGGACTAGTTTTGTAGGAGATGTAGAGTCCCAAACCTTAAGTTGTCACCATAACAATATCTAAGTGAAGAACACTCGTTGTTGTACTGGTACTACCGTTCCTAATTTCCATCCGTCTTGTCAAGGAAATTTTTGACTGTATCCAATTTGTCCCAACTATACCTTATCTCAATTTCGTTTACGTTCCTGAACTCCACGAAACCCCCCGGCAATCCAGCGTGAGCGAAAAAGACCCGTTTATCCGGTGTCTCCTTACTCCCTAACACCTTGGAAAGGGGGAACCAATCACTATATTGATTATTTGAGTTGCGTATCTTCTCTTCTATGTTATGAATTTCATTATTAACTATTGTATAAATCATAGGATGACTTTCATAGATGCATGTCCTTTCTTTTAGCTCTTGCAGGGACACCTCAGCTCTTTTCCTCATACTGCCCAACCTGCTCAGTAGCTCAGCTATTACGAAGGACTGAAAGGTCGGAGTGAAGGACACTTCCTGTACCGCCTCCAATGGATTAGTAGATTGAATCCTCACGGCGTCCTGGAACGACTCCACGGCAAAATCCACACACCTATCGAACTCCTCCCCGAAGGTGTAAGAGGCAAGAAGGGTACCGTTGTTGATTGAGCTCACGAATTGCTTGGACTCTAGATTTCCTACGCTCTTCTCTTTAGCACTATCTCTAATCAATTTGCCAACCCTCCTCTTGGATTCGTTATCAAGGTAGTTTGAGGGGTTGATGCTGTTAACACATCCCTTTCCTGTAGGATATTGAAAGGACGGATGTATCTGCTCCTCTGAGACAACGTTTATGTTCAGTTTAGGACGGGAATTACCATTCCATCTAGGTGGGTACGGGTCGGAGTTAATTACCTTCAGCCACGTCTTCCTAAATGCCGAGTAAACGTCCAGCACGAGCTTGACAGCGCTTAGAGTTAAATAGCCCATGTAATTTATTCCATTGCTGAGGTCGAGAATTACCTGCACGTCCCCCTTAAATTCCTCAAAGGTTCTAGCCAACCTATATAGTGTGTAGGCATAGAAGTTGTAGATCTCGCCCCTATAATTAAATCCAACTTCATTGACGTTTCCAAACACGACCCCAGGGGAAATTATTTTCTGATAGTCGTTCAGTCCTAGCTTCTCGTCTATTACCCTCTCAGATAGGTGCTGCAGGTAGAGGAAGTCGGATTCTCCCCTCTCCTTTCCCGCCCTCTCAGCCCCCAGGGTGTATTGACCTATTAGTATCTTATGTGTAGGCGACTCCATTTTATCCACAATGATGGACGAAAATGTGGACTCTTGAGACTCACCCATGTAATTGTACTGGGCAGGCTTATAGTTGGTCGGGTCACCAACTAGGGAGATCAGGACTTTTCCTTCCACTGGAGAGAGTTGTCTGAAACTATTATATATTTTTCTATTTTTTCCTTGTTTCAGTTTGTACTTTCTCGTTCATTGCCCTGTTGGAATCGTATAAATTACTCTCCTTAACCCAAATTCACGTCGTTACGGTTGATACTTGTTGGCCCTAAACAGGATCTCCGGCACCCTGTAGGCGAACGTCCTCATCACCCCCGCCCCAGTTGGGGCCACCCTGAGGAAGTTGGAGAATTGATCCATGCCTATCCTTTTCAGGGATTCCTCCTCCGACCTAAGGGCGATCTTTGTGTTGGTAAGGGTGAGCACGAGGTCATTGAGGTCCTCTGGCCTGTGGGTGGCCAACACGGAACCTATTCCCCTCACCCTACCCAACCTCAACACCCTGTTTATGAGTCTCTCCAGGCCCTCCTTGTTCTCCTCCCTCCTCCCCTGGGGGAAGTACTCGTGCGCCTCGTCGAAGATGAGAAGAGTGTTCTTCACCCCTTCCCCCCTCTTGTACGCGGCATCCTTCGCCGAGAACAGGGACTCCAACATGGTGAAGGCGACCAAGGTAACGGCCAACATTCCCCTCTCCGCAACCCACCTGAGGTCCACCACCACAATAGGTTCTTTGAGAAGTGCCTCCGGGTCTGGGGAGGAGAGGTAGTTCCTCTCCCTCCTCATGGAGGAGAGGTTTACGTCGATCACGCCCGTGGACTCCAGGAGGTAGACGGACCTCTCCAAGTTCTCAGCGGTGGCCCTGTGAAGCTTCAACTGGTCCTTCAACTCCAGACATTCTGGGAACTCCCTAATGGTCTCCGGTCTACAGTTCTCCACTAACTGAGGGAAGAAATAGGCAGCCTGTGGGCTGAACACTGGAGATACCTCTGCCAACTGCTTATAGGAGTCCATAAGCCTAAGGGCGGTGGGCATCACCCTCAACTCTCCCCCATTCTCTAGACTGACCGTGAGTACCCCTCCCTGGTCGGCACCGGTCAGCTTGAACTTACCTAGGGCACTGTTTGACAGTACGAACTGGACGAAGTTAACCAACCCTCTTGCCTCCGCTACATGTTGCGAGGACACTGGTAGTAAGAGGAGGCCTCTCCTCTTCGCCGCCACCTGTACGTAATCGCCCTGAAGGTCAAAAACGACTGTGTTATAGGGGCTCCTGAAGGCGAGGAGTCGCAGGAGGTTGGTCTTACCGCTCCCAGTTGTACCTACCACCAGCACGTGATGTCTGAGTACCTCCTCGGTGAGTCTGACCTTTACGTCAGCCCTTGGGAGGGAGCCCTCCAACACTTCCCCCACCTCAACTCCGGAGGAGGGAAGGCCCAGGGTCCTCTCAAGGAAGTCCCTGGAGGGAAGGAAGACTGGAGATTGTGGATCCACTGGAGAGCTTGGCGGCAACACCTCCCCTCCCACCTCCTCAGAGATCAGCTCCAGGGTGAGGACCAGCGGTGTGGAGATCGCGCTGGGGTCCTCCCCCACCCCTATGGCCGGTACCCTGGCCACCGCCATGATGTCGGCCCTCTCCACCTCCACCACCCTGCCCAACATGGCCACTCCTGACACAAGGGGACAGAGGCCCAGGTATTGGCCTACCCTAAGGGGGTGGGCCAGGTAAGTGTCAAAAGGCACCTCCACCCTGATCCTCCTCTCCTCCTCCCCATGGGAGATGGGTTGGACCCTTGCTGCGATTCCCACCACTTCCCCCAGGGAGGAGGCGGTTAACTTAGCTCTGGAAATCAGTTCCTCCAAGTTCCCTCCTGACGTCCTCGAACTTGCTCCACTCATCATATTCCACACCAAGTTTAGGGAGGCCGTATAAAAATGCCAGGGAATAGACTGAGGCGCTCAACCTTCTGGATATCCTGTCCGCGGTCTCGATGAAGGTGGGAACTCCCCTGTACCCCCTATGGGTCAGCACCATCGCCAAGGCTGAACGTAAGTTGTCCCTGGAGGTGGCCTCTACCCTCACCGTGTTCCCCCTGAGCCTCACATACACCATGTACCTGGTCAGCGGGGTATCCTCCCTTAGGACAGGGGAGAAGCACGGATCCGTGGAGCCGCATAGCCTATCCATTACCTCAGGATCTGGACCGCTCCTTCCCCCCTTATCAAGGCCGGCCCGGTGTAGCTTCCACGACATGTTCAACCTCTTCACCACCCCCGCCAACCTGCTCATGTGCGGTTCCCTCTCCTTGATCAGGACATCATATGCTTCCCTGTACCTCTGAGGGAGCACGTCCAGCCTTACTCCTGGTACCAGGGGGCCGTCCATCAACACTAAGGAAGCCTTAGCCGCCCCTATTGCCCAATTCTCCAGTCTGAGCCTCAGCTCGTCCCCCACGTTGTCGTCCTTATAGTCCCCCAGGTAAAGTTCACCGATGGGGCTCCTGACCCAGGCCAGACCGGACGACTCCACCGCCAACAATGCGTCCCTTGAGGCCTTTACCGCCAAGAAGGGAGGAGAGCCCCGGAGGGAGGACAAGGGTAGAGCGACGTGGTGACCGCAATCGTTAAGGAAAAGACCACCCAACGTAATCCTTACTCCCTTCATTGTGATGGACCTTGACGAGCTGTCCAGGTAAGCCACGCACTCCGGCCACGAGGGGACTAGGTTCTCCTTCCCCAAATCCCCTTCAATGCTTACGCTTATGGCTTCATCCGCGGACTGGGAGAACTGCTCCGGACCTATGTAGCCCAGCTTCTCCCTCTGTCTCTGAAGGAGGTCGATCAGATCGCTCAAAATCTGATGAGGCTGCGCGCTCTCTCCCAGTTAAGACATGATTTCATGTATAAAAACTAGAGGGTTTGGACAGGTCTTGGTAACATGACTTAAAGGAATGATACATCAATAGTTTGTGAGTTCTTACCCACGTCATTTAAGGTAACACGACTCAAAGGAATGATACATATAATCGAATTGGGAATTTTTTAACCAAAAACCAAGTGTACTATGATGGAGTCATACCTTACCGCCTCGGATTTGAAGAACTTCGCCTTCTGTCCCCTCACGGTATACTTCAAGAAAAGGGGCATGGAGGAGAGAAGGACTGAAGCCATGGAGGAGGGAGAACTTACCGATCAGGAAGTTGTCGTGAACTTCGTGACCCCCACCCTTAGACCGAAGGAAATCCTGAGGAAACCGTTCCTGAAGTGGAGGGACGTCTCAGGGGTACCAGACTTCGTGCTCAAGTTCGATAGCTCATCCTCTCCCCTGGAGGTGAAGTCCTCTCCAGAGCAGAGGAGGGATCACAGGCTACAGCTCTCGCTTTACTGCTTCCTGCTGGAAATGAACCAGGAGAGGGTGAGGAGAGGGTACATATACTACGTGAGGAGGAGGGAGCTCTACACTATGGACTTCACCGCCGAGAGGAGGAGGGAGGTGGTGAGGACCTTGAACTCTCTTAGGAGGGTAGTGAGGGAAGGAGCTGAGGAGATCAGACAACCTGCCAGGAAGTGTATGAACTGT
>JAFMDM010000088.1 GCA_017857195.1 Methanobacteriota archaeon
CCTCAGAGATGTATCTCCGGATGAGGGGAACCTCCGCCAGCGGGGAGGAAGTCAGATCTACTTCATGTCATCAATTAAAATGGTAAGTTCATGGAGCATCAAGGCAGTTTGAGTTGCGTTGTAGTGCCGAATACTTTAACCTGTTTAACTTCTTTTAATAGCCTGCTTAAGTAGTTGACCATCCTCCACATCACAATGGCTAAATACGTCCTAGAGACGGACCTTGGCCACGATCTCTCCATGAAGGGAGAGAGGGTGGAGGTGGACGATTACATAACTGTTAGAGATGGCGAGAAGGTGAGACTCAGGGTTCCGCTCAAGGACGTATCCAAGGTTACAGTGGAGGAGGGGTTGGGGGTGGACAAGCTGGTTCTCCATGTTGATGGGAAGGAGGTGGAGGCCTGTTATTCAACCCCCGCCAAGAGAGAGGAACTCAGGAGATTGGCCAGGGCAATAGAGAGCGGGGCGCCACTGGAAAAAAGGGAAGAAGAGCACAGGCAGTCCAAGGCCAGCACCCTGTCCTGGTTGCTTAAGTTCATGGCCCCCTATAAGAGGAAGTTGCTGGCTGGTGTACTGATCTCAATCGCCTTGACTGGACTTAATCTAATACCCCCTTACCTTTTGAAGATCCTCATAGACTCCGTCCTATTGGGTGGACATGAGAGGACTCTCTTCATTGAACTCACCGCCATCTTAGCTGGCTCCTATGGTGCCTATGCAATTTCTAGTGCAGCTCAGAGTTACGTCCTTAATACCACAGGCCAAAGGGTGGTAAACGATTTCAGAGCCAGACTCTTCCAACATGTGATAAATCAGTCCTCCAGCTTCATAGATAGGATGTCGTCTGGCAGGATAATATCCAGGCTCACCACAGACGTTGGAAACACTCAGTGGCTCATGGTATGGGGATTGCCTACCCTCACTGTCAACATTCTGACCCTTGTGGGAATAGGTGTAATACTCTTCACCATGGACGTCTATTTGGCACTGTTCGTGGTGGTACCCACCCCTGCGGTTATTTTCCTCCTACTTAGATATAGGAGCAGATCTCACAAACTCTACCATAGGAACTGGAGGAGGAACTCGGACGTTATTTCAACCTTCTCAGACACAATACCCAACTACATGGTGGTCAAGTCCTTCGCCAGGGAGGGTTACGAGGTGGACAGGTTCGGTCGCCTCGTTGATAGACTGTACGACGCCCAAAAGGACGTGACCAAGATGAACGTCTCCTACTGGCCTCTAATAGGACTCATCACTTCCTTGGCAACTGTAGCCATATGGTGGGTGGGGGGAAATCAGGTCATAGTGGGTAAGATCCAACTTGGTGTAATCACAGCGTTCATAGCCTATCTATCGCTTTTCTACGGTCCCATAAACAATTTAAGCAACGTCATACCGTTCGTTCAGCAGGCCATCACCTCGGGGGAAAGGATTAGGGAGGTGTTGGAGTCAAAGCCTGACGTTATTCCACCCAAGGACCCAAAGAGGCCCAGCATGAAAGGTGAGGTTAAGTTCCAGGGCATATGGTTCGGATACGACCCTCTGACTCCCGTGTTAAAGGGAATAGACCTCACCGTTAGGCAAGGAGAGAAGGTGGCGGTGGTGGGGAAGAGCGGATCCGGCAAGAGCACCCTGTCCAAACTTCTCCTTAGGTTCTATGATCCCAATGAGGGCAAGGTCACGGTAAATGGTGTGGACTTGAGAGAGATAGATCTGCAGTACCTCAGGTCCAGGGTGGGATATGTGCCACAGGAGAGCGTCCTCTTCGACAACACCGTGGCCTATAACATATCCTACGGCTCCCTTAGAGAAGTTACCTCCATTGAGATCGTAGCAGCAGCAGTGGCCGCCAGGATCCACGACGAGATAATGTCCTTACCTCTAGCCTACGATACTAACATGGGAGAGAGGGGCAACTTCCTCTCAGGGGGACAGAAGCAGAGAATTTCCATAGCCAGGGCCCTACTTAAGGACCCAGACATAGTGATCTTTGACGAGGCAACCTCCAACTTGGACGTGGAAAATGAGAGGGACATTTACGGGGCCATAATGGGGCTCTCAAGGGGTAGGACTACAATATTTATCACCCACAACGTCCACGAAGTCATGAGCTCGGAGAGGGTAGTTGTAATGAAGGATGGAGTAATAGTGGAGGAGGGCCCGCCAAGGGAACTAATGGCCAAGAACGGGGAGCTCAAGAAACTCTTCGGCGATCAGGTGTGGGAGGAAAGGAAAGTGGAGGACAGGGACATGGTGGAGGAGGTGAGAAAGCTTCTAGTCCCAGAGGAGGGAAAGTTCACCCAATCCAGTAGGCCAAGTAGGGTCAACCTTAGTTTGGGTGGGGTAACCTACACCAACCTAATCCCCAGGCTGGCGTTCCCTGTGAGCGATCCGGGATTCTTGGTTCTTTACGATTCTGAGGGTAAGATGGTGGGTATCCTGGAGGACTATAGGAGACATCCTGGAAGCGACGTTCTGAGGAGAGCGGTGTCGTTGAACGACCTGGTGGTGAAAATAAAGGGAGTAAAGAAAATAGAACTCACAGGAGAGGAATTGAGGTGGACGCTGTTGACGGATAGGGGTGAGGAGATAGTTGTCTCAACAAAGGGGAGAAGAAACGTAATAGAGGTGGACGGAAGGGTGGTGTTGGTGGACGTGAACGAGAGAGTGTTCGATCTGGAGCTAGGTTCCCTGGACCAGAGGAGCAGGAAGTTGATATCCCAAATACTTTAGCTACAGACTTTTTACCTTACCGTTGTTTAAACGCTCATGAAGAATCCAGCAAATATAGTCAGATCTCTAAGGGAGTTCGGAGTAGAGTGGCCCTCCGGTCCCTTTCATCCCTCCTGGTCATCACCCTCCAAGTACGTCACTCCCGACTGGTTCCCCATGTCAAGATTCGGCATTTTCATCCATTGGGGTCCCTACTCGGTTCCGGCCTTCGGGAGCGAGTGGTATCCCAGGAACATGTACCTCTCTCATAGGCCTGAGTACAAACATCATCTTGAGAACTACGGACCTCAAGACACTTTCGGTTACAAGGACTTCATTCCCCTCTTTAAGGGAAATAGCTTCGACCCAGAGAGGTGGACCTCCACCTTCCTTAGGTCAGGTGCCAGATATGTGATCCTTGTGGCGGAACATCATGATGGTTATTCCATGTGGGATAGTGAGCTTAACCCATGGAACTCCAAGAGGACCGGACCAGGGAGGGACGTGGTGGGGGAGTTGAGTTCTGCCGTGAGATCCAGGGGACTTCACTTCGGCGTCTCCTATCATAGGGCTGAGCATTGGTGGTATTTCGAGGGAGGGAAGAGGTTCCAGTCAGACGTCCTAGACCCTGAGTTTGGCTCCATCTATGGTCCAGCCATGCCCAACGAGACCAGTCCGGATGATAACTTCCTCTTAGATTGGCTCCTTAGGGCGCTGGAGTTAGTGAATAAGTACAGGCCCAGCCTCTTTTACTTCGATTGGTGGATAGAAAACAAGGCCTTTGAGCCTTATCTCCTAACCTTCGCCGCCTACTATTATAACATGGCTCTCCACTGGGGAAAGGAGGTAGTCATAAACTACAAGCACAAGGCCTTCAGGGAGGGGACAGCAGTATTGGACGTTGAGAGGGGTAGAATAGCTATGAGGACCCTTCCGTGGCAGAGCGACACCTCCATAGATAGGAAGTCGTGGGGCTACGTGAAGGACCCTCAGTATAGGACCTCCACTTCCTTGGTAGGGGACCTAGTTGACGCAGTGAGTAAGAACGGTAATTTACTCCTCAACGTGGGACCTGATCCACAGGGACGCATACCTGAGGGGGAGGAGAGTGTACTCAGGGAGATGGGAGATTGGTTGGGGGTGAATGGGGAGGCCGTCTACGATACTACACCATGGACGGTGAGCGGCGAAGGTCCCACCAGAACCAGTGGGGGTGAGTTCAGCGAGGGAGATGTGAACTACACTGAAAGGGACTTGAGGTTCACGGCCAGGGGCGACGTCCTCTACGTTGTAGTCATGGGGAAAGGAGACCAAGTAACGGTGGAGTCTCTCTCAACCCACCTCCTACTCAGGGATCAGGTTAGGGAGGTCTCTCGCCTGGGTTCACAGGCCAATGAGAGGTGGGAGAGGAACGAGCAAGGCCTGGTCCTCCCATCGGCGGAAGCCCTGACTGTCTTCAAGGTAACATAAACCTTAATACCGTTTTCGGGTAACACCTACCTTATATCGTGGTCATACCATAAAAGTAAGCACTTTCGATCATCCGTCTTAAGCTATTTCATCCCACAGAAGCATATGAACCCATGGGAAGGACTCAAGCACCATTAACCTCCATGGTGGATAGGGAGATGCAGATACTGCTGAGGGTAGCGGATAGGGCGAGGCTGATCTCCCTCAAGGAGCTCTCCCTGGAGGCCATTGGAAGGATTAGGGAACTTCAAAACGCAGCATATGACGAGTTACTGGATCCCAGGGACCTCGTATTTCTGGCATTACTATCTGTGTTGGCGGAGAGGTGTGAGGGTGGAGGGGTACGTGGTTGATGCCATACCAGGGGACGGATATGTGACCCTGGTGCTGGACGGCCACAAGGCCGCCAACGTGAGGACCACCTTTCCACTTTACGCCATAACCCAGAAACCTGAGAGGGTGATGGAACATCCTGACGTAGTAGATCACGTTGAGGAGGTATGGCGGGACCTAGATGGAAGGGAGGTCAGACTACATAGATTTGAGTTGAGGAACTTCAGGGCGTACAGATATGTGAGCAGAAGGGTGAGGACAGTCAATCAATTGCCCACTCCGCTCTCTCAGACCCTGGCTAGGCTGAGGGCCTTTCCCTTCAAGAAGGTCAGAATAACTGAAGGTAAGGTGGAGCTACTACAAGAGGATGAGCTGGCCTTTCCGCAGGTGAAGTTAGCGTCAGTTTCCACCGTGGATTGGTATGGGCCTTCCAGATGGGGCAGTGAGTATGTGGCGGTGTTGGATGGAAAGGTGGTTAGGGGGAAGGTGAAGGACTTGAAGTTAAAGGTGGACGTAGCTGAATGTTCGGGAATTTCGTGTGACAAGATCGACGCCCCAGTTAAGTTGAGAATGGAGGAGAGGAGGTCCCCAGTTTCGGTGAGGGGGTTAGTGGAGTGGTCCCTCCTGAGTAGGACGCCCATAAGGGAGCTAGCGCAGGCTACTATAGGAAAGGTTCTCACCACCAACGAAGCTTGGGTCGCCCTGAGTAGGAAGATAGTGGTGTGGGACGTCGTTCCCAGGGTCGAGAAGCCCAAGACTCTCACCCAACTTAAGGGAGCGGACAAGGGAGGGTTGGTGCTCTTTCCCAAGGTGGGATGCCACGACCAGGTGGTGCAGGTGGACTTCTCCTCCATGTATCCATCCCTGATCGTTAAGTACAACATATCGGCGGAGACTGTGGACGCCTGTGAGGACCTAACCACCGAGATCGGTCACTCCATCTGCTTCAGGGAGAGGGGTATAGTACCTGAGGCCCTGAGCTGGCTTTTGAAAAGAAGAGAGGCCCTCAGATCCCTGGATCCAGAGAGGGCCGAGGCCATAAAATGGATATTGGTGGCATCCTTCGGTTACTTGGGCTACAGAAACTCGAGATTCGGAAGGATAGAGGCCTATGAACTAGTTACATACTTCGCCAGGAGGACCCTGAGGACAGCAATAGACCTGGCCAGGGAATTGGGATTGGAGGTTCTCCACGGAATAGTGGACTCCCTGATCGTGAGGGGATCCGATGCGGATCAGTTCTCCTCCAAACTTACGGAGTTGACGGGGATAGGGGTGAAGACGGAAATCATGGATTGGGTGGTCCTTACTGCCAGGAGGGACGGTCTTCCCTATCCAGGGAGGTATTTGGGAAGGACAAGAGGTGGGATGAAGGTGAAGGGAGTGCAGAGGAGCAACCAGCCTAGAATAGTCCAGGAGTTCTTGGGGGAGTTGGTTGAACTCATGGAGGAAGCTGAGAACTGCTCCCAACTCAGATCACTAAGGGGGAAAGGAAGGGAACTTCTCTCCAAATACCTGCAAAGGGCCGTTTCAGGCTCACCCACAGACTACGTCCTATGGGTCAGGGGCGTGCCCTACGTGAGGGGGCCAATGGGTTTCTATGACGCCAGGTATGGATACGGTGGGAGGTACCTCCCATACTACTTGAACTACATCAGGAGGGTGTATGAGGAGGTGTTTGGGTGGCTCTGACCGTTGGATTCCCTGAACTTGACTCCATAATAGGGAGGGATCAGCTGGTGGAGTTCTACTCCCTGGATTGGGAGTTACTGAAGCTTTTTTACCATAGGGTGATCGCCCTCTCCGCCCCGGTGACGGTGGTTGTTGTGGCAGAGAGGGGTGGACTGGATCCGCAGTTGGTGGAAAGGTTTCAGAGGACTTTCGGAACGCGTGGGGAGGTGAGAGTAATGAGAGGGTTCAAGGTGGAGGACGTTCCTCCCACCCTGCAGGTCAGTGAGGAGGAGATGATAGTGGTGGACCCCTATCATCATAGGAGAAAGTACTCAAGCATAGTTTCCGCCCTTAGGTCATCTAAGTGGAGGAAGTTCGTCTTCAGTTTCATGGACAGGGAGAGCGAGGGCTCCACCTTCGGTCTTCATTCCGCCCATTCCGTGTTCGAGCTTAAGAGAGGGATTGGAGGCTTCGCTGTGAGAGTGGTAAAGAGCGTCACCACCGGGGAATTGGAGATACCCTATGGAAACTGGGACATGTTTGGGAGGGGAGACCCTGGGCTCATGAGGTGGCTTCTCCGGTGAAAATCAAGGAATGGAAGTTACGAACAAAGGCCAAACTGCC
>JAFMDM010000089.1 GCA_017857195.1 Methanobacteriota archaeon
CGACATTGAAACCGTAGCTCTGATCGCGTTCCTCCTGATTAGTATAATTAGAAAAGCAGTGTTCAACTAATCATCTCCGCCCCTGGAAGGGGCGAGGCTTTCAATCTGTGGTAAATACCTCTTCGACGAGAGCTACCTTAACGCCCAGGAAAATGTTGTATCTGTGATCCTATCCCGTAAGTCCCCTCACCTTCTTCACTTCAACGAGACTTTTGGCCTTGGATTCCAGTTTCTCATCCTCCGTTATAAGCGGTACTCCCTCTTCCATGGCTAACTACACGTAGCAGACGTCGTAGAAAGTCAAACCCTCATCGACTGCCATTTTCTCCACAGAAGGATCATCGACCTCGCATACGTTAATGGTGGATAATATCTGCTCAATGAACTCAATTAACACAACGCTGTCTGCCTTACTTATGCTATGTAATAGGTGCTATGTAATAGGAAGGCCTCCTTCCATACGACGTTACCTAACTCAAACTTGGCCAACGTCACTGTATAATTACCGCCCACCATTTTGGGCACACCACGTTTCAATGAGGTGTAGATGGAAGAGGAGTCGAAAACGTAGCTAGTCATGATGATC
Organism: Methanobacteriota archaeon; assembly: GCA_017857195.1. Taxonomy (GTDB): domain Archaea; phylum Thermoproteota; class Thermoprotei_A; order Sulfolobales; family Sulfolobaceae; genus Sulfodiicoccus. The sequence continues at coordinate 587 of JAFMDM010000089.1, forward strand.
CTTTTCCATTACGCAGAGTTGTATTATCTTCCTTCTCTGTCCTCCCTTATTGACCTCCATATGTCTTCACTGGTCTTGCTTAAGATAGGTTTCACCTTATCCATCTCCTTCTCCAATTCCTTGGCCTTTGCCCTCTTTACCTCATCAATCAATGCCCTCCTCATTACCTCCACCTGGTCTATTTTGTATTTCTCTAACTCATCCTTTAGTTCTTTTGGGATCCTAACTGAGATGACTACACTCCGTCCCTAACCTTTTTTGGGTGGGAGATTAAATAGTTTACAACCTCGTTTACATGGGATTCGAGGCTTGGTTATTGCAGTTAGCGACGTCATGATACTCTTATGACTTCCCTATTCATTGCCTATCTCGTCACCTTTTCCGAGTGGGCAGAGGCCTAGCGGACTTAAGGGTTAGGCTCAGAGAGGATTGATATGTACTTACTCACGAGTGAGGATCCATTCATCGACTCTCCATTTAGCATCAACCGTTACTATTAGTGAACATGTCCATAATGTAGGCACTAAGCTACGAAATTTTCTTCTATGTGACGAGAGTGACTCACAAACTAAATAACGCTACACTCTCGAAGGGATTGCCTTAACCCTGCGATATAGTTTCGTATGGACGCAATCGATGTACTCCTGTCGTCAACAGAAAGGAATTTAATGCTGTAATACTCACTTTAACTGTAAGCTGTGGACCAGCATCTTCCCGGTCTCTTCCCTCCCGGTGGGGAGGGGGGCCGGGTAAGATAACCTTAAAGCCACTTCCAATACTTAGTATACATGGAGATAAAGAGATATGAAATTTTCATGGACGTGGACTTCAAGGGTCTTGCCTATGATGGAAGGGTAAAGATTCTCATGAATTCTGACAAGGTCGAACTGAACGCAGTAGACCTCTCCATTCATTCACTTAAGGTTGATGGTAGAGAGGTTAAGTTCAGTTATGACGGCAAACTGCTCACTGCCAACGTTCCAGTGAAGGAGATGGCAGAAGTGGACTTCTCTGGCAAGATACCTGAGATACTCATGGGGTTCTATAGGGCCGCCCAAGGCGATTATCAGATGCTGTCGACCCAATTTGAGGCAATAGGGGCCAGGAGGATGATCCCCTGTGTGGATCACCCTGGGTATAAGGCATCCTTCAAGCTCTCAGTGAAGGTTGACGCCGATCTTGACGTAATATCCAACATGCCCGCAGAGAAGGTGGAGGAACAAGGAGGAAAGAAGGTTGTGCACTTCGCCGAGACACCCAGGATGTCCACCTACCTCCTTTACCTTGGAATAGGAAAGTTCGACTACCTGGAGGACAAGCTTGGAAACCTTCCCATTATAGTAGTTACCCCTCCTGGACAAAGGGAGAGGGGAAGATATGCACTGGAGGTGGCCAAGGGTTCAATATCCTTCTATCAAAACTACTTCGGTATCCCATATCAGATGCCCAAACTGCACCTCATCACCGTGCCTGAGTTCGCGGCTGGAGCCATGGAGAACTGGGGCGCAATTACGTTCAGGGAGACGGCCCTCTTAGTGGATCAGAATTCCGCTGAGGAGACCAGGAGGAGAGTGGCGGAGGTCATAGCCCACGAGATAGCTCATCAATGGTTCGGAGACCTGGTTACCATGAAGTGGTGGGAGGACCTTTGGCTCAACGAGAGTTTCGCCACCTTCATGAGCTACAAGGCGGTAAACTCCATGCATCCGGAGTGGAATATGTGGTGGGACTTCGTGTTGGATGAGACAGCCGGGGCCATGCGTAGGGACTCCCTGAGGGAGACTCACCCCATTCATGTTCCAGTGAAGACCGAGGAGGAAATAGAGCAAATATTCGATGACATCAGTTACGGCAAGGGGGCCAGTGTGTTGAGGATGGTCGAGGCGTTCATGGGAGAGGAAGACTTCAGGAAGGGTATATCAAGCTACCTTAAGAAATACAGCTATTCTAACGCCACAGCCAACATGTTCTGGGAAGCCCTGCAGGAGGCCTCAGGAAAACCCATCGTAAAGATAATGGAGTCCTGGGTCGGTAAGGCAGGTCATCCTGTGGTGAAGGTGGAGAGTCACGGTAAGGGGATCCACCTCACCCAGAGGAAGTTTAGGTTCCTTGAGGGAGAGGAGGATCAGTGGCCAATCCCCCTAACCTACATTGCTGACGGTAAGGAAGGGTCCCTCCTCATGGAGGGCAGGGAACAAGTTCTAGATATACAAGCTCAGAGATTCAAGCTCAACAGGGGGGCAACAGGCTTCTATAGGTCTGATTACGAGAACTGGGACTCTGCCCTGGAGGCATCCAGGGATGCCATGGACAGGTGGAACGTGGCGTCTGACTCGTTCGCCAAACTTATGTCCGGCGGATGGTCCGTGAGCCAGTACCTCAACTTCATCTCAAAGTTCAAGGAGGAGAGGGAATATCTTCCTGCCTGGGAAGTATCGTCACAACTATCTCTCCTTCAATCCATCCTTGGGGACCAGGTTAGGTCAGCGAGCTTGGAATTCCATAGGAGACAACTTCAGCTCTGGGAGGGGAGGAACGACCCAAACGGTAAACTCTTCAGGGGAGTGTTGGCCAGAAGATTGGTGGCCGTGGACGACTCTTACGCCATGCGCATGGCCTCCATGGTCGATGATTATTGGTCGGTGGAACCCGAGATGAGATTAGCGGTTCTGTACGGAGTCTCTCTTCACTCCTCCAACCCGTTCTCCAGACTATTGTCCATCTATAGGGAGGCGAAGTCCGACGAGGAGAGGAACAGGGTGTTACTTGCCATGTTGGGCACTGATAAACAGGTGGACTTAGCTCTGGCCTTGGGTTTCCTCCTCTCGGGAGAGGTAAAGAGGCAAGACGCGGGAAGATTGGTCCCAGCAGCAGCATCCAACCTAAAAGGAAGGGAGGTGACGTGGAATTGGCTTAAGGCCAACTTCCCTGCCTTGCGGAGGATGTATCATGCCACCGGAGTGCTGGGGAGAATAATGTCAGCCTCTCTACCCTTCCTTGGACTTGGGAGGGTTGATGAGGTGGAGAACTGGGCCCTATCTCTCAACGTTCCCGAGGCATCGGTTGGAATAAGAGTGGGACTGGAGTTGCTGAGGGTATATCAACGTCTTTTATAATTTTTCAATTAAATCGATATTTCAATTAGATTTGAAGAACTGTAGAGAGTGCCCTTTCCATATTATGCCTTGAGCTAATATTATAATTGTTTCCATCAGGTCCTCCCAAGGGTGGACAATATCGTCCTGAAGGAGCAGGAAGTTTCTAAACCTATTCCTTTACAACCTTGATATTAGATAGGCCGAAACACTGAGTATTGAAAAGAATATCATGGAATAGAGCCACACCGCCGCCTCGGCTCTACTTATTATACCGCCTCCTCTAAAGAACATAAGTAACGGCGCCGATGCCGTAAATAGAGCCATTAGTTTGAGAATTGAAGTTTCGAACCTTGTACTCCAGGTCACCTTCAACATAAGCTTCATGAGAGCATTGTTCTTGGTTCTAAACATACCTGGTATCCTATTTCCATACTTCAGGCCCTGATCAGAGACCATGTAGGTCTGCCTTATTTTGCCTAAGAATGTTCTCCTGGTCACCTTCTTGAAGAACTTGTATTTCGTGGAGAATAGGTCTAGGTAAGCCTTTATTGTGCTCTTAGAGACACCTAATTCCATGGCCAGTCGGGCTATGGGCACCTCGCCCCCATTTATTATTGAGGCCTTCAAAATTTCGCTGAAATAGTAGAAGTGAGTGGGATTATTCAGGTACTCCTCCCCATCGAAATTTGGTGCAGCTAGCGGAGAGGTTGAGAACTTCCTTATCTGTTCCACCAACTCCTTTCCAGCCTCAGACAGGGAGTAAACGTCGAATTTCACCTTGGTCACCAAGCCCTTTTTTATGAGTTTCCTTATGGCGTCTATGGTTGCTTTTTTGTTTTCACTTATATCTTTAGCAAGCTCAGCCGTGGAACATTGTCCCCTTGACATCATGGCCAATACAATTTTCCATTGTATATCTGACTTCGACAGGTCGATCTTCTCGTCCACATTCCTCCAAAAATTCAATACCCTGTCCAGGCCATCGCTGGACTGCATTAAGTTTTATAGAAGATTTAAAAGTATAAGCATAACTTTCGACTAACCTGTGATATCCCCTTTTATTCTGATGGAGTATTATCCAAAATCTCTAGAGCCGTATATTTATCGATCACCTGCACCTTTCCTCCGACCTTCATGACTGCGTAGTCAGTCCCTATGACAAGCTCTCCCTCTCCCACAACCGAGGGGAAGAACGCGTACCTCCTAGCGTTCTCAGTTAGCCTCACCCTCTTTTCTGTTACACCCATTTTCATTATGGCTTCTTTCAGGGATCCCAAGTCATTAGGCTCCTTAATCTTGCTGTCCAACACAAGCCAAGTGACGAGGAGTACTGAGATGGGAATGGTCAAGAGGAAATATCTGTCAAAGAAGGCTAAAGTAATCAAAGCACTTGCCACCCCAATCAGGGCCAACTGTTTCGCCAGCCTCATTACTGACAGGTGTGAATAGTATTATTGAAAAGGATTATCCTCGAAGAGGACCTATGTATCATGACCTTGTCGGAGATCAGTATTACCGTAGACTCCATCCTGTAATTTTGAGAAGTTTACTTAACTGTTCCTCACTGAGGGCTACATAGGTAGCTCCCAGAGGTCTAGTCAAAATGTCTTTTAGGAGTGCCAATGCTTTGTCACCATCCCATTTCAACTCCACAATTGAGGCCCCAGTCAACCACATGTTCGGCCTTACCCCAAAATTTCCCGTTGGTCTGCCTTTGAACCTGGCAACGGCCCAATCTCCCTCAATCCTCTCGAACACAAGATAACATCGACTTTCCGTCATCAGTCCAATGAACTTCGACCTGGCGTCCCATACCGTCCTAGCTCTATCATAATTTACCCCCAGATCGGTGTGGATGAACCAGGTGAGGAGCCTCGGATCTTCGTTTACTCCTAGGGTCATATTCAGCATCATGGGGCTCCCAGGAGGTCCTTCAGGTGAAGAGTCTATACCGTGGACACGAACGGCCTTGGAGGACTCCCTAAGTGCACCGGCCACCTCCAAGGCCTCAAGGAGGTAATCTCCGTCCAACAATAGCTCAACTTTTTCCTGTTTCCTAAGGAGCATGAAGAGCCCCCTGGTGTCCCTGGTATTCACTCTAATTGGGGAGGAGATCTTTCCTCCGAAGAGCATGGGCGACCTCACCTTTGCCAGAAGGTCTGAGGCCGATAGTTCCATGGCTCCATACCTCCAAACGCATTGGTTTAATGACCATGGATGATTTCGACAATCGATCGAGTTCTCCAAGTCATCTCCTCCTTAGGAATCCATCGATCCTTTCGAATAGAAGGAACCATCCAGCTGCCAAGACTAGTGTAACCACATCGAGCTCGGCGTAGTCCTTGAATGTGGGTGCCTGATGGAGCAGTTGGGTCAAGGTTGGGACGCTCAGGGAGAAGCCAGGCTCCAACTCCATGGAAGCACCTCTGAGAACTGTGGTTTGGTGGCCTTGAGTGTATCCCAATACAAGACCATTATATCCATCCACATAGAGTGTCTCCCCATGAACCTGCTCCACCATCGCCTGGACCCCGTCAAAAGTGGTCAAATTGCCCTCTGGCTTATCCCAGACCTGAAAAAGTGGAATCGATGCCTGAAAGTCAAGTACCACAGAGGTGTTGGTATTTACCTGGGTCACGTTCACTAACGCCGAGTTACCATAGATGGCAATAATCTTTATGAGAAGGAGTATGGGGGAGCCGTTTGCAGCATAAAGTAGGGTCTGGTTCACCAGTTCCTGAGGAATCATAAAATAAAGCATGATTGGAAAAATAAAGGGAGTGACCTTATTTTCGACTTTTCATCCTCATCTAACGCTGGATAAGGTCATCACGATCGCCCAACTCAGCAGTGCCAACAACACTGCCTTCCTTACTGGGGGCGTGAGGGTGGATAGTTGGGCGGTAGCTGGAAGGAAAAGTGGTAAATCTATGACCAAGTTCTGCGCGGTACCAACCAATAGCATGGCACCTATGGAACATGTGTAAATACATGAGCTGAGTCCAGGGACCTTTCTGTTACCAAGCACTGCCAAGAGGTAATATATGAGGGCATTCGCCGATCCCCAGCTCAACACCGAGAACTGAAACTCTAG
>JAFMDM010000090.1 GCA_017857195.1 Methanobacteriota archaeon
GAGCTCTTTCATGTGGAGAGGGGAAGGGCATTGAAAGTCGCACATGTCTCAGACGTGCTCACAGGAAACGGCCTGGGTGACGTCCTTTCACAGACCGTTGGAGGGGGAGTTGTCCATAGGATCAGACCTGGAGCGCCAGGCATAGGAATGGCAGAGAGGGTGGACGTGCAGTGGAGGGCAGTCTACTCCCTCCCCCTGCAGAGATTACCTACATCGTCCATAGTGGAGGGATCCCCAGGGGCGACGGAACTGATCTCAATCTTCCTCAGGGAGAGGACGTTGGAGTCCTTCTTCAGGGTAGCGGCCCAATTCAATGGGTCAATGGGCTTTCCTGCTCCAAGGGCCAATTCATTTAGGAAGAAAGGTTTAGTAATGTTTTTAGATGAGGGACCTGAAGGTTCAATACAACATCAACCCCACGGAGGTGCCAGGATCTGTTAATACCGGAAAATCACCCTAGGAGGGAGTCCCTCCTCGTTAGGGAGAAGCTAGTTGAAGCAATGAGAAGAACGTGGTTGCTCCAGAGGGCCTCATAGCTCACGGCCGAGGGGAATGTTTCGACTACCTACTCGGTGAGAGGACTAATCACTTCGCCCTCAAGGCCGTTGAGGCCGCGGCGGCCCTGATTCTCACGTCCAGGCACCCAGTGATCTCGGTTAACGGTAACGTGGCAGCCCTGGTGCCTGAGGAGGTGGCCAGGTTGAGCGAGGTCTCTGGGGCCAAGGTGGAAGTGAACCTCTTCTACAGGACACCTGAGAGGGAGATGGCAGTCTACGAGGCGTTGAAGAGAGCAGGAGTGAGGGAGGTGCTGGGAGTTAACGACGCCACCGAGACAATACCTGAACTCTTCAGCGAGAGGAGGAGGGTCAGCAAGGAGGGAATATATTCCGCTGACGTTGTCCTCCTGGCTCTAGAGGATGGCGATAGGACTGAGGCCTTGGTGAAGATGGGAAAGAAGGTCATATCGGTCGACCTGAACCCCCTCTCAAGAACCTCCCAGACCTCCACCATCACCATAGTCGACAATGCCACCAGGGCGTTTCCTACGTTAGTGAAAGCGATCAACTCCATGAGGGGTCGTCAGGACCTGGAGGAAGTGTTGAGGAATTACAACAATCGTTCAACCCTGGGTGAGGCGCTGAGGTTCATCTCTGGTAGGCTCCTTGAGCTCAGTTGATTCCTTACGCCTTCCAGCTATCCTCCTGGATACCTGTGAGGCCAGCGCCATTACCCTCCCTATATCGAGGGTTAGATTTGCCGTCTCCTCCCTGGCTGAGGCCCTCCTGTAAAGTTCTGTAAGTGAGGGAAGGACGTCGAAGGCCATCTCCCTGAAGGCCCTTTTATCGCTCTCAGTGAGGGTGGGTTTTGTGAGCATGAACCTAAGCCTCTTTTCCAATCCGCTTACGTCCAGGCTATCGAACTGTATTCGAATCAGTTGTACCTCCGGATCCACTTCCTCCTCACCCAAGGCTTCCCTGATTTGCTCGGCGTCCACGAACTTCCACCAGTGTTGGTTGTATGAGTGATAACTTGTCTCAAGCACCCCGAAGTCCCTCTCCAGGACCCTAAGGATCATCTTCGGATCCCCCAATCCCATCTCCCGGCACCTCTCCGCTATTGTCCTATAATCAAAGTCACCCAGCTGGGGATCCGCCCTACTCTCGGCCACGTCCAGGGCAACCTTAAGCACCTCCTTCCCCCTCTCCCCCAATCTCAGCAATGCCTCCCTAGTTCTGTCGGCGACGCTGCCAACCATCCTTCAAATTAGGGAAACTAATTATATAGGCACTTCTCAAGTGATCGTTGTGAATACTCTCTCGGGGAACGTCCTAGATATTACCGGCCTTGTGAAGAGGTTTGGTAAAAGGGAGGTGCTGCATGGGGTAACGTTCTCCGCCTCCTCAGGACAGGTGACCTGCGTAGTGGGGCCCAACGGGGCGGGAAAGACCACGACCCTCAGGGTAGTAGCGGGGATAGCTACCCACTATGAGGGTGTCGTGAGGATTGCTGGGGAGGAGCCCAGGAAGGCCAGGTCCCTGGGTATGGTTTCTTATCTCCCCGAGGAGGCCTATCCTTACGAGAGGCTGACCGGATATGAGAACTTGCTTTTCTACGCCAAGCTCTACTCGAGGGACGAAGAGACTGCTCTCAAGATGGTGGAGCGGGGAGTTTCCTTGGCTTCCCTGGGAGAGGCCATAAACAGGAGGACGTCGGAGTATAGTAGAGGGATGAAGAGGAGACTTCTAATAGCAAGGACCCTCATGACAAACACAGCTCTGTCAATACTTGACGAACCCACCTCTGGCCTTGACATAGAGTCCAGTGTGAGGGTTAGAAGGACCATACTTAACGCGTCCTCAGCAATACTTCTTTCCTCCCATAACGTGTTGGAGGTGGAGTACTTATGTCATAAGGTGGTGCTCATAAACGACGGAAGGACGGTTATACAGGGTACACCAGCGGAGTTGAAGAGGCTCTTCTCAACTGAGAACATGGAGGAGGTATTCCTTAAGGCATCGGGTGTTAAGGATGATAGGTGAACTTCTCAGTAAGGAGATCCTGGACCTCAAGAGGGATAGGAGACTTCTGCTTGGCTCAATACTTCTCCCCCTCATAATGCTTCCCCTGGTTGGCGGTGTGTTGCTCGCCTCAATAGTGCATCCAGTCGTGATCGAGATAGTTAACAATAATCCGCTCAACGAACCATACGTCCACTATGTTGGAAACTACATCTCCTCCTCAGGCGCCAAGGTGGTCTACAACGACCCTAACTCCACCCCGGACGTGGCACTGATCTTTCCCAACGACTTCTATCTCAACGTGAGCAGGATAAACTCCACCACCTACTTAACTGTGGAGGTGAGCGTTGGTTCTGGTAGTAATGCCCTGTCTCTGGTGGAGAACGCCCTCTTCAACCTCTCCGAGAACATAACCCTCACCAGGATAGGTCTATTGGCCAAGGAGGCCCACGTCAACGTCTCTCCTGATGCAGTATTCAACCCGCTGGGGTTGATCGTTGGTTACAGATCTGTGAACAATCATCCCGTGTCACAGCAACAGGATCAGCTTTTCCAGTTCACCAAGATACTATCTTTGGTCCTCTTCCCCTCCGCCTTACCAGCGGTGTTCTTCATTGTTGAGGGGATAACGGGAGAGAGGGAGAGGAGGACGCTTGAGTCCCTTCTCTCCACTCCACTGAGGCCTTCCTCCTTCATAATTAGTAAGGTAGCAGCGGGCTCCATGCTAGGGGTCCTTTCTTCAATTAGTGAAGTGTTGGGAATTGTGCTCTTCTCCGTGGCTCTGGACGTTTACACCCATTCTCCCGTAACTTTCGCCCTTCCGTTCCTTGGGGTGGTGATAGGTGTTTACATGGAGACTGTCCTACTTACGGCCTCCCTGAGCGTTCTGGTGCTCATGTTGCTCGGTGGTTCCACCAGGAACGCCCAACTCATATCCACACTTATCTTCACTTTAATACTTCTTGCCTCCTTCTCCTCCCTCTTCCTTAACTTCGGCTCCCTCACTTTTCCGTCCTCAGCAATATTGCTGATTCCCTACGTTCAGCTTAGCGCAGCCCTAGTGGACTTCGCAGGTGGGCTCTACATTAACACTCTCCTCTACTTAGTCCTTACGTTGGCTGTCTCCCTATTCCTCATATGGATTTCAGTAAAACTTCTAGACCCAGAGAAGTTGCTCTTTAGGTAGTTTTTTTAGAGAGGAAACCTTTACTTTTCCTATGGAAAGCACTTCACAAGTAAAGGCGTACATCTTGATAGTCACCTCCATGGGTAAGGAGAGTGAAGTTGTGGAATTTTTAAGGAAGATAAACGGTGTAATTGAGGCTAATGCCGTGTACGGCGAGTACGACGTGGTTGCGGAACTACAGAACAAGGACCTTCAGGGTCTTAACAAGATAATAGCTGAGGTAAGGAGGAACCCGTCCATACTTAGGACGGTCACCCTCATTGTCATGTGATTCAGTTTTTAATATCTCTTCATCAAGTCAGGACGTCCCTTGCCACATCACTGACCATAATTATGGGACCCTCCTATGCTCACGGAACCCTCGTGACTCGAGGGCAATTCGCATAGGCCCCATTACTTTTCCTTAACTTACCCTTTAATTATTTCCGGCTCCTCCTCTATTCCGCTTTCTTCCTCGAGGGTCTTCACCCTCTTCATGAGCTCACCTATTATTATGTCCATTTGGGCCACCTTGGCTTCCAGGAAAACCAAGCTTTCCTCTAAACGCCCTGTATTTTCCTTTGGTGAATCCTCCACATCACCCTCCAATCCGTTCCTTATCATGACCTTTACCAGGTCAGTCATCTGTATTCCCATCTCTTCAGATCTCCTCTTCAACTCAGAGTATAGTTGCTCTGGCAGGGAGAGATGTATTGTGGGCATGTGTATTTGCCCCTAATGGATAATATGAGGAAGGCTTTATATTAATCTTTCTAATTCAGTACTCCTCCTCACATAGGACTACAATAATATCGTTCCAGAAAATACTTAAGACGTGGAACGATAAGCATATATATGAGATAAGATGCGAGTAGTTACCTTTAAGCTGGAGGAGGACCTGTTGGAGCTGCTTGACAGGTACGCCATGAGGCACGGCTACAACAGGAGTGAAGTAATAAGGAGGGCCCTCGAGGGCCTTGTCAAGGACGACCTTAACAAGGAGACTATCCCTTTCGCCAGGGTAGAGAAAATAAAGATCTAGAAAGGCAAGTAGATGGTCTGAGAGGCTAACTCTTCCTCGTTTACGTTTCTGGTTTGGATTGTTTTCCATTTTAATTCTTCTAGGAAGGGGGACACCTTGTCCAAGGGCATTAAGTGTCCCTTTACCCAGTAATGTAGCGGAATAACGGCCTTAGGTTTCAGTGCCCTTACCAGATCTGCGGCCTCTTTCCAATCTATTGTGATCACTCCGCCCACGGGCAACGCCAGGACGTCGGGAGAGCTTAACTCCTTCATCTGACTCTCGTTCAACAAACATCCAAGGTCCCCCAGATGGACAACCTTGAAATCATTCCTCTCCACCAGATACATTGCCACTTCCCCTCTTCTCCTACCTTTCTCTTTATCATGAAATCCCCTCACCCCCACTATTCTGAAGCCCTCAAGGGAAGTGGAGCCATAATACTTGACCAACGCTTTTCCGCCAACAACTTCCACTGCATCGTGATCGAAGTGTTGATGGGTGACCAAGGTGAGCTTTGCGTTGAATGATGGTTTAGGCAGGCCTATGCTTCCCCCATCGTGTGGATCTATTACCATGGAGTCCAAGGATAGCATAGAATGACCGTGTAGTCCTATCAAGGTGTGGAAGAATGTCCAGGATCCATAAAAACCCTCCTCTGCCGCATAGCTTACTGGTATGGACAGAATGACTCAAGAAGCCAATGAGGTCTCGAGTTCTCTTGCGAAATAAACGAGAATCTCAATGATGCTTCAGTAAAGCTCACAGGACTTGAACTGTATGGAAGGACAAGCTCAACTCCATCTTTCACCAAGGAAGGAAACTTTTATATGCTGGTTTATGTGATTCCTTATCCGAGGTAAAATGGGTAATCGTATTCTCTAGGAGGATACGCATATTCGATACTACTTTAAGAGATGGGGAACAGGCTCCAAATATAGACCTGACCCCTGAGCAAAAGTTGAAGGTGGCGGTCAGGTTGAGGGATATGGGGGTTGATGTGATCGAGGCGGGTTTCCCCGCTTCATGTCAACCTGAGTTCGACGCCACCAAGAAAATAAACGAAACTATAGGAGAGGAAGTGGAGGTTACGGCCCTCTCGAGGATGGTTAAAGATGACATAGATAGGACACTGGACACTGGGGTCAAAAGTATTCACCTGTTCATTGCTACCTCTGACATACACCTAAAGTACAAGCTAAAGATAACAAGGGAGCAGGTGGAGGATAGGGTATATACAATGATAAGGTACGCCAAGGACAGGGGAGTAACGGTTGAGTTCAGTCCAGAGGACGCCACGAGGACGGACAGGGACTTCCTACTTCATGTGGTCAGGACAGCCATATCTGCGGGAGCCGACAGAATAAACATTCCAGATACCGTCGGTGTCATGGATCCCTTCAGGATGCGTGACCTAATAGCAGACGTGGTCTCAGTTGCCAAAGGTCGAACGGTTAGCGTACACTGCCATAACGACTTCGGATTGGCCACAGCCAACTCAATCGCAGGTGTGATGGGAGGAGCATCTCAGGTACATGTTACAATCAATGGGATGGGGGAGAGGGCGGGAAACGCCTCCCTGGAAGAGGTGGTCATGGCCCTAAAGAAACTGGGAGGATTCGAGGTTAACGTACGTACTTCCATGCTATATGAGACCAGCAGGATGCTATCTGAAATGACAGGGATGATGGTTCCGTTCTTCAAACCCGTCGTTGGCGATAATGCCTTCGGCCACGAGGCTGGTATCCATGTGCACGGAGTCCTTGAGAACCCCGAGACCTACGAACCCATGACACCTGAAGAGGTGGGCAATTTCAGAAGAATAGCCATAGGAAAACACAGCGGAATACATGGATTAAGGATGGTGCTCAGGGAGGGAGGGGTAGAGTTACCTGACGATAAATTAAGGATCGTGTTGGAGAAGATAAAGGAGATGGCGGGAGATGGAAGGAGGATCACTCCCAATGACGCAATTGAGATTGCCAGACAGTTGGGAAACGCGTGAAATCTGCTAACTTAAGTTAATAAACGGAAATAGAACTA
>JAFMDM010000091.1 GCA_017857195.1 Methanobacteriota archaeon
CCTTTGACGGTGGGTTGTATTCGCTCCTTAACTTGTTGTACAACTCACGGACTTTGCCGAGTACACCCTTCTCTTCCGGGTTCGGAACGTTCTCCCTCAACCAGAACACGAAACGTGTTGCCTTCACGTAGTTATTTACAAGGACTAGGAGGGATTCTGAGAGGGCGACATTGAAACCGTAGCTCTGATCGCGTTCCTCCTGATTAGTATAATTAGAAAAACAGTATTTAACTAATCATCTCCGCCCCTGGAAGGGGCGAGGCTTTCAGCCTTTATGTAATGCTGCAGGCGGAAGCTTTGATTTGATTTATACGTTGTTAAGTTCGCCTGACTTCTCAGCCTGGAATGATTCAGGATTCCCATCACGGGAAATCATATTTCCAATTCACGGAAAGTCTAGCGCTAGGGATCAATATCCTGGATCACGAAAGGAGGGGAGCGAAGAGATGGAAGGAAGAACCACATCAGCGGCTGCTCCGTCCCTATCAAGTCCTTAGCGGAGCTGGGAGGAGCGTCCTCAGTAAAAAGAAAACGGCAAAGAAGAATCGGCTGGGCCTATATGTCTAGCCGACGAAGAGCTTTCCGCTTAACGTGGGTAAAGTTAAAGCAAACTAAAAGGAACGAGAACCAGAAAATTAATTTTTATTTATACTATTAATAATATATTTAATTAAATTTCTAGTTCCAGGCTCTATTATCTTGGGTTCCCTCGATGAGGCTAACGCTGACTCTAACTCTCCTCCGCTCCAAGTTGATGGATCGTCTAGAAAGGTGGCACCAAGAATTGATGCATAGAGTTTGGTATCCTCCCTCGAGGCAGCTCGTGTCCAATCCCTGTTAAATACAATAATCGTGGGCTTTCTATACATAACCACAGACTCCATTGCGGTCTTTCCTTGATGTGTAACAACGATCGATGCAGAAGCTATTCTCCTCTCTAAATCTGTGTCATATTCAAAAAATTCCCAATCGGGTCGCTCTCTTCTGTACGGCTCTGGAGAGACGGAGCCTGTCTGAACCATTGCCTTCATCTTTATGGGAAGGGCTGCTTTGAATAGCCTAGGGAAACCCATACTCCCTGCTGTAATAAGTATATAACCTTCATCCCTAGGTTCATATCTGGGTTTCTCCACGATAGGGCCGGTCACAACACCGTTCTTATAAAGTCTGGACTGTTCGCTCCAATGAAGGAAGACCGCCCTCGAGATATGGGAGATCAAGTTCACTGCCCTCCCTCTTGTTACTATTCTGTCTTGACTTTCTATGGCATATATTTCAGAACCCTTTAATTTCTGAAGGAATGAGGGGATCACCGAGTGATTTGAACCCGTAGCTATTGTTACGTCATATTTGGGCAACCTCAAGCTCTGCAGGAAGGCCGATATTCCACCTTTCAGTAGCGATCCACCAGCTGGGCTTCTTCCCTTTGTCACTTCAAAGATCCTTCTAGCATATGGTTCCAACAATCTCCTAGAGAAGGAGTCTCCCGTAGGAATTACAAAATCAACAGGAGATTCTAAATACTGGGCCAAGGCCCTCGCATAGCCTGTATGGCCTCCTCCGCTGGCCACGATGAGGATTTCCAACGATAATCTAATTTACTCACCACACATAAAAACACTCCATGCAAGATTATTATTCTACCTGGATTAAGGGCGCAGTAATTTTGGCTGCAAACATGGCCAAGGCTGGCTATAAACCAGTGGCAATTGGAGTAGGTGAGAGAGAATTTTACATTGATCTCGACTCAGAGAGAACTTTGAGCCCGGACGAGGTCTACAAATTTGCTAGATATGAGGACGTGAAACTTAAGGTCCTTGACGGAGAAGTTGAGGCGGATGGTATAAGATTAAAGGTACAGCAAGCTCCATCGGATGGGAAGCCTGCATTCTTCCAAATACTAAACATATCTACTCATCACCCCTCTCCAGACAAACAATACGTGAGAGTCCACGGTGTGGCCTTCGAGAGAGAGGATGAGCTCAATCAATACATGGAATGGCTGAGGAAGGCAACCGAAAGGGATCATCGATTGATTGGAGAATTGATGGACCTCTTCAGCTTCCATGAGGAGGTAGGGCAGGGGTTAGCCCTCTTCCACCCAAAGGGGCAGATCATAAGAAAGGAACTGATGAGATACATGCAGGAGATCAATGACTCGATGTCATACCAAGAGGTATTTACTAGTCACGTCTACAGAAGCGTCCTTTGGAAGATCAGCGGCCACTATGAGATGTATAGGGACAAGATGCTCATCTTCACCCATGAGGACGAGGAACTGGGAGTGAAACCAATGAATTGCCCTGGCCACATAATGATATATAAATCAAAGCCGAGAAGCTACAAGGATCTACCCATCAGGTTCTCAGAGTTCGGAACCATATATAGATGGGAGAAGAAAGGAGAACTTTACGGTCTTCTAAGAGTTAGAGAGATCACCCAGGACGACGGACATGTATTCCTCAGGGAGGACCAAATACAGGAAGAAGTAGCAACCTTGATTAGGAAGACGTTGGAGGTGTTGAATAAGTTAGGCTTCGCTGGTCAGGACGTTAGAGTTAACTTAAGCACTAGACCAGATGAAAGTATAGGCACTGATCAGCAGTGGGAGAAAGCTACCTCTAGCCTGATCAATGCGATGAAATCTGTAGGTATAGAATATCTGGTAAAAGAAAAGGAGGGTGCGTTTTACGGACCCAAGATAGACTTCGAGATAAAGGATAGCCTAGAAAGATGGTGGCAGTTGTCCACCATACAGGTTGACTTCAATTTGCCCGAGAGGTTCAAACTGGAATATGTGGATAAGGACGGCGAAAGAAAAAGGCCAGTTATAGTCCATAGGGCCATATTTGGTTCCATAGACAGGTTTATGGCAATACTTCTGGAACACTTCTCTGGGAAATTGCCCACTTGGCTCTGTCCAGTGCAGGTAAGGGTAATACCGATATCTGATGCTGTTATGGAATATGCTAACGGAATAGCTAAATCACTGCGGGAGGTTAAGGCCAGGGTTGAAGTTGATAGAACGGATGAGACCTTATCTAAGCGGATAAAGAGAGCTTACGATGAAGGAATACCATACTTACTTGTAATAGGAAGGAGGGAAGCAGAGGAGGGAACTGTAACCGTAAGGGGAAGAGGGAACGTAGAGGTGAAGGGCGTGCCACTGAAGAAGTTCCTTAGCGCCATATCTGACGAATTAGCGAATAGGGAGTTGCATCCTACCACGCTGGAGAGGATCAAATGATATTTTACGGCCTCTATAGAAGTCCAGTAGGTACAATAACAGTGGCCGCAAGCGAGCGAGGGCTTCGGATGTTAGATTTCTGCGACTGCGCTGAGAGTGCACTGTTAAACCAGGAATTCTTCGGTTTTCTTTTCTCAAAGCTTGATCTTTACTTCTCGGGCAAACCGGTAGAATTTAATGTTCCGCTTGATATAAACACTAATTCATTTAGACTCAAAGTATTCAAAGAAGTAAGCAAAATACCTTGGGGAAAGACTGCTACTTACGGAGAAATAGCTCAGAGGGTAGGAACTTCACCAAGAGCAGTGGGAATGGCCCTTTCCAAAAATCCTGTACTATTGGTGATTCCCTGTCATAGAGTGGTGGCTGAGAACGGCTTGGGTGGATTCGCCAGGGGGGTGGAAATGAAGAAAAAACTGTTAGAACTTGAGGGCGTTAGACTTGAGACTAGAGGGGTGCAGAGTTGAAGTTAACTAGAGAGCTAGAGGTGTTACCAGGAAGTCCGAATACCCTAATATATCAGGGAAGGATAGTGATAGACCTTGGCGGAAAGAATGCAGAAGCTGAAGTAGACGGAGAATGGTACCTTTGCACTCATGGACATGCCGATCACATCGCCGGATTGAGGAGAAAGGGCCTGAAATATATTCCCAAGAAAGACATGTGGGCACTGTCGGCTGCCGGAAGGCGTTCCATGGTTTATGGATTTTCATCCAAGGAAAGTCCGCTCTTCTCATACGATCTAATGAAGGGTGACGTGGAGGTAGAGATTTCTGATACCGATGTGGAAAAAATAGAACTCCCAGGACATACACCAGGCCATACAGCATACTTGTTGGGGGGTTTCGTATTTTTAGGGGATGCTGTATTCGGACAACGAATATTGGAGGGTTTCGTATTTCCGTTTCATGAGGACTTCTGGCTTGCGTTGAGCTCCCTAGATAGAGCAGAAGAGTTAGTACGTGGATCAGATGGAGCAATAGTGGCCCACGGTCCTATATACACCAATGTAGCGAAAATATTAGACCTTATACGAATAAACAGGGACTACATGATTAAACTGGCAGAGAAGGTGAAGGAAGCATTAAAGTTAGAACCACAGAGTGCTGAAGGTCTCGTAATAAGGATTATGAGAGAGATGGGAAAGGAGCCCTCACCCGTGTCAGTTTTGCTTAACGAAGTCACGACCAAGTCCATATTAGTTGGACTCGGTGCAGAGCCAGAGGTAACGGAGAAGGGCCTACTTTGGAGATTAAGCTAAACGCCACGAAACACTTTAAAACCATATGACAAGTGATAAGTGGGGGCCGGTAGCTCAGCCTGGAAGAGTGCTCGGTTGGCATCCGAGAGGTCCCGGGTTCAAATCCCGGCCGGTCCACTTAGGTTCCTCTTAAATTATTGCAGTTGAAGTGGATGGGCCTGATAACTTAGGGTGAACCACCCTGCCCTCACGACGAGTCTTCCTGATTCATTGCCCCACCTTGCCATGTAAAGAGTGAAGCCCAGCAGGCTC
Source organism: Methanobacteriota archaeon (assembly GCA_017857195.1). Classification (GTDB taxonomy): domain Archaea; phylum Thermoproteota; class Thermoprotei_A; order Sulfolobales; family Sulfolobaceae; genus Sulfodiicoccus. The sequence goes on from JAFMDM010000091.1 coordinate 4,761, forward strand.
TCAGGGCAGTTCCACCCCCTGAGAATACGGACGAGTCGATGTCGGCCATATGGACCGTTGATGGAGTAGAGGCATACCTCACCACCCCTTACTTTAACCTCGGTGACGCTTACCCCTGCCCACGAATGTCGTTGACATAGCGTCGAAGGAAGTTATATTTAAATGAGGGGCTATTCATCGCCGTCCTGACGGAGTCTTCTGCCCCTTAACGCCAACAAGATAAAAGTATAATTCCTTTATCGGATGTGGTTAGTTTTCTGTATTATTTGGTTTAAAGCTTTTATTACAATTACAATTAGGAATATACCTTGGCTAACTACGATCACGTTTTTTATTTGGGCAAGTGAATTCCACTTGGTGAGTTTAGTTGATAAGAAGGATCTCAGGTGTTATTCAAGGCCGTCATACCATGGATGGTGCTGGGGTCAGGTTATATAGGGTATTCGGAGGTATGGAAACCGTAGGACTCACTGATCCTTTCTTGCTTCTTGACTTCTTTGGCTCCAACGATCCTAGAGAATACGAGGCGGGATTTCCGTGGCACCCTCACAGGGGCATAGAGACTGTAACCTATCTAATGGAAGGGAAAGTGGAACATGAGGATAGTGAGGGCAATCGTGGTGTAATTTTTCCAGGAGACTTGCAGTGGATGACTGCAGGAAGTGGAATATTTCATCAGGAGATGCCTAAGCCCATCGGGGAAGAGGACAGAGGACTACTACAGACCGTTATGCCCAATACCACAGTCAAAGGCCTTCAACTTTGGATAAACCTACCCGCCAATAGGAAAATGAGTAGCCCAGTATATAGGGACGTAAGGAGAGGTCACGCCCCTAAGGTCGAATTGGATGGTGGAGTGGTCACTGTTATAGCTGGAAAAATACTGGGAGTAGAGGGCCCAGTGAAGGCTGGAATGACCGTCGATCCTACATATGCAGATGTAAATTTGGAACCAGAAGCTGAGGTGTCATTGAAGGTCAAGAATGGCTATAACGTCTTAGTCTATGTTCTGGAAGGCCGTGGAAGATTTGATCCAAATTCTAAAACTTCAATACCTGAGGGAAATCTCATACTCTTCGAAGATGGCGACGAAGTAAGAGTCAGTAGTGATAAGGGTGTAAGGTTCATACTGTTATCAGGTAGGCCTCTCAATGAACCAGTTGCTTGGTATGGACCCATAGTAATGAACACTGAAGAACAGATTTTGGAGGCGTTAAGCGACCTTAGAAGAGGGACCTTCGTAAGAGAGAAACACCCCTTAGTCGAATGATACTGACTGCAGGAGTCAAAACTGTAAGTCGTTGTGAAATAACGTTCAAAGTTGAGGTAAAGCTCATTTAGAGCAGTAGTTCGCATATGCAGAATTAGTGGAGCTCTCCATAAGGCTATGCTCTCTTTCCCATGATCGAATGCTTTAATCCGACTCGGAGTCATCTCGTCCTTACCAAAAATCAGAGTGTGTCCATAGTGTCGTCATTTATCACGTAAATTGTTTTCTATAGTCGTCGTGTATTACCCATGGCTAAGCGTGGCAACAAGGAAGTTGAACCCCTTCCCTGCCCGTTCTGTAACAACCACGTTAAGGGAGGAAAGGTTAAGGGCAGGCAGAGGTACATCTGCAGGAACTGTAATAGGCACTTCTTCCCTGACGCTAAGCATCCTCACCCCAGATGGAAGGTTGAGCAGGCGTTGAAGATGTACTCCAACGGCATGAGCATGAGATCTCAAGGGTGCTAGGAGTCCCCTTTGGCACCGTGTTCACTTGACAAGCGTCGTGGCAGGAGCAAGTTCGTTGAGTTAGAAACTTTAGGGTGACACCAGGCAAGTGGTGAGCGGAAAGGTCGTGACCAAGGTGGTTGATGAAATGTGGTACTTGCGCAGGAACGTGAAGTCTACAAGTGCTCACGTGCTTCACATACACCACGCTCTCTGTACGTGC
>JAFMDM010000092.1 GCA_017857195.1 Methanobacteriota archaeon
TGGCTCATCCCGGTTAACTGGAAATTGTGCATAGAGAACTTCGCCGGTGACGCATACCACGCTCCCTCAGCCCACGCCTCAGTGGTGCCTGTGGGATTAAGGAAGCCATACGGTACCAATTTCAGGGCCATTTATCCGGGCAATGGGCATGGAATACTTTCCCACCCTGGAGGCTTAGCCAGGGCGGCAGTGGACGTTGAGAGTATCTCCCCCTTCAGGGATAGGTTGGCAGACGCCGCCAATATGTTGGCACAGAAGTACGGAGAGTTCGTTAAGAACATGTTCCCCTTCGGACCCTTCAATGTCTTCCCGAACTTCTCCTTTCACTTCACTTGGAACTACATAATGTTCAGGGTCTGGCAACCGAGGGGCCCATCGTACACCGAGATGCAGGGTGGGGTATTGGTGTTTGGGGACCTTCCGGCGGAGACCAAGAGGGAGGTCTTCAGGAGGGCCATGCATGAGTTCGGTCCAACTGGGCTGTTGGAACAGGACGACGCTGAAATATGGTCGAGGCTGAACAACAACTACCTTGATTTCAAAAGGTCCGGGATAGTCATGAACACGAACTATCAACGTTCACTACACATGGAGAGAGACGCTTCCCAAATAATAGGGGAAGGTGCTAAAGGGTTAGCTGGAGAGCATTACAGTGAGGTGTCCCTAAGGGGATTCTATTCCACCTGGTATGACTACTTGAGGAGTGAGATTCATGACCAGCATTCCCTGTGATCAATACATTTCTCTCCTTAACTTCCTCCACGAGGAGGCGGAGCTCTTGGATGGAAGGAAGTATAGGGAGTGGCTATCCATTACAACGGAGGATGTTGTGTACAGGATGTTCCTTACGGACTTCATCTCCTCGGTTCCTGGAGAGGAGAAGTTAATACCCATAATGGATGAGGATAGGAAGTCCCTGGAGAGGAGGGTGAACAGACTCTATCTGGAGAACGCATGGTCCGAGAATCCGCCCTCTCACACCTTAAGGGTGGTATCCAACCTGAGGGTATCAAGTGAGGATAATGTATATCTGGTTAACAGCAACGTTGTATTTTACAGGGATAGAGGAGACCTTAATTCCGAGATACTGTTCGCCAGAAGGAAGGATCAGGTTATCTCCTTCAACGGAAAGTTGAGGTTGAGGAAGAGGGATGTCATAATACCCGACACAGTGCTTAAGGTTAAGGACGTGAGTTTCATATTGTGAGTTGAGATGGAGCTGATCAACGAGTTCGCTAGGGTCAGGGTGGAGGTGGAAAATAAGGGAAGGCTGAGGATATTTTCCCCCAGATTCAACAGGGAACTGGTTATAGATCCCATGGAGATGGACTTCCTCACCTTATTGGACCAGGAGGAACTGATACAGTTGGTTAAGGACGTGATCGTAAATAAATACCAGCGAGAGCCAGGTGAGTTTTAAAGGTCGCGATCCACTTAAATAATAGGAAATTCATAATATAAACAATGAGGAGTGAACTGAACCCTTACGTTGTGCTTAGGGTCAGTGGGGTTCATGAGCCATGCTGGACAAACCACATTCCCTATCGAACCACAAGGGTCTACTATAAGGTGGTCGGTGATCAGTTAAGGACCAGCATACTGGTTCCAAGTAAGAGGTTAAGGGACTTTACGAGAAGGGTCAACAACTACTATAAGGTGTTAAGGATTACCTCAGTGCAGGACGTGGGAGGGGGGAGGGAGATGATCACCCTCACCAAGAACATAAGGAGGGAATCAATAATCAGGATCATAGAGGAGTTGGGTGGGATATTCAGACATAACGTGGCTAACTCAGGAATGGAGACGTGGGAGTTCGCCATAACCTCAAGCGCCAAGGAGGAGGTGTTGGAGAGGTTGAGCAAGGTGATGTCAATAAGCGAGGTTAAGGTATGGCCTCTCAAACTGTCGGAGCAACCCAGGTTCACAGAAAGTGAGATGAAGGTGTTGAGGGGTGCCCTACAATACGGTTACTTCGACTATCCAAGGAAAGTAAATAGCGAGAAGGTGAGCGCTCTCCTAGGCATAGATAGGTCCACCTTCATATATCACATAAGGTCCATAGAGAGGAAGTTGGCCTCCTACGCAAAGGACAGCTCGGACCTTCAGGATTGTGGCGGGAACTCGGTGTGTTAGTGAAAGATAACTATTATCAGCCAGTTATTAGTAATGTGGTTTTAGATCTAGAGATTTAAGATAATGGAAGGCGAATCTCGAACTTAATAGTATTGATTACCCATTTAATTTCCTCTAGAATAAAAGGGCTATCGTACGAAAAGATTCGTAGGACGAATTACATCATATCGCGTTACAGATATAAGCAATATTTTTTACATGGTGAAGTCTAGACGGGAAGTTGCTTATTAAACCTACATCCATACCGATCTAACATGCGGGGAGTCATTCTTCACGGTGGGGCAGGGACCAGGCTCAGACCACTGACCCACTCCGGACCTAAACAACTGATCAAGATTGCGGGGAAGCCAATATCCATGTGGGGAGTTCAGCAGTTAATATCCTTTGGAATTTCCGAACTCTGTGTGGTCTTGGGGGAGAATCATCCTGAACAGGTGGTGGAGTTCTACGGTGACGGATCCTGGTTGGGAGCAAAAGTGACGTACATCTATCAAGGTGAACCCTTAGGGTTGGCTCACGCTATTTACTTGACTAAGGAGTGTACGAGAGGGGAGGACTTCGTAGTTTACCTGGGTGATAATGTGGTGTTGGAGAAAATAGATTCCCTAATTAAGTTCAAAGGTGCGGCATCGATTCTACTTGCTAAGGTGGAGGATCCCTCAAGGTTTGGGGTCGCCCTGGTTGAGGGAGGGAGGGTGAGGAGAGTAGTTGAGAAGCCCAAGGAATCAATAAGCGATCTTGCGTTAGTTGGAGTGTATGGCTTTACTCAGGAGGTGTTCGAGGTGATTGAGGGGCTTTCGCCCAGCTGGAGGGGAGAATTGGAGATCACTGACGCAATTCAGGGACTCATAGACAGGGGCAAGGAAGTGACGTTCTCCGTAATTGAGGGCTGGTGGAAGGATACAGGCACGGTACGTGACTTACTTGACGCAAACCTCTTCCTACTGGACAGATATATGAACAGGAGCCTAAGGGGAAGTGTGAACAACTCAGTGGTGGAGGGTAGAGTTGTCGTCGAGGAGGGAGCGTTGGTTGAAGGTTCGATCATCAGGGGCCCTGTCTACATTGGGAGGGAAAGTGTGGTTAAGGACTCCAGAGTAATGCCCTTCACCAGCTTGGGCGAGAGGTGTAGGGTGCAGAACTCCTCAATTGAGAACTCCCTGGTCCTGGACGGATCGTCGATCGAGGGGGTGGAGCTCGCTGATTCAATTATAGGTAGGAACAGTAGGGTGAGTAAGTCCCACAGATCTTCCCTGGTCGTGGGGGAGGGATCTGTGGTAAAACTCTGAGGTGGAAGGATGATCTTAGTTACAGGCGGCGCGGGATTCATAGGTTCGGCCTTCGCATCACTTACGGATTGTTTGGTTTACGACTCCTTAACCTACGCTGGAAGGAACTCTCATCCCAGGCTAGCGAGGGGAGACGTGAGAGACGTCAGGAACTTGGAGAGGGTGGTGAGGGAGAACGGGGTGGACGTGATTGTCAACTTCGCGGCGGAAACCCACGTGGATAGGTCAATTGTAGATCCCTTACCCTTTGTGGAGAACAACGTTTTGGGCGCCGTGAGCGTCCTGGAGGTGGCTAGGAGGACAGGATGCAGGCTGCTGCACGTGTCCACGGACGAGGTGTATGGAGACGTGGAGGGCGCGGACGAGTCATATCCCCTTAAGCCGTCATCGCCTTACTCTGCCTCCAAGGCCTCAGCCGACCTCTTCGTTTTGGCGTATGTGAGGACCTATGGGGTAGACGCCCTGGTGGTGAGGCCTTCCAACAACTATGGTCCAAGACAACATCCTGAGAAGTTCATTCCGAAGGCGATCATACGGACTTTGATGGGGATGGAGGTACCAGTTTACGGTGATGGGAGGCAGAGGAGGGATTGGATATACGTTGAGGACACGGCCTCCCTGATCATGAGGTTGGTGAGTGAGGGAGAGAAGGGTCAGGTGTACAACTTACCAGGGGGACACGTTGTGAGTAACCTGGAACTACTCCAGATACTGGGCGAGGTAATGGGAAGGGAGGTGAAGGTGAAGTTTGTGGGGGACAGACCTGGGCACGATAGGGTTTACTCAATGAGGACTAAACTGAGGTACACCACCACGCCTCTGAGGGAGGGATTGAGAAGGACAGTTAACTGGTACCTCGAAAATAGGGCGTGGTGGGAACCATTGCTTGAGGACAGGTTCGTTGGTGAGGTAAGTTGGTGACGCTAGTTTTAGGCGGTAGTGGACAGTTGGGGCAGCACCTTAAGGGGGAAGACACCATCCTCACCTACAACCACAATCCAACTGAGGGCGTAAGGCTATCCATGGATGATTGGGTGGAGGTGGAGGACCTAATAATCAAGCTGAGGCCTTCTGTCGTGATCAACGCGGCAGCATATACGGACGTGGACGGCTGTGAAAGTGAAAGAGGGAAATGTATGAGGGTCAACGGCGAGGCCGTGAGACACGTGGCCAGAGCTTGTAGGGTGGTAAAGTCCTTCTTAGTTCAGGTATCAACAGACTACGTATTTGACGGACAGAAGGGGTACTACAGGGAGGAGGACGAGCCAAACCCAATAAACTACTACGGACTTTCAAAACTAATAGGGGAGTCCTACGCCCTCTCCCACGACCTTTCCCTAGTGGTGAGAACGTCTGGTGTATTCAGCGCCAAGAAACCCAACTTTCCGGCTGTGGTAATGGAAAAACTATCCAAGGGTGAGGAGGTGGTTGGGGCGGAAACGTTCTACTCCCCTATACATGCCGCCCAGCTGGCCTCGGCCATCAAGGAGTTGGTGAGGTTAAGGAGGACTGGAATAATCCACGTGGCTGGCCCCAGGATTTCCAGATATGAATTGGCATTAATGATCGCCAGGAAGTTAGGTATAGATACGTCTCTAGTAAGGAAGGACTCTCCAAACTTCTCGGCCAGGCGACCTAAGGATTCTTCCTTGGACAGTAAGAGGGCCTCAGGGAAGTTGAAGACCTCCCTCTCCCTTGACCTGGGGATCGAGAAGTTAGCCAGGGGTGAGTAGGATGTTCAGGGTGAGGAAGACGGAACTGGAGGGAGTCCTATTCATAGAGGGCGACGTGTGGAGGGACCAAAGGGGGCACTTCTCCGAACTCTTAACGCCTCAGCTGAATTTCATTCATGTGGTGCAGGTTAATCATTCGTTCTCCAAGAGAGGAGTACTCAGGGGACTCCACTACCAACTTCCTCCCATGGCTCAAGGGAAATTGGTGACGGTGTTAGAGGGTAGAATATACGACGTCGCAGTGGACATAAGGAAGGGCTCACCGTGGTACGCAAGCCATGTGGGTGTGGAATTAGAACTGGGGAAGTCCCTATGGATTCCAAGGGGATTCGCCCACGGTTTTCAGGCCCTCGAGGATAGCATTGTGGTGTACATGGTGGACGCACCATATTCCCCAGAAAACGAAGCTGGGGTGAGCTGGAATGACCAATCAATAAACGTGAAGTGGCCCTTGCCGCCTATACTCTCAGACAGGGACTTAAAATGGCCCCCCTTGGAGAGGGCTAAGAATAACTTCGTGTATGAAAAATACTAAAACCTTCTTCTCCTTTCCTCCACCTTAAGGTCGGAGAGATTGTTCTTGGTGTCCACCTGGGCGATCTGCTCGGTGGATTCCTTCATCTGTCCTTCCCTGCCCAAGGTGAGCCTCATTGAACCCCTTACCACGGACACATATCCGTTGGTTATGGTGATCACTTTGCCCACAGACACCTTGGAAGCCTGATCTCCCCACAGACTCATCAATATTGAGCCTGTTTCGTCTCCCACCAACACGTCGGTTACTTGCCTGGTGGAGCCGTCAAGTCCCACCACAGACCTAGGTTGTCCGATGTTTACTACCTTTACAGTTACGTCTGACCTCTTGCGAGGTGAAAGGTCTTTGACCTTCAATTTTTGCACTACTAGGTATGGTAGTCCACCCTATTAAGCCTACCCTATGACCGCGTAAACCCTTTTACCTCGACCCCTAACATCTCTTATGACATACGACCTCCTTAAGGGCGTAAGAGTGGTGGATCTAAGTAGGGCCATGGCTGGACCCTACTGCACAATGATGTTGGCGGACGCGGGTGCTGAGGTCATAAAGGTGGAACCTCCCATAGGCGATGAGACCAGACTGTGGGGTCCTCCCTTCCAGGACGGTGAGAGCACATACTTCATGAGCGTTAATAGGAACAAGAGGAGCATAGTCCTCGATCTGAAAAAGGAGGGAGCAAAGGAAGTGTTAAGGAGACTCATATCCAGGGCTGACGTCCTTGTGGAGAACTTCCGACCTGGAGTGATGGAGAAGATGGGTTTCGGGTACGAAGAGGTCTCCAAGACAAACCCCCGAATAGTTTACTGCTCGATCTCGGGGTTCGGT
>JAFMDM010000093.1 GCA_017857195.1 Methanobacteriota archaeon
CCATAGGGCTCCTCCCATTATCCAAACCTTCCTAACCCTGTCCACTAACTCAGGGTCAAGCATGTAGGCCAAGGCTAAGTTGGTGAGAGGGGAGACGGCTAAGACCTCCAACTCCTTTGGATATTCCTTGGACAAATTGATTATGGCGTCCACCGCTTTTACCCGGCTTGGTTCCCCCACAGCTTCAACGTTAAGGGAGCCCATACCGTTCTCACCGTGTACTTCAGGCACAGTCCTCCACTTACCCATGAGAGGCCTCCTGGCCCCTGGGAAGACGGGAACGTTTATCCCCAGAGAGCTAACAGTGAACAGGGCGTTCCTTACCTCCTGTTGGAAGTCAACGTTCCCAGCCACCACTGTTACCCCAAGCAGCTTGAACCACCTGGAGGCCAGAAACATTGCCGTGGTGTCGTCTGAGGCCGTATCCGAATCGAAGATAGCGGGTCTCACAATTTAGTTAATATCTCACCACAAAATAAGGATGGCCGCTCTTAGTTGAAAGTTGCTGCACAAGATTTTTAGACTAAGATGCTGGGTAGTACTCGTAATGGAGCTTAGACTAAGAAACATAGGTGGAATTAGGGAACTGGAGCTGAAGATAAGGAGGGGTGTGAACCTCTATACGGCGCCCAACTCCTACGGCAAAACGTCTTTGGCCAGAGCAATAGTCTCATTAATGACGTCAAAGTTGCAGGCTGAGGATCTATTGAACGCCACCTCAGACGAAGGATACGTGGAGGCTAAAGTGGACGGAAAGTCATACTACAGGCGAATTCAAAGGAGAGGCAAGAGGTTAATTGAGGAAAAGAAGCTGATAATTGATGACAAGAGGGCTGAGCTCTTAGGGTTCTTCTCCCCAGAGAATAGATTGGTGTCCAAGCTTCTTGCAGGGGAGGACGACCTCAGTTGGTTCCTGGCTGAGACTTCCAGGGTGAGTGAGGTTCTATCCAAAAAGAATGAATTAGAGGCTGAGCTATCCAGACTCAAGGAGAGCCATCAGGATCTGTTGAGAAGATACAAGGAGTCAAGCGAGCTGATGTCCAGAATAAGGGCCTTGGAGGAAGAGCTATCCAGACTGGAAAGGGAGGAAGAAAGGGTCAGGCTGGTGGGTGAGACTACCCAGGCCGTATCCGTGGCCAAGAGCAATAGGATGAACGATCTGGAAGCCAGATTGAAGGCGAAAAAGGCGGAATTGGAGCAAGCGCAGAAGGCGTTGAGCAAGATAGAGGACTCGCTAAAATCCCTTGAGAGCATCCTGGATCCAGCATACAAGTCATCACTCGAGACACAACTTTCGCAGGTGGGGGAGGAACTTAACAATAAGAACCTCAAGAGGGCCGAACTTGAGGCTCAGGCCAAGGTACTGGAGAGGGCACTGGAGGAGGCCAAGGAGATGGAGAGGAGAGGGGTTTCAACTTGCTTCGTTTGCGGCTCCCATGTGGACACCGCAACGTGGAGTGTTAGAATAGGTGCCATCGAGTCGGAGTTGAGGGAGCTCAACAGATCGTTGCAATCAGCAAGGGAGGAGCTGGCTAAAATAACGGAGAGGAAGTCCCAACTGGAGGGGAAGCTAAAGGAGATCGACAGGGCCTCCTCCGAGGCTGAATCTCTCAGGAGAAGGAGGATGGAGCTTTCGGCCAGGGTCGAGACCTTAAGTGGTCAGATAGGGGAGATAGAGAGACAGAGGAGGGAACTGGAGGAGAGACTGAACAACCTTCAAGTTAACGTACAGTCCTTTACACCCTCCTCTAGGATCGATGAGCTGAGAAAGGAGCTCTCTAACCTCCAGTATCAGTTACAGGAAGTGGGAGTCCCAGGTTCAGTCATGGAAAAGATGAGGGAGCTGGAGGAGGAGATGAAGTCCATAGAGTCCAGACTAAACGAACTTCAGGCTGAATACATGAGGAGAATGACGTCAGTGAGGGATGAGTTCACGTCAACAGTGAGGAAAGTAATGACGGATATGGGTTTCCAGCTTGAGGCCTACATAGACGATAGACAGAGATTAGGGGTAAGGAGAGACGGCGTGGAGCTGGACATAAGAAAGCTCTCATCCTCAGAGAGGTTAACGTTGGCCATGGTATTGATATTGGCCGCAGCAAGGGCGTACTTCAGTCCACCGTTCTTCGTGGTTGACGAGAGCTTCATGAGTTACGATCAGCCTAGGTTCAGGAGAGCTCTTGAGAACTTAATCGGTATATCTGAGTACGTGGTGGTCACCAGAGCAGAGGAGAAGGTGAACCTGGAGCACATACCCAGGGAAGTTGAGGCTACCCCGTGAATTTTTTGTTACAACGATGGACGGAATGTACACTTAACATTGGGAGACTGAGACCAAGACGGAGTTATTGGGAAACATTATTTATTTCTCATGTTCAGAGCTCAATTTAATCATGGAATATCACGTAGTGTCGACACTGAGCTACTAAATTTTCTTCTGCCTAACGAGAATGGCTTGCGGGGGTGAATAATACTACATTCTCAAGGAGAGCGGCCTAATCTCATGATTTGTAGGTCAATGTCGAGACTATGGAATATCAGGAGGATAAGTAAAGATATACTCAAACTAATACAAGACGTAGTTATCCTCGCATCTTCATCATATATCTAGTTAAGGCTAGGGGAACCGAATCAGGATTAACCTTCACGTCCACGATACATGGCTTCCGTGAGTTGACGCACTGGGCCAAGGAGTCCTTTAGATGAGACCTCTCCGACACAACGGAGCACTGGACCCCAATGGATCTGGCGAGGCCACAATAGTCAGTGGAGTGCACATATACCTCATAGGGTGATGATGAGTAGAGTGCCACCTGTTGCAACCTCAGGACGTTCTGTTGCCCATCATCGAATAATACCACTGCGACCGGCAATCCTGCGTCCACCGCAGTGGAGAGCTCTAGACCGGTCATGTGGAATGCGGAGTCACCCAGGAGTGCCACCACTTGGGAGTCAGGGTTAGCTGCCCTCGCTCCTATCGCCGCTGGAATTGCGTAGCCCATGGACGTGAAACCAGTGGGATTCATATAAACCCCTCCCCTAGGGACCTTCACCCTAAAAGACGCCAATTGATTCGCACCAGCGTCACAGGTGATCACTGCGTTGGGCTCCAACAGGGAGTTGACAGCATCCACTACATCATCTGGATTTATTTTGGAACCATCATACCCAAATGGTTGAACATCGTTGGCCTCCTGAGAGGCCCGCGCGATCCTTTCCTTTCCATTGAACTTACTCTCGCCCACGGCCTTGGAGAGGTCCTCGAGGAAGGCTCTGGCGTCCCCAACCAGGAAAACCTCGGGTTTGTAGACCTGGCTCATGGCCTCTGGATCGACATCCACCTGGACAAGGGTGCCTGATATCCTGAGGGTCCATCCTCCAGTTCCTATCTCTGGCAGCCTTGTACCTATGGCTATTACCAGATCGCTTGTCTCCACCAACCTTACCGCTGCAGGGTCACCAAACGCTCCCGCCGCCAATCCCGCGTGCAGGGGATGATCGTGGGGAAGAGCTCCCTTCCCAGAAACAGTGGTGGCCACTGGAATTTCGTTTCTCTCGACAAATTCCTGCAGTACTTCCCTGGCTCCCGCCCTAATTACTCCCCCACCTGCCAATATGGTGGGGGATGAGCTAGAAAGAAGGATTGAGGCCACTTGACTCACATCCGCCCTATACCTTGTGGGCTGTTCCCTCCTATAGCTACGTTGTTGACCATCCCCTTCGAGAACGTCCCGCGGTACCTCAAGATAGACCGGGCCTGGCTTACCCTCAGAGGCCCTCCTGAACGCCCTGGCCAGGAGAAGTGGTATCTGTTCTGGGGACTCAGCCCTGGCCGCCCACTTGGAGATGGCCTTGAAAGCGTTAAGGGTAGCATCATAGTCTGGAGTCTCGTGGTAATAACCTCTCCCTCTCGTTCTCAAGGGGGTTTGACCAGCGATCACAACCATTGGCGCGCCCTCGACCCTAGCCTGCGCTACTGGTACCGCCATCCCCAGTGCTCCAGGGCCAGCGGTCACAAGTGCCACTCCAGGGAAGTTGCTGGACCTACCGAATCCATCAGCCATGAAGCCCGCCCCCGGCTCATATCTGGCTAGGACGTGTCTGATCTCACTTCCCTTGGATAACTCATTATACACAGACAGGGTGTGCGTTCCTGGAATACCGAACAGGTATCTCACTCCTTGATTCTCCATCGACCTAACCAGGGACTCCGCTCCCGTGACCTTGGACGACATGGATCTCCAAAGTCATTTCAAATATTTAACGTGAGCTGCAAAATGATGTTTGTGAGAACGTTAAACTACCCGCATACTAAGGTCGTATTCGGTGAGGGTTCCATGGAATATCTCAAGGATATCAAGGGCAGAAAGGTATTAGTGACCACAAGGTCGTTAATTGGTGGAAAGCTCTACTCACAGGTGTTGGGTTTGACGGAGGCCGAGGTTCTACAGGGTCCCTCACAGCATACCCCAGAGGAACAGATGAGGGCATTGGGCATATCCGGTTTCGACGTGGTCATAAGCCTAGGTGGGGGAAGTATAATAGATGGGGTCAAGGCACTTTCTCCCAAATTTCACGTGGCCATCCCCACTACACTTTCTGGGGCTGAACACACTGAATTCGCCGGCTTCACATCGAAGGGGAGGAAGGTGTCCGTACAGGGAAAGGAACCTGACCTCGTCATTTTGGATCCAAAGGCGTTAACTGAGACTCCCAGGGAGTTACTTCTATCCAGTGGAGTGAGGGCCATAGATCATGCCATAGAGGCCTTCTACTCCGCGAGGGCTACACCTTTCACTGACGTGTTGGCTGAGGGCTCCTATAGGCGTCTGGTTCAATGCCTTCCACAACTTCCCTCCACTGCCGAGGAATGTCAGGGTGCGGCCTGGGGAGCGTCCTTGGCCATGAGGTACGCTGGCCGCGGGCTGAGCCATGTGTTCGGATACGTTGTGGGACCCAGGTTCAAGATCCCACACGGGATAACCTCATGCATCTCCCTGCCTGCGGCCATCGAGATGAACAAGACACCGAAGTTGAGGCAGCTGGAGGTTGGAAATCCCCTCAATGAAGAGGTGGGGGAACTTTTAAACAAGTTAGGACTTAGGCGAAAGTTGGGTCAGTATTGCTCCCTTGAGGAGGCAATGGGGACCGTCGAGGAGCTCACGGAGGCAGTTAACAGGAGCGATAACCCAAGGAAGTTGAGCTCAAAGGAGGTGAGGAAGTTCCTGGAAGACGTGTTCTAGCTTCATATTTGTGCCCTCATCCATTGGGATAGAACCTTGAGGGCTTGATCCACCTCCCCCCTGGTGTTATAGAAGTGGGTCGATATCCTTATTCCTGCGCCCCTGGCAGAAGTCACTATCCTGTTGGACATGAGGTGTTTCCAAGCTTCCTTGTTCTTGGGTACCTTCACCACTGTTATTCCAGCCCTCTTCCTCATGGGAGTCACCACTTCGAATCCCTCCTCCTGTGCCCTCCTGTTGGCGTATCCGGAAAGGTCTTCAACAGCACCATACACCTGGTCCGTGTTCTCGACGAAGAACTTAGCGGCCCTGGCCAACGCCAGGTTGGAGGCCACGTCAATTGTACCTGGCTCAAACCTTCTAGGTCCCTCCTCCAATTGAAATGAGGTGGCGTCATAACTTTCGAAGTTCCTCGAGGTCCTCCATCCATAGAATGGAGGATCCTGGAGGAGTCCCTCCCTCACGTACACGAACCCCGACCCTTGGGGGGACATTAACCACTTATATCCTCCGGCGACCGCGAAGTCAACACCCATCTCCTTTACGTCCACCTTCACGGCACCGGCGCTCTGGATCACGTCCACCGCAGTTATTGCTCCCAACTGTCTTGCCTCCCTCGCCACCTTGCCTACATCCACCCTGACCCCCGTGTTGAAACTTACGTGGCTCAACGCGACTACCCTCGTCCTTGAGTCCACTTGACTCAATATGGAGTCCTCGAAATTCTCAAGGTCTGGCTTTACCAACTTAACTTTGACCTTGTCCCCTAACCTAAGCCACGGAAAGACGACAGTGGGGAACTCCAACTCATCTGTAACTACATTGTCACCTTCCTTCCAATCCAGTCCGTAGACAAGCAAGTTGAAGCCGTAACTTGTGTTGGGAACGAAGGATATCTCGTTCCACTTACAATTGATTAGGGCAGCTAACCCCTCCCTCAGGGACTTGAAGTCATCCTCCTCCACCCTGTTAACCTCCTCAACTCCCACCTCCGATACTCCCTTGAGGTAACTTTGGGCCTCCTCCATGACGAAGATGGGAGGTGGAGAGATGGCGGCGTGGTTTAGGTAATTATACCTTCTGGTTACGGGGAATTGTTCCCTCATTTCTTGACCTAAATGCAAGGCAATCCGAGTAGAGTTGAACCTGTAGGTAAAGAAAGTTTTCTATGGACCACGCTTAAATATTTCTCAATCTACCTCATCCCATGAGAGAATCTACCCTGGCCCTTCTCGGTAGACCCAAAATC
>JAFMDM010000094.1 GCA_017857195.1 Methanobacteriota archaeon
CCCCCACCTCACGGAGGGGGACTTCCGCCCCCTTAACCCCCCAGAAAGTTAAATAAATGTTCACGATGTCAGTGATTTTTTTTAGGCCATGAGGACAAGTATGGGAAGAGATTCCGGCCCATCTAGGACTTTGAGGTCTGGAGGAAGTAATCTAACCCATCCACCAGGGCCTCCACTGAGGCTTCAATTACGTTAGCTGAAACGCCCGTGGTTCCCCAAACCCGCACCCCATCACTGAACTGAGCTAACACTCTTACGACGCTTTCAGTGTTTCTAACTGCCCCTGGAAGATGAACTCTGTAGTCCACCAACTTCACTTTAGCAACGTTAATTCCGGCCTTTCCCATGGCTTCCCTGAGTGCTTTGTCAACTGCGTTAACTGGACCATTGCCCTCAGCCACCGCCACCACGCCGTTTACCTTCACCACCGCCACAGAGAGTCCACCCTCGGATGTAACCTTCCAGTAGTCCACCTTGAACTTTGGTCTGTAGTTACCGAACTCCCTCATCATCACCAACATGGCTGAGGCGGGTGCCAAGTCAAAGCTGTAACCCTTCCTCTCCATTTCCTTCACCTTTTCCAAGGCCATCTTGAGCCTCTCGTCCCTTTTATTGGAGGTCAACCCCATGATCTCCGCATAGGCCAGGAGATTTGAGGAGCCGCTGAGCTCCGAGATCACGACCTTCCTGGAGTTCCCAACCAGGACGGGATCCACATGTTCATAGGCTCTGGGATTCTTCAAGACTGCGTCTGCATGCACTCCTGCCTTATGGGCAAAGGCGTTCTCCCCAACATAGGGTTGGTATGGATTGGGCTGGAGGCCAAGCATCTCATATACTGCCAAGGACACATCCCTGAGCTTGGAGAGAGGTTTGCCTCTCAACACCCCAAACCCCATCTTTAGGGCCAAGGTGGGAATGACCTGCACCAGATCGGCGTTTCCAGTCCTCTCCCCTAAACCGTTAATTGTCCCCTGGATGTGCCTTGCACCTGCCTTTAAGCCCAGCAAGGTGTTGGCCACAGCACATCCAGCGTCGTTATGCATGTGAAGCCCAAGCTTTCCATCAACTGATTCCCTCACCTTTGATGTTACCTCATAGACTAAATGAGGAGGTGTACCCCCGTTAGTGTCAGCTAATACCAAAACGTCTGCACCAGCATCTCTGGCCGTCTTGAGCACATTTAATGCATATTGCTGATCCTCAAGGAAGCCCTGATAGAAGTGTTCAGCGTCAAATATTACCTCCAGTCCGTGGTCCTTAAGATATTTTACGCTATCATACACCATTTCCAGGTTCTCCTCAAGTGCGACGTTTAACACCTCCCTTGCGTGAAGGGACCAGGACTTTCCGAAGATCACTCCTACCTGTACATCTGCATCCAATATACCGTTGAGGCTTGGATCTTTTTCAGCCCTCATCCCTTTCCTTCTGGTACTTCCGAACGCCGCCACTTTGGAGTTTAAACCCAGGTGCCTGACCTCCTTGAAGAAATCGGCGTCCTTGGGATTTGAGGAAGGCCAGCCACCCTCTATGTAATCCACACCCAACTGGTCTAGGAGGGAGGCCAACCTTAACTTATCCTTTAGGGAGAAGGAGACGTTCACGCCCTGCGTTCCGTCACGCAGAGTGGTGTCCAGGACTTCTATTGATTTGTACTCCACCGTCCATGAATGTAAATGGAATAGTATAGCAAATAAAATTATCTCTAGAACACTGGAATGACGTCCTCCTCGCTGAGCTCCTCTATCTCCTCCCCAGTAACGTTAAGTTCGGGTATTGCGGGCATCTTAACGCCGTATCTCTTTAGGGCCGCCCCGACCTTTATTACTGCATCCCTCCAGGCTCTCTCCTTCTCGTCTGCAGTGGGTATTCCCAGCCCAGCTTCCCTAGCCAACTCCTCCATCTGATCGTGGACCTCCTGGAACCAAGGTGGTAGCTTCCAGAAGTCAGATGGCTTCTTGTAGGTTATGAGGGAGAGGAACACGAATCCCGCCCTTATCTGTTTCGTCACCAACTTCTTCTCCTCGTCGCTCATCCTCGAGGCGGCGTCGGTCAGAATTAAATGGGTGAAGGCGTAGTGCCTGGTCTCATCCACAGCCGTGTTCTTGAAGGCTTCCCTGAATTGGTCCACCTTCGCGTTCCTGGAGGCACCGGTGAATACCGTGGTGGCCGCTGCCTCCCCCATCATGAAGGAGGTGAAAAGAACGTCCATGCTGTACTTCTGATACGCCTTCAGGTAGGCCTCCCAATACCTCGAACCGTTGTACCAGGTCCACAATACGTTAAGTCTCGCCCTCCTCTCAATTTCGTCCTGTGGCTTGAAGTTGGGGAAATCTGGGAAGACCGCGTCTATTGACCTCCCACAGACCAGGTTGTGCCTGTTCTCGTCGTACGTTATTGTGGTGAGAAGGGCGTTCACCGCGTTATGAGCATGCATTTCAGAACCCTTCACCACAGCGTAGGCGAAAACAGGTGTGGCGTTGTCGAAGTTGGAGAGCATGGCCCACCAATAGGCTATGGCCAGCCTTTGCTTCCTATCTAGACCTGAGGCAATTTCTCTTAACTTTAACCAGTTTATTTCGTCCTCATCCCACTGTTCCCTTTTTGCCCTCCTATAGAGCCTCCAGGCTGCCTCATTGTCGAATCTCCAATGGAGTGGATAAACGTTAAGCTTGGGAAACGTGGGATCAGAGCTGTAATCCTCCATCTATATAAGTTCTATCATCACATATATAATCTTTTCATTAGATCAGTAGATCCTTCAAAGGGCCACCGCCAATGACACCATTAGGGGAACAAGGAGAGTCAAAAGGACTCCGTTGACTGCAGCGCTTACCCCCGACTCCGGACCGAAGGTTGATACGAAGACTGGTAGGGTATCATCCATTGTGGTTGCCCCACCCAAGGCCAGAAGTCCAACCTGGTTCCTCCTCACCGCAGGCACCAGAACGTAGGTTAGTTGCTCCCTGAAGAAATTCACCAAGAATGCGGCCACACCGTAATATGGTGACACGTACGCGGCGAGCGCTGGACCGGTGAAACTATACCATCCCATTCCCAGGGCAGCGGCTAGATTCGCGTTAAATCCGACGCCCGAAAGCGGTGTTACAGCAACGGACGCAACGACGGCACCTCCTAGGGCCACTCCTATGGAAAGAAGAGCCCTAACTCCACCTACCCTCACTGTCCTAAGGGATAGGCCCCTCCATATGGAAGTTCCAACCACTGCGGCCAAAACGTAGAGCTCATATGTTACCGCCGAGGAATAGGGAGGAAACCTGACGAAGTAGCCGAACAACCATCCCAACACCAACGCCAAGGGGTAGTGGTAAGGAAAGGAGGCCCTAACCTTGGCTTCCTCGCTGTGACCTCTATCCCGCAAAAGAGCTCCCAATCCCAAGGTGGAGAGGACTAGGAGGGTGGTGAAAATCAAGGAATATAGGAGGAGGTCCTTAAGTTGTTGGAGCCCCACCTGCGTTGAAGCCCAGGCACTGACGGTGAAGATCAACACCAGCACAACCGGAGTCATGAGCTTGGACCCATCTATCTTCAATATCCTACCCAAGATCATTGAGCCAACGTAAATTGAGAGAAATAACACGGTGTATATCAACTATAGTGCCTCCACTATGGCGCTTCTGATCTCTTCAAATTGATCGTCACTCATCTCCTTCCTTGGCATAAAGGAATTGAAACGTTCCGGTATTCCGTTTGACCAGGCGGGTATTATGTGGAAGTGCAGGTGAAATATAACCTGGCCCGCGCTTCTGCCCACATTGGTGCCGATCCTAACGCCGTCCGCTCCCAGTCCTCTCATGGCCGCCAGTGCCACCCTCCTTATTACGGTCTGAATATCCTTGAGGTCAGCCTCATCCGCGGACACATAATCCTGGTAATGTCTGTTGGGCACTACCAGGGTGTGTCCTGGGGCAATGGGATACCTGTCTAAGAAAGCGGTGAATTTGCTGTCCCTGTATACTACGAAGGACTTGGACTCTCCTCTAACAATGGCACAGAACAGGCACACGGAGAGAAAAGGAGGAAGTATATTATAAGTATGTGCCCACTCTTTTTGCGGTGTATTCCACTGTCCCATTAGCTGTTCTTAATGGATCCCTTAAATCCCCTACTCCAGCAGGGCCACGACTCTGGCCGGAGCACCATCTCCCTCCCTTACCTTTATGGGGAGACATAGGACTTGAAACGTTTTTCCCACCAACTGGGAAAGTGAGTCGGACAGGTTCTCTATTATTAACACCCCGTGGGAGAGCAATGTGACATGAGTCAATGGTTCCTTGAACCGAGGCATCTCCACGCTGGGTGAATCTATACCCACAACCTTGAATTTCCTCTTAACCAACTCCTCCGCAGCCTCAGGTTCTATGTAACCAAAACTCTGCATGGTCCAACCATGTCTCCAATTCCTGTTGGTCCCCGTATAGAAGAAAACCACTTCCCCAGACTCAGGGATATCACCCTTCCTCACCACCCCGTCAACCTTTACAGCGACCGCCCTCCCCGAATAGGACATGGGGTCCAGCTGATCTATGGAGGGGGCCCCCTTCACGAAGTGAGCTGGGGCGTCAACGTGGGTACCGCTGTGCGTGCCAAGGTGCACTTCCTTTATATTTACTCCATCCTTATCTAGGCTTTTGAATTGCCTCACTGAGGGTACGGGATCCCCCGGGTAGTAGGGCATTCCCTCCTCGACCATTAGACTGAGGTCTATTACTTTTGCCATGAGATAGTGTTGATTTCATAGGTAAAGAAACTCTCTGGCCCCGTCACTGAGATTGAGCCACTCATCCATAGGATTCCAGGAGCCTCTTTGCCATCCTATAATGAACTGCATCAACAAGTTTATCGTCGATCCTCAAGGCACCCCTCCCCTGTTTGGCGTGAGCCTCATACAACTCCACCACCTTCCTCGCCCACTCCAACTCATCCTTGCTGGGGGAGAAGACTTGATTGGCGACCTCCACCTGGGAGGGATGTATCACCTGTTTCCCCGAGTAACCTAGACCCTTGGCCCACCTGCACTCAGCCTCAAATCCTTCAACGTCCTTAAGGTCGAAGAAAACCCTATCCAGCGCCTCCACACCATATGCTCTTGCGGCCACAACCACCGCCGTCCTCACGTACTGATTAGCCAGCGTGGAGGCCTCTCCCCCCATGGACAAAGCCAGATCGGCTGAACCGAAGGACACGGCGAATACGCCCTCCTGTCTCACAAGATCCTCCACCTTCATCAGTCCTCGGGCCGTCTCAACCAAGGGCTCCACATCCTTCCCGGTGGTCCTGTAGAGGGAGAGAAGTCCATCCTCGGCCTCGGGGACAACGACGCATCCAACTTTATCCTGTTCCGACACCCACAACACATCCCTGTAGTAGTCCATGGTGTAGGTGGGGTTGACCCTAACGCACAACCTCCTTTTACCCCAGTCCAATTCCTCAAGAAGTGATCCCAAGAGCTTCCTCGCGTTCTCCTTGTCCTGTTGGGGCACCGCGTCCTCCAGGTCAAATACCACTGAATCCGCTTGAATCCCCACTGACTTCCTGACCATTTTCTCGTTGTTGCCTGGAACGTAAAGTTGGGACCTCATCCACCATTATTGACACTGGTAGGTAAAAGGCCTTCCTGGGATGACCTAGAAGTACTCATGTAAGACTGAGGTTTACCAGGGGGAGAACTCTACATAACTCCTCTTCCTAACTTAAGGGAAAGGTTCCATTGAACCCACGCCACGTGAAGATTTGTTCGAAAAGCACGAGATCCTCGTGGAAGGTGGAGACGCTCCTTCCGTCAGGGTGTGATGGTTGAGGGTGCTTGCACAAGCTACAAAATTTTCTCCTAACTGGAGGATATTTTACAGGAAGAGTATAGCTCCACTCTGAAGGAGAACGGCCTATCACAATTTGTAGCTTAATGTTGACACTATGGGATAGTTGACCCTCAAAGGGCCCGCTTGATTACGTCATCTTCTTTATGAGTTCGTAGAAGTTCTCATAGGGATGTATTGCGTGCACCTCAACGTCCACCGAATGTCCCATCTCCCTCACTATGGGTAGTCCCTCCAGAAGCTGATCTAGCTCCTCGTGGGATTCAACGTCAACCACAGCTATCACTTCCCTTCTGCCACTTACTTTGTAGAGGGCCTTGACCTTTCCCGCCTTAACTGCTGGTAGCGCAGCCTCTGCCTCCCTTCTCCATATGGTCATTAATCCCTTCTGGTCTAGAGAAGGGGGTTGACGTATCTTGAACCAAAGTAAGAACAACATAAACCAATATTGATCGTTAAAATATTTATTCTTTTTGGACTTCAATATTCTCC
>JAFMDM010000095.1 GCA_017857195.1 Methanobacteriota archaeon
TTTTGTCTGCATTTATACTAAAGACAACTTTCTCCATTAAAATGCTAAGAACCCTGGTAAGGAAATCCTTTCCTCTTAGGGAGGAATCGAGGATCCCCGTAAGCCAAATGGTGAGACGGGACGTATGGAAGATTGATCTAGGCCATGTAGCCTCCGCATCAATAGAATCACTGTTTGAGAGCACGGTTGATGGTATAACAGGGCCCATCTTTTGGTATATATTGCTTGGGCTTCCAGGTGCGCTTCTGCAGAGATTGGCAAATACAATGGACAGCATGGTGGGTTATCTTACACCGGAGCTGAGGGAGGAGGGGTATCTTTCAGCCAAGATCGATACGGTGTTGAACTATATACCCGCCAGATTAACTTTCCTCGTAATGCTCCTCGCTGGAACTTTGCTGGGAATGAAACCTTTGAATGCCATAAGGGTGCTAAAGAATTCAAAGATGCAGAGCGTTAATGCCATATATCCAATTGCCGCGGCGGCTGGACTTCTAGGAGTGAGGTTAGAGAAGATAGATGCATACTCGGTGGGACAGGGTGAATTACCCTCCTCACTGGACATTAAGAGGGCATTACGTCTCTTTGACCTGACCTTATGTATCTTCCTTGTACTCTCAATTAGCCTCAATTACTACTTTTACGGCCTCTCTCTGTTTGGCCACCCTTACGGCCTCGTGGAACTGCTCTAATCTGAACGCATGTGTGATCAGACTATCCACTTTAACTTTACCCTGGGCAATGAGGTTTAAAGCTTCCCTGGTGTCTTCTTCAACGGCAGCGTTACTGGGGATCACCGAGATCTCCCTGTTCAAAAGGTCGCTCACATCGTAATCCAGGATAGTTCCCTTGTATGGAACACCAAACAATAGCACTCTCCCTCCTCTTCGAGTAGACTTGAGCCCGTAGAGAATTGCACTTGGTGAGCCAGAGGCCACGATGCTGAGGTCCGCTCCTCTACCCTCAGTTAGTTGAAGAATGTCATTAGGTTCTCTACTGGGAAGAACCTTGTGGCCGAGCCTTTCGGCAAACCTCAACCTATACTCACTTACGTCAGCGAGAATGACATCGCTACCGGTCAATTTGGCCATGGCTGCATGAAGTAATCCCATGGGCCCAGCCCCTATTACCAGAACTTTCTCCCCCTCCCTCAGTGAGGCCCTCCTCTGAGCCCTAACCACGGTGGCCAAGGGTTCGACAAAAGTTGCCTGCCTGAAACTCACGGAGTCGGGAAGTTTGAGTACTCCCCCCCTCTTCACATTCCAGGATGGGACCCTGAACATTTCACTGAATCCCCCAGGATAAATGTTGCTCTCCCTATAGTGAGGACACATTGTGGGGCTACCATTCATGCAGTAATAACATTGATAGCAAGGTACATGATGATGCACAAAAACCCTTTCACCTTCCTTAAATTGTGGATCCCCACTGACCTTAATCACTCCGGCGGGTTCGTGGCCTAATATGGGTTTAGAAGCAGTGTACTGTCCCTCCATTTTCTCAAGGTCAGTTCCACAAAGCCCACATGACTTCATGGCAACCAATAGATCCCCATTCTCCAATGAGGGAACTTCAACTTCCTTTATGGTAACTCCGTTAATATCCATTACCGCTGCCTTCAATCTCTCAGGCCTCACCTTAGAAGAACATAATATAAATCCATTGAACGATAGGGGGTGGAGCCAAATCAGAGAGTTATTCACAAAACCCTATATGTGGCTGAGGGTTCACTGAAACTGTAAGGTTAATATGGTAATATTGAGTGATAATATATATGCTAACTGAGTTCATCGCTTTCGCCTTCATGGTAGGCGCCCTGTTGCCACTCAGCACAGATTCCATTGCTAAAGTAGGGATGAAATTAAGACCAATTGAAATGGATCAAAAGATCAGTACCATGGCCGAAACCGTGGGAGTGAAGTTGGATCGCGTTTACCTGAAAGAGGGAGGAGGAATCAATGCGTACTCCCTTGGGGGACTTAAGAACGTTCTTATACTGGAAAGGGAGTCCATGAATTTACCAGAGGAGGAGTTCAAGGCCATGGTGGCTCATGAGTTATCTCACATCAAGAGGAGACATAGTTTAATGAGAGGTGCAGTACTGGCCTCTGGACTGTTGATGGCACTATGGCTATCTTCCTTAAATAGATTGTTTTTGCCGGCGTTTCTCCTTGTTTTCCTCGTTGACATGTTAATATGCCGGAGGATGGAGTCACAGGCAGACAGAGATGCAGCCACCTTCGCCGACCCTAAGGCTCTAATATCTCTAATTTGGAGATATGGTGATACGGGGTCCATGTCAGATCACCCCTCTGCCCAGACTAGAGTGAAAAAAATAGAGTCGATGATCAGCGGGCATTGATGAATGGCGACGGCTTCGAACGGTGAAATGGACTCCAAAAGCCTCCGCTGAGCCCGCAAAGATAAATTGGACCACATAAGAAGGGCATTGATCTTTGATGTATGTAGGAAAGCCAATAAGAAGAATCGAGGATCCAAGATTGATAACGGGGAGAGGAACCTATGTGGATGACCTTGAGCTCCCCGGTACATTGTTCGTGACATTCCTCAGAAGTCAATATCCACATGCCAAAATAAAGGTCTCACAACCTAAGGACGGAGTGTTCTTCCTTGGAGATGCCATAAATCCGAAGGAGGATTTCCCCATGGCTAACGTCGAAGTAACTTACGTTGGACAGCCAATAGCGGCTGTTGTGGCCAAGGATAGATACGATGCATATGATCGGTTGGAAGCGTTGGACGTGGATTACGAGAGACTGCCACACGTACTGGACCCTCAGGAGTCCTTGAAGAACGAGGTAAAGGTGTACACTAAAAACGACTCAAACATTAAATTAGATTATACATGGAAGTCGGGAAACGTTGACGCCGCGCTCAAAACTGCTGAGGTTATTATAGAGGGCACACTTTCAAATCAAAGGGTAATAGCAAACCCCTTGGAAACAAGAGGAGCCATGGCTTACTTCGACGGAACTAGGTTGAACTTCTGGTCCTCCACTCAATCAGCCCACTACCTTAGAAGGAACTTGACTAAATTCCTTGGCGTCGACGTACATGTAGTTCAGCCGGACGTAGGAGGGGCATTCGGCAGTAAAATAATCACACACCCCGAGGAGTTCGCACTGGCCAAAATCGCTCTACTCCTCAGAAGGCCAGTGAAGTGGATACCTACCAGGTCTGAGGAGATGCAGACCGCTGGGCATGGAAGGGATAAGAGCCTTCAATTCAAGGCCGGATTCAAGAGAGATGGAACACTTGTGGCCTTGCAAGGGCAACTTATTGGAGACCTGGGTGCCCCATACGAGGAGGCCAATGGTGACGAATTGGGTAATGTAAAGAGCTCATCGAGAATGATTCCAGGTCCCTACAAATTTAGGGATGCGTTAATTAGAGGTATAGCCGTCAATACTAACAAGACGCCCACCACTTCCTATAGGGGAGCAGGAAGACCGGAGGCCACCTACTTCATTGAAAGGATAATGAATATGGCGGCCATGGAATTGAACCTTGATCCAATTGAGTTAAGGGAAAGGAATGTGAGTAGGGAGATGCCATACAAAAATCCATTCGGCATCACCTATGATAGTGGAGATTTCCTTGAGTCATTGAAGAGAGCAAGGAAGTACTATGAGGAAATGGCAGCCGAGGCCTCCAAGATTGGGGGATGTGTAGGAGTGGCCATGTACGTAGAGATAAGCGGTTTCGGTCCTTGGGAGACATCCAGAGTTTTCATGAAGAGTGATGGTAGGGTATATGTATTCACTGGCTCTGGACCTCATGGCCAAGGTGACGCAACGGCATTCGCTCAAATAGCCGCGGACGAACTGGAGATACCGTTGGAGAACATAGAGGTAAAGTGGGGGGATACGGATTTGATCACGGATGGAATAGGAACCTGGGGAAGCAGAACAGTTACAGTGGGAGGCTCAGCAGTAAAGGGGGCATGCCAGGAACTTAAGAAAAGGTTAACGGAAGTGGGGGCAAAATTACTCAATAGTGACGTTGAAGAAGTTGATTATAAGGAGGGTAAGGTCAAGAACAAAAAGGATGGAAGGGAAGTTAGTCTCAAGGATATCGCCTCAAAGGCCTATGAGCTAGGTTACAGCCTTGAGGTCAGCTACTCGTACCCAGTGAAACAAATTACCTCACCGTACGGAGTGCACATTGCCTCTATTGATCTTGATAAAGAAACAGGTGAGGTTAAGATTAATAAATATGTTGCAATTGATGACGTAGGAAACGTCATAAATCCATTGCTTGCCGAAGGACAAATACATGGAGGAGTTCTGCAGGGTTTGGCCCAAGCTCTAAGTGAGACGGCCTTGATGAATGAACAGGGGCAGATCTTAAATACAAGCCTTAGCGACTACGGTTTCCCAAAATCTAAACATGCACCTAGGATTCAATGGATCAGCCTAGGACTGGCTAAATCCAATTCACCCACAGGAACTAAGGGGATAGGGGAGGCTGGAGCCATAGCCGGAACTCCTGCGGTGATGAATGGAGTCGAGATGTGTATGAGGAGAAAACTGCTGGGAATGCCGGTTTTGCCTCAAACCCTATTGGGTGGGGAAGGCTGAGGAGATACGTTCTTTCCGAAAAAGAAAGGAAGGTACTAGAGGAAAGGCTCAAGGAATTATATGGCCTCGCCAAAGTGGAGAGGGCTGAGGTCGCTAAAAGCAAGAAAAATGTTTTCTACATAGTTGATGGGACCCTAGCCTTCATGGGAGAGGAACTAATCCCGACCCTTTGTGGACTGAATAGATTGAAGTTAACCCCACCTAAAGTCCTCGTAGATGACGGAGCTGTGAGGGCCCTAGCTAAGGGGGCTGACCTTTTCGTTCCTGGAATAAAGGGTAAAGAGGGAGACGCGGAGGTAGGTAAGGTGGTGATCGCGGTCACACTAAAGGGAGTCCCTGTTGCTGTATTGAAGGTTTTAATGAAGCTTGAGCCAGGAGTAGAGAGGGGAAAATTTGGACAAAACCTCCATTACTTAGGAGATCAAATTTGGGAGGCATGCTCCAAGGGAAAACTGCCTGAAGAGGAATAGTTGGTTGACAGAATACCTTTTTGGTCTGACGTGCAGGTTGGAAACCAATGATGTGTGTGGGTCCCTGATAGGTGATGAGGGTCTTGAGTCCTGAGTCATCACTCTTTAGTTCCACAAAAGCCACTCAGTTCGCTAAACAGGACTTCTATTAACCTAAGCCTTGCTGGAGGTTTGGCCATAACTAACTTATATAGGTACTGTCTCTCCCCTACCTTTATTGGTGCCACCATAATTCCACCATCCCTCAACTGGGAGAAAGGTGCACAGGGAAGAGATGGAGCCGCGGCCCAGAGAATTACCCTGTCGTAGGGGGCATTACTCAGATAACCTAAACTGCCATCGGCCCTTATTGGAACCACTCCAGTTCCTTTAAGATTAGAGGAGGCCATATCATACATTTCATCGTCGTTTTCCAGGGTAGTAACTTGACATCCCATCTCCGCCATTATTGCCGTATAGTAACCAGTCCCAGTTCCCACCTCTAGCACCTTGTTGCCTGGTCTTAGTTCCAACTGATCCAACATGAACAATCCTAGTGACAGGGCCGTGGTGGAATGCTTTCCGGTGACCTGAATAGGTGAATCTAGGTAGGCTATATCATAAGCTAAGGAGCTCAAGGATTTGGGCAAGAACTTAGATCTATCCACCTTTTTAGCAGCAAGCTCTAATTCCTTATTTCTCAGCTGTATCCTTTTCCATATCTCCATAGTAAAATGAGTCTATCTCAAGTACATAACCCTACCTAAGGATCGTTAAAAGGTATAATATCAGAAACGATACAAATGGAACAGTTAAGTTGTCATCTAGGCCTGGAATAGCCTCAACCAGAGTGGCCGCCACTGCAGCCAAGACCCCATAGTATGAGAATAGAAAGTATCCAAGAGGAACGCACAGTGCCAACATAGCTAAGGAACCCCATGGCCCCTTTCTCCTCTCACCGTATACATAATTCCGCACGATCCCCGTCACGCCGTCTCCAAAACTCATGAAGAGAATGGGAAGTAAACCTATGGCGAAGGAGTTGGGAGGATCCGTCCAAAGATTAAGGAAGAATAGTATAAGCATGATCGTACCAAAGGAGAATGTGAAGGTGATCTCCCCATAATCATCCCTCTCCTGAAACCAACCCATGAATTTGCCGCCCACCCTCCTGGTCAGCAAATAGACCATGACCAGGTAAGAGAGGATAGCCGGATAAATGGGGGAGGAGAAGACAAAGGGAGAGATGGCGGCAACTATCCCA
>JAFMDM010000009.1 GCA_017857195.1 Methanobacteriota archaeon
TAACCGTCAGTAGTACAAAGAGCGTCGAGGAACACACTCTGGAGGCCATAGTACTTTTCAACCAAGGGGCAGAAAAGCTAGAGATAAAAGGAACAGGATGGGAGGTTAACAAGGCAGTGGACATTTACAACTCAATTATGGACAAATTAGGAAAAGGGGTAGAACTAGAGCATGTAGAAACGGGAAGTGAAATAAAGGACAAGAGGAGAATGTCATTTATCCTAATTAGACTAAGGAGAGTCTACTGATAGTTCGTTCTCAGCCTTACCGATTACCTGAGCGAGCTCTGAGAAGAGCTCAGTTATAACCTGATCTCCGTCTCTTCTTCCTAACTCCACATCCTCCATTGCTCTTAGAAGTTCAGCTGTCCGAACCTCAGATATGAGATCTGTAGCCTTCTCCTGAAGATATTGGAATACCTGTTCACCACGTTTGGTAGAAACTAGGTAATACCTCTTCTTACTTTCTACCGCGTACCCGTGTCTCCTAAGGGATTCCACAGTCTTCGAGTAGGTGCTTGGCCTACCAATGGATTTAGACTTCATCTCGCCTATTAGATCTGCGTAAGTCATTAGCTTCACCGCTGATCCTTTATAGATAAAGGATTGAGGCTTTACCTCGCCCAAAGGCAAATTAAACACCTTCAACGGATAGATCTTGGAGAATCCTCCCTCTACTCCAGTTGGGAGTTCCACGAAGAATTCCTTTCCCTTCCCTATCACAGAAAATCCGTCGATCCTAATTTCTGCCTGAGCCATTTGGCTCGCCATAAATCTCTTGAATATGAGGTCGTACAGCTCTAAGTGATTCTTGGTGAGGGTAGATCCATATCTGAACGGGTTTTGGGAGATTTCGTCCTCTACGTCTTGGCGGTCCATAGGTCTGGTGGGCCTAATGGCCTCATGAGTCCCCTCCTTACCCCACTCCCTTCCCACGAAATCGCTTGCGAGACCCTTTCTCTCCAGGTATGCTTTAGCTATGGATACCCCATAGGATGACACATGTATACTATCAGTTCGGTGATAAGTGATGAGACCAGCTTCGAAGAGGTCTTGAGCCAGCTTCATAACGTACTGCGGGGTGAAGTGAAGGACTAGATTGGATTCGGTTAAGAGCGTATCGGTAGTAAAGGGGGGCAGAGGGTTCCTCCTTTCTCTTCTGGTACTTTCCAACTTGACTTGAGCAGGCTGGAATGACTTAATCCAGGATTCAGCATCAGACTTAGATTGAAAGAACATACGATGTTGATACCCTCCCATCTTTAGGAGGGCATACCATCCCATGTTATTCCTATATTCCTTTGTTCTTTCAGCTATCCATCCCAAAACCGGGGTTTGAACCCTCCCAGCTCCATGGTTCCTGTCGCTGAACTTGAGCTTCAGTAATCTACTTAACTCGAAGCCAGTCCACCTATCCTCAATTCTCCTAACTAATTGACTCTGAACTAGAGGTATGTTAATTTTACTGAGGCTTCTAATTGCCTCCAAGATCCCCTGCTTAGTGACCTCATGATAGGTCATCCTGAAGATTCTGTTATTATAGGGACCGACCATAGCTGCTACGTCTGAGGCTATCTTCTCTCCTTCAGCATCGGGGTCGGTAGCAATATAGACCTCATCCACCTCCGCCGATAGCTTTCTCAGGGCATCTATTACTTTCCTGGAATGAAATGAAAGACGGTGCCCACAGTAGGGGCAAACAATATCTTCGGTGGAAAGTATTCGCCTGCAGTTATCACATTTCTTAAGAAAGGAGAAATGAGCCCTATATTTTCCATTTACGTTTTCTACACCATGAAAGCCGATGTTAGAAAGAGTTAAATCGGTAACATGTCCTCTAGTGGCTATCACCGTGGCTATCATAGCCTGGGAGGACTTCTCATCAACTATTATGGTCTCATGAGCAGGAACCTCACCCACATATCTCCTTACGGGCCTCCCAAAGAGCCTTGATATGGTTCTGGCCTTGGTAGGCGACTCGACGACTATAAGTACGCTCTTTACCTTTAGCTCAGCTCCTCCATCCCCTTTTCTTGAGGAATCTATCTCATTTTTTACTGCTTCTAGATCTAACTCTTCAAACCTTATGGGCTCAAAGGAGTCAGTATATCCCCTCATTCTCTCTCTCATTAGTTCGTAAACCTCAAAATCATCCACAAGGGTTATGGCCAAACCAAAGGAGAGTTTACCGTTGAGCATTCTGCTGGCTCGCCCTGAGCCCTGAATGTAAGTTACCACATCGGGAAACACCACATACTTCTCTTTCTCTCCGGTCACTATGAAGTACTTTCCAACCACTTTAGACCGAGCTTTGAGTACCTCCCTGATGGCATCTCCTAGTTCCTCTAAGGCCCTCTTCGCCTCCCCTAACTTACCCGAGAGGGTGTCACCCCTCCACATGGAGATTTTTAGGAGCTGAGACTCACTGGGGTTTAGGGAAGAGAGAACACCAGTCAATGAATCCACCTTTAGTCCCAAAGTGGATGCAAGGGAAGAAGCGAGGAACGGATTGAAGAGAGCTGCCTTTAGAGAGAGACGAACCTTTGGAACTCCATAGAAAACAACATATCTGATGGACTTGGGTTCGTCAATTCCCCTCACCGCTACGCCATAATAGTTTGCTGATCCAACAAGGACGTCAACCTTCCCCTCATTGAGCTCCGCTAGGAACTTTCTACCGTTGAGAGCTAAACCAACTTTGATGCCATGATTCTCGAGCTGTTCCTTCAGTTCCAATATTTTCTGTTTACCATAGTCCTTGGAAACGAGGATCAATCCACCCCTCCCAATCTTATTAACTACGTCCGTAAATGCCTCTGTGGTATAGGAGTCAACGACGTTTCTCATGTATATCTGAACTGTGGCGGGTTCAAAACCCAAAAGGAACTTCATTGCCTTCTGCTTAGTTCCCTTTGGTCTGGCCGTGGCACTGGCTATGACAAACTGCGAGTAGGTTGATCTGGACTCAATCACTCTCCTCTCGATCTCCTCCACTTCCCTACCTAACCTTTCCGCTTTCTCCTTGTCTACGTTTATGTAGAATCTTAGGGCGTTTTTTAGCTTAACCAGCCTAATCGTGTCCCTATAGACCTCCTCTGGTATTCCAAGGAGCGGAACTATCTTGTCGACAGTTTTTCCGCTCTTTATAATGGCGTCTGCATCATCAACTGCAACAAAGTCATAGTTGAACCTAAGGCCATCAGCAGGTCTCCTGTTCAAATATTGGTAAGTCAATACGTCTACTCCCTCAAAAGTTGGGACCCCGCATCCTGGTTTAATTCCGGTCCTTTCTAACCTTTCACAAACCTGTCCCATGAGGGACTTTGTAGGCACTATGTAAACACTTCTTTTGCCATGTCTCTGCAACATGGAAGAGTATATTGTCAAGACCGTAGTCTTTCCCAAGCCGGTGGGGGCAGACATTGAGAAGCTTTCTCCTACTACCAATCTCCTAAGCCAAAAAAGCTGGAGACTCCATGGAGGAGAGCCTATCTTATCTTGAAAGAACCTCTGAGCTTCCTCCAACCTCTGTAATCTGTCGTAGAGTTCCCAGTACGTATTGAGTTTACCATTGTCCAGCAGAAGGTTATACACCGCCCTTATGACGTCCTCCCTGGACATGCCACTTACTGAGGAGGCTGAGATGTCTGTACAGCTTCTACAGGGGAGGCCTGCTGCGGCAACGTCGAAATCTATTGACCCTCCGCAGTTAGGGCATCCGCCACTATACACAGCAGATATCATCGTCGAAAAATGATTTCGTCTATTGATCTCTTTAAAAGATTGAGACTAGGTCTTACGCTGCCACTATAAAGCCCTATTCTCAAGGTCCCGTTAAGTGGATCCTAGAAAAAGTTGAAATGTGTTGAAGGATACAGACCTCTGTGATAGAGGATCTGCTGAAGCTGAGTCTAGGGTCCATTGCAGGCTCAATGCCCTCTGAGTCCTTCACCATTAAGGAGATCGTCGAAGGTAGAAGGACAGTTAGGCTGAAGGATGGTAGCGTTCACGAAATATCTCAGTCCGACGTGGATAGGGTTGCCCAGAAGATTCCTTCACACCTCTGGGGGTTGGTAAGGCTACCTTTCGTTGTATTGAAGACCTTAGGTGTTGGAACCTACAGAATAGGAGGGGATAAGTGGGCAGTGAGGGCTATTAATGTATTATTAGAGAGGAAGGGAGAGGAGGAAACTCTCAACTCCATTGAGGTGGAGAGGCTACTCAAAGAATTCAGATCTTTAACATTTATAGGCATAGGAATAGATAATATAAGTATAGAAGAGGATAAGTGACTCAGAATGTTAGATGCAGCTGAAGTCTTGCGGAAGGTAGAGATGAGGGGGGGTAAGGGATTCCTAATTAACTATCCAGAAAACAAAAGGAGATCCATAGACATAGTAGCCCACAAGAACGAAAAGCTGCTTCTCATAAAGGTGGCCAATGACAGAATAGGAAAACAAGAAGTGGCTGACTTAAAGAACTTCTCTTCCGTTATGGGAGCTACTCCTCTACTCCTCACAGAAGAGGCCGAGGAGGAAATGGCGGTTATTAAGGACGGCCTCGTGGGCGTGTCAGAGGAGGGACTAGACAGAATTTTGGAGAATGATAAGATACCCGTCTTCAGGACTAAAGGAGGTATATTCGTAAAGATAAACCACGAAGTGCTAAGGGAAAAACGAGAGGACTTGGGGTATAGTATAGGAGATTTAGCTAAATCCCTAGGGGTATCGAGGAAGGCGGTCTACGAATACGAGAGAGGACTCTCTGCTGTTTCACCCCAAATTGCCGAGAAGCTAGTGGAAATTCTTGGAGAGGAAGTTATCGGTGACATTCTTTCCGATTATAAGGTTGGACCCATTCAGGAAGTTCCCTCCAATACACTAAAGGCTAAGATATTACATATCGCTAGGTATAGCGGATACAACGCAGCGGAACTCCAGATGACGGCCGCAGATGTTGTGGCGGCCAAGGGAGAAACTAAGTTCATAGTCGCCATAGAAAGTAAAAGTCTGGACGAAAAGGTCTCCAAAATGAGGGAGGCCTCGAAGATGAGGGAAGTAGGGCCCAAATTGGTATTGATCTCTAGAACCCATAAGTTCTACAAGGATCTTTACGAGGAGGACGTTCAAGTCTTATTAGAGGAGGAAGTAAGCAAGCTACAAGAGATATTTGATAACTCTGAAGGAGATTAAGGAAGGGAAAGCCAGACTACTCATTCCAGATCCCTCAACCTACTCCAAGGACGGGAAGTTTGATCCGTCTTGGGCCCCAATTTTCTACAATCCTCGGATGGTTCTAAACAGGGACATCAGCGTAGTTATAACTAAGTTAGCCAAAGTCAGAAGGGCTTTAGATGCGTTCACCGCCTCCGGGGTAAGGGGAATCAGATATGCTCTTGAGGGAGGAGTAGAGGAGGTGTCCTTCAACGACAGGAACGTGGAGGCACTACAACTGGCCCAAAAAAATGCGGAGCTCAACCAAGTAAAAGGGAAGTTCCTAAACTTAGACGCTAGGGCCGCCATGTTGGAGGGAAAGTACGACTTCATAGATGTAGATCCTTTCGGGACGCCAGCACCATTTCTTGTGGACTCGACTTGGGCAATAAAACGAAATGGTATACTAGGAATCACTGCCACCGATTTAACTGCGCTGGAGGGGGCTGCACCAAAGGCCTGTCGCAGAAAGTATGGAGCGCTGAACGAGGGATTAACACCCTCCAAAGAAGTTGGACTTAGGATTTTGGTAGGTTCCCTGATCAAGTCTGCGGCCATAGCGGAAAGAACTATAGAGCCTTTGCTCTGTTATTACTCAGACCACTACATTAGGCTGTTCGTTAAGGTGATCAGTGGGGCAAAGAGGGCTGATGGTGGGCTAGAGTCGTTGGGATGTGTGGCTGAGTGTCCCAGTTGCCTCTACGCCGTAACCTCGGATCAACCTATACGAACCTGTCCTAGATGTGGTGGAAGGATGAAAGTGGCAGGACCTCTATGGCTAGGTAGGCTCAATGAACCTTCCCTCCTGGGACAAATATTAAAGGAAGCTAACTCATTAGAACTTCCATCAATAGGAAGAATTGTCTCCCTCATGACGAAGCTGGAGAAAGAAATCGTCTATATATATAGACGATTAGACAAACTATCATCCATAGCTCACGTTTCTATGCCCAGTAGAGATAAGTTCTATGAGTGCCTAAGGGGAATAGGAAGAGAAGTGACGGCAACCCACTTCGATCAAAGGGGTTTCAAAACTAATGCAACGTATGAAGAAATAATATCGTGCCTAAGGAGTCAAAGCTGAGAGACAAGCCAAGATGCCAATTTAGGACAGTTGTGTGGGCCTATCTGACTTCCGTTTCCGCATTTATTCAAAATATTACACATGAAACATGGCACGTCATACATGCTCTTAACGTTCACAATTATCCTTGATGTGTCATGAGCCACAGGAAAGAGCATAATAACGTTCTTCCCCTCTACCTTCATCGATTTCTTAGATACCAAGCGCTTAAGAATGAGCTTCTTAAGAATTGGGCTAAGCTCCTTATTCGATACTCCAAGGGCTGTAGTCAAATCCGACTGCGATATGCCGTCGCTTCCGGCTTCCTTTATTTTTTCATGAACTAACTCCTCTAGTTGAACTGGGCCTATTTCCACAAAACCACCCATGCTAAAGATCTATATCGCTGAACTCTCTTATTTACTTTTCATACGTTGGTCAGGAGGATCTCTTCTTTTCATATAGTAGGTATTAACAACTGGTCGCAAAATGTTTTTTACACCTACAGAGGATATGGAAGGGATTTTAATGGGAGAAAGCGTCGAAGGAGAGCAGCTCTATGAGAAGATATCTCAACTAAGAGGCGAGATAGTAAAATTAAAGGAAGAAAGAGACGCCCTAATAGAACAGGCCAGGAAACTTAGGGCGGAAAAATTTCAAAAATTAGAGAATTTAAGAACGCTTAGAGAGACCATAGATAAGATAAGGGAAAACATGAAGGGAAAACTAGACGAGCTCCAGGCGCTTAAGGCAAGGAAGGATGAATTAATAAACGATCTAAACGAGATGCGGCAGAGCCTCAAAACGGAGGATAAGGGAAAGAATGAGGGAGTGGCTAATCTAGCCGCCATTCAGAGGAGAATAAGGGAATTGGAGTGGCAAATTCAGACCAACTCACTTGATATTGATGAAGAGAAAAGGTTAGTAAAGAGAATAGAGGAGCTGAGAAAGAAAGAGAATGAGCTGAAGAAGTATGCCAAGCTGAAGGAAAAATACAAGGAGGGGAAGGCTCAGCTTTTGGCTAAAAAAGTTGAGCTGAATACTTTGAGATCTAAGATGGGTCAAATAGTGGGAGAACTCAAGGAACAGAGGGAACTCCTTCAGAAGAAGAAAGCGGAGAGAGATGCGTTAGTAAACCAAATAATTGAACTGAACAAAAAGATAGAGGAGGTTAATGTTAGCATAGATAAACTGAAGACGGAAGCAGACGAAAAGAGGAAGGAGTTAGGGAGCGCCGTAGAACTCTCTAGATCAAATAGACAGGGAAGATCAAGACAGGAGGAACAGAAGATAATTGAGAGAAAGAAGGAGGAGGTCAAAGAGAAGATGAAGCGTACCAACAGACTCTCGTTCCATGAGTTCCGTATACTGTACGACGGGGCTCAGGGGACTGATGGGGAATAAAGTCCTAGTCATCTACGTTGACATAGATGACGATCTGGGTGAGGCAGGAGTAAGTACACCGCTAATTGGAAAAGACGAAATACAAGTGGCCATGGAAAGGGCCTCGAAATACATGGCCACAGACTCCGATTTTAACAGCATGGTCGTGGCTTACAATATTTACACCGAACTGGTACAGGATGGAGAGGACGCGGAGATCGCTTTCATAGCAGGCTCCAGGTCTGGCGGCGTTAGGGCTCAGAGGATCTTCGCCAAGAAATTGGACGAGGTCCTTACCAAGATTAAACCAGGGGAGGCGGTCGTGGTTTACGATAGCCCTGAGGACGAGAAGGCACTTCCAATAATCCAATCCAAGATTAAGGTTGCAGGTATAGAGAAGGTTGTAGTGGAACAGCACAGAGGGGTGGAAGAGACATATGCTGTTTTGGGAAAATACCTCAGGAAACTCGTAAACGATCCACACTATTCAAGAATATTCGTTGGAGTTCCAGGCATACTATTAATTGCGTTAGCCGTAATGAGTCTACTTGGATTACTCAGGTACGCCGCCATAATAATCGCATTGATTGTGGGAGGCGCCATGGTAATTAGGGGATTAAAGTTGGACGAGGTGGTAGAGAATTGGTGGGAGAACTCAGCCGTAATGACGGTAGCGGGAGTCTTGGCCTCGATCTCTTTCATTCTAATGGTAGTCAATGCAGCTCTAGTATCTGAGGCACTGCCTAGAACTCCACAGGCATATGCTACTGCACTGGATGATATGCTACCCTATGGTGTATTCGGATTGCTTCTTCTCTTTTTTGGAAAACTTATCTCTAAAGTCCTCGCCAGGGATGTAAAACTATGGCATGACATAATGGGAGTATTAGTGGTTATAGTGCTCTACTACGTTTCCAACGGTGTGCTAAAATCTATTTCCCTAGGACAATACATTATATCACAACAATTGATATATGGTCTTGTTGGGTCAAGTTTAGGACTCATATCCTTATATGTAATGCTACTACTATTTGAGAGAAGAGTTCTAGCACAAAGGAACTCATGAACTAAGCCACCCTTACGGAAAATGGTGGATTCATCGTTCTATCTTGCCCAAAGCTGAACAGGGAACTTCGATAGACGACAAAGACGCTTTCAGAAATAATTTCTCAGAGTGAAATTATTCTTCGTCGCTCAACCGGTTTACCATGCTACGGCTTAAATAGATGCGTGCATGTAATATTACACTCAGTGAACTTCTAGTTTGATAATACCGCAAGGTCGGTATTATCTTAGTAGGTTTATAAATGGTACTTTCACTATGAATAATGAATGTGAAAGTCAGGATAGGGCGAACAGTAAGTGTGACCAAGAAGGGATTGAGGGTCGTTTCTCTTGATCCCTCAGTAGACTACGTGAAAGTAAACCTGATAGGGAGGACTGTACGAAGCAGTGATGGAAAGGACGTTGGGAGAGTGTTGGACGTAATTGGGAACGTGAAGAATCCTTACGCAGTTATTCAGGCCGCAGAAGAATTGGAGGAGGGGAGATTTTATGTCGATCTTCGAAGAAGGAAATAATCCCATGGTTTATGGCTCCTCATGTCCCATGGGGGGTTCACATAAGCCAATAATCGATTACGGACGTGGCGAGATGAAGTGCTCCGAATGCGGCCTAGTGCTTGAAGACAACATAGTGGATCAGGGACCAGAGTGGAGAACCTTTAATGAGAAGGAGAGGAGAGAGAGGGAAAGGGTAGGAAGGCCTAACGATCCAGGTAGTCATGACTGGGGATTAGGCACTGAGACTGGGAGGAGCAATAATCGAAGGAAGGACATCAAGATCAGGAGCTTGCAGTCAAAGCTAAGGGTGGCAGCAAGGAGCAAGAGGCTAGTTACTTTACTTTCCCTTCTACACAAAGAGGCAGCAAAATTGGACGTGCCAAAGCATGGCAAAGATACCGCAGCCATGCTACTTAGAAAACTTAGTGATGAGGGGTTGGCAAAGAGGATTGAGCCAGAGGCCCTGGTCGTTGCTGCCATACTTTACGCGTGTAAGGTCAATAAGATACCCAAGAGCGTACATGACGTACTGGGGACGACTGGAATAGATAAGAAGAGCCTATGGAACGCCATGGAAAGAATAAGTAAGATATCTAAGCCTGGAGCATCCTTTAGGCCACAACTTAGACCGTCTGAGTATGTTCCTAGGATAGTGGCTTCCCTGAGCCTTCCAGACTTCGTAATAACTAAGGCATCGGAGATAGCTGAGTCAGCCTACCAGAGCGGTATACTCAGCGGAAGAGGTCACTTAGGGCTGAGTGCGGCTTCGGTTTATGTGATCAGTACGCTTCTAGACCTTAAGAAGACCCAAAAGGAGATTGCGGAAACGTTGAATATAACAGAAGTTACTATTAGAAATAGATGTAGGGACATCATTAATAGCTTCGACATAACAGTGGTGCTTTAGGAACCAATAACGGAACGATATGAGAAGCTTTAAATACCAAACATATGGTTGATATTTGGCTACAGGTGAGAAGCATGGCAACCGCATCTCCGACACCAAGTAATGTGGTGTTAGTAGGAAAGAAGCCCGTAATGAACTATGTGCTGGCCGCTCTGACTCTGCTAAACCAGGGGGTCAGCGAAATAGTGATAAAGGCAAGGGGAAGGTCCGTCAGTAAGGCTGTGGACACGGTAGAGATTGTGAGGAACAGGTTCCTTCCCGACAAGGTCGAAGTAAAGGAAATAAGGATAGGCAGCCAAGTCGTGACGAGCCAGGACGGAAAGCAATCCAGAGTGTCGACCATAGAGATAGCAATAAAGAAGAGGGCCTAAGGGAATTTTTGGCGCTGATTTTCTTTTCAAGTAGTTTTAATATGGGCTGAATACCTTACTAGATTAGTGTTATCCCATGAGTCAACCAACAATAAGAGTTGAATTTGAGGGGAAGGCCAAGGTTGGAGAGGTTATCGGGAACTTGGCCAACCTTCAACTCAGGGCTGAGGACTTCTCGAGTCCGATAGCCCTTCAAATGGCCATATCGAGGATATACACAGAAATGATGAGGATGGCGGAACAGAGACCTCAAGCTCGCTATGTGGGAGAAGTTAGGTTCAGTGACTCATTAGGAAATCAGGTGGTAGTAGGAGTAGATCTGGGCGACAAGACGCCACCCTTAAGCAATAAGGAAGTAAAGGCTAGAGTCATCGTAGAGATCTACGACGAAGATTGAATCTCCTACGCAGGTAAGGATAAACCACTTCAGACAATAAATAATCGTCAAAGTCATTGAGCTTATAGTTGAAGTCGCCTAAACTGGTCACCAGACCAACCTTGACCAAGTATTTTACCGTGGATATCAATACCTTGGGAGGCATGTAAGGTCTCATGTGACTTATGGCATCCCCCAAATTGAAAGGAGCGTAGTTGAACCTCCTACGCAATTCAAGATACACCACAACCTCTCTCTTCTTCAGCCATCTCATGTCAACAACCTGGTGAATCATCACAGATCAGACCTTACAAGTTCTTTCATTTATTACTCATCTCCTCTCACGGTAATTATGCCTTACCTAGATAGGGGGACGAAACTCTGCAGGCCAATGGAGGTCAAGGAGTTGAAGAGAGGGGATGTGGTATTAGCCACACCTTCCACAATAATTACGACTCAAGGATCCATAACATTCCCTCCCCTATCTAAGGTAGGATCTGAATGCCCTCATACTGCTCTTACTATCAGTTGGATAGACGGGGTCTTTTGGAGGGAGGAGTATGTTGTAGTTACAAATGGAAGAGAGACAACCGAGGGAGAGATAAATGTACTGGACCCTAGGCTTATCCCAGCATATGCCTTCAAGAACATGATGGGGAAAATTAGACTTAGAACCTCATCTATTCCCGGAGTACCCCTCGTCAAAGTTGGTGAGACAGCGCTGTTAAGCTTCTACGAGAATAAGATCGTTGTAGCCACTCATGAACTTATGCCATTAATGAAGTTGCTGTCGGCCGCCATACTCTACTACTTCCTGGACCTGGACCAATCAATGGTGGAAGGAGCTTAAGATGGATTAGAACGGCAATATTATCCCTTAACGGACAGTTGGAAAGTGGAGGTGCTCACACACCTCCATGCGGAGGGTGGGACTCGAACCCACGCAGGCCTACGCCAGCGGAGCCTCAGTCCGCCCCCTTTGACCTAGCTCGGGCACCTCCGCTCAAATAAAGAAAGTCATGTAATGCTTAAAACGTTTTTCAGGGCCTCTAACGTTGAGCCATAATGAGTAAGTAGTTTCAAGATTCAATGGCTGTGACTTAAATCTTATCCCTAATTTCAAGAGTAAAACAAAAATTTCTATCGTCTTCTTGTTCCATTCCTTATTCCATCCAACATTATTTTCTGCTCCACTGACGCTACAAGTTTTCTAGTATGTGCAACTGTGTCTGGATTGACACTAACACTGTCTATTCCCTCTCTAACTAGGAACTCAGTGAGCTCCGGATAGACGCTTGGTGCCTGTCCACATATGGAAACGGTTTTTCCATATTTGTGGGCACCTCTAATCAACTTCCTTATTGACCTCTTTAACGCCTCATCCCTCTCATCATAGTAGCCCATATTGGCCAATAACTCTGAGTCCCTGTCCACCCCTAAAGTTAACTGCGCCAAATCATTACTTCCGATGCTAAATCCGTCGACCATTTGAGCAAACTCCTCGGCTAACATAACCACAGAGGGAACCTCCGCCATTATCCATACCTTAAAGTCTGGGGTTCTCCTCAATCCCTCCTCCTCCATAATCTCCATGGCTTTCTGTAGTTCCCACCTGGTTCTCACGAACGGGAACATAACCCATACGTTCTGAAGTCCCATTTCATCCCTGACCTTAAGAATGGATCTTAACTCAAGTCTGAATGCTTCCTCGTATTGAGCACTTATATACCTTGACACTCCCCTCCATCCCAACATTGGATTTCTTTCCTCAACTTCAAATTCCTCTCCTCCCTTGAGCCTCCTATACTCATTGGTCTTGAAGTCGGAGAACCTTACCACAACAGGTCTGGGCCTTATGGCAGAGGCAACCATGGCGATGCCCTGAGAAAGCTTATCCACAAAGAGGGACTGCTGGCCGTTCTTGATGAGATAGAGTGGATGATATTTTATCCATTCTGATACGATGAACTCAATCCTCATCAAACCTATGCCATCGAAGGGGAGATCCACATATTTACTTATCATATCTGGCTGTCCAAGGTTCATGTAAATCTTAGTTGCTGTCACTGGGTAGGACTGAACCACTTCCTTTCCAGCCCCGACAACAGGGGTCTGCTCCTTGGTGACCACAGACGGAACAACATTGTTGTCACCCTCATACACGACCCCACTGAAGCCGTCAACTGTGATAGTCTGGGAGTCCCTTATGACCTTGGTACCGTTTTTCACTCCCACCACTGCCGGAACTCCAAGTTCCCTTGAAACTATGGCAGCGTGACTGGTCATACCTCCTTCGTCCGTAACGAGGGCTGAGGCTAATCTCATTACTGGAACCCAATCGGGATCCGTCATCTTCGTCACTAGGACGTCTCCTTTCTGGAAGTCCCTGGCTTCAGAGACGTCTAATATAACCCTAGCTCTCCCGACCCCTATTCCAGGACTGGCAGGAAGGCCCTTTGCCAATATCCTTGCGGAGACCTCCCTCTGCCCATTCTCAACCTCATGTGTCCTCTTGGACCAGAAAGTCTCTGGCCTCGCCTGCACTATGAAGATGTTGTCTGGGAACTTAAGGTCAGAATCTATGGCCCACTCTATGTCCATGGGCCTTCCGTAATGGAGTTCCACCTCCTTGGCCATCTTGGCCAACTCAATGGCTTCCTCCTCCCTTATGCTCATCGAATCAGCCTCCTCCCCTGTCAGAGGGACTTCCTTGTTCTCCTTACCATCATAGATTATCTTAACTACTTTATGGGAGACCCTCTCCTCTATAATGGAGAGGGTTGATTTATCAATAACTACTTCATCGGGAGTAACCTTACCTGCTGCTACACTCTCCCCAAGCCCCCAGTTAGATTCTATGACAATGTAATTTCTATCTCCATTTGCCGGATTGAGGGTGAACATCACGCCAGCGCTTCTGGCATTGACCATCATCTGTACTACAACCCCCATTGAGGCGGAAGCGGTGTCTATCCCTTTGCTCTTTCTATATGATATGGCCCTCTCATTGAAGAGACTTGCCCAAACCATCTTGATCTTCTCTAAGAGTTCTGGTCCCCTCACGTTAAGATAGGTATCCTGTTGTCCAGCGAAGCTGGCTCCCGTAAGGTCTTCCGCTGTGGCTGAGGATCTTACAGCTACCAATACGTCTCTGGAGACCTTAGAGGAGAGCTCCTCGTATGCCTTACGTATTGCCCTCTCGAGGTCTTGAGGAATTGATGAATTCATTATGAGTCCCTTAATTTCAGCAGAGGCTTCCCTGTCACCCTTTGTGGAGAGTATCTCATTGACCTTCTCGAAGATCCCGTTGGCCCTGAGGAAGTAGTTGAAGGCCTTTGATGTTATCACAAAGCCTGGAGGCACGCGAGCCCCCATGGCGATAAGTTCACCCAAGTTAGCCGCCTTTCCCCCCACCACCGGAACCATATCCTTGTTTGCGTTCTGAATTTTGATGACATACTCCTCTTCACCTATTAAAGATGAAACCATAGTCTAGCCCCGATGAGGATAATGCAACCCGTTTTAAAAAAGTTTATGCGTAACATGGAATGTGAGGAAAGAAGAAAGAGGATCACTTATGTTGCATTGAGGTCTCTTGACCTCCAGTGACGAAGGAGGGTAGATCTGGGAACTTCTCCTTCATTCTACTCTCTGCTACCACGCTGGCCTCTTCCAATATCTTCCTGGCCTCCGCGGAGCTGGGGGCGAACTGATATCCTCCACCAGTGAACTCTCCGGCCTCTGTCACCACTTCCTCTAGGGTTTCCTGTATCTCAGTGAGCTCGAGGCCTATTTCCGGCATTATGGCTTTGATTGCACCCTTTAATTCTGAGACTATAGCAACTATTGGTTGAAGGTTGGTGAAGACATCACCTATACTTATGACAGTCTCCAGTCTCAAACTAACTTGCTCCAGCGCTATTTGAGTAACTATAAGTTGTTTGGAAATCTTCCTAAGCTCCGCAACCTCGTTTGAGTACATGGATGCCCTGGCCTTGTCTTTACTTGATACAGCATCCACGACCCTCTCGAAGAGAGTCCTGTCCCTCTCCTGTAACCTGGCGATATAAACGTCAAGTCTGTTAAGGGTGGTCTTCAACTTATACTGGGCCATTACCAGCCTATGCCTCAGGGGTTCCTGTGTCTTGAAGGCGTTCTTAACCTTCTCTCCAACACTAGGTTCCTTCTTTCC
This sequence comes from Methanobacteriota archaeon, assembly GCA_017857195.1. Lineage (GTDB taxonomy): Archaea > Thermoproteota > Thermoprotei_A > Sulfolobales > Sulfolobaceae > Sulfodiicoccus. The sequence continues at coordinate 15,067 of JAFMDM010000009.1, forward strand.
AGCCCATCCCCTCTGAAATTCCTCTAGTCCATTAGCCATGGGGCTCGATTTCATTACTTCTCTTACTGTCCTTTTAAGGAGGCCACCATTTAGATTAGGATTTTATAGCGAGTGTAAATAAATGAAGTTGTGTCGAGATTTAACGTTGTACTAAAGGGCGGAGAGCTTATAATAACTAATAAGTCTTCCTCGCCATTGAAATTATTGGAGGTTAGAGTGGGATATAGGACTACAGCGGAGGATTACACGGGGAGACCTACCATAAGAACTGTCACAGAATCCACCTCAGTGGGTAAAGAGTTGGAGGGAGGAGGATCGATCAGGATATCCATCAGGTCCAACGAGGTAGGAACAGTAACTATCATCTACAACGACGGAACAAGGACACTAAGGGAAGACCTTGAACCTTGAACCGTAACGCTGAATTAATGCATCAACTCTCTTAGCCACTTCACGATCCGATTCAACCTCTTCGGGCCACTCCTTTCCGATCTCTTCCTTGAGCTTTCTAGTAGCATCTATGCCCATTTTACTGCCAAGAGGTGGATTCGGAACTGTATGATCGAGGGAGTCTGTTATACCGTTCTCTACGATCATGACGTCCCTCTTGGGGTCTACTGTGGTGGTTATAGCGTAAATGACTTGGTTTATGTCATGAACGTTAACGTCTGCATCCACAACGATTAACAACTTGAGCAGGCTTAATTGCCCAGATCCCCATAGTCCCATCATCACCTTCCTAGCGTGACCTGGATACTGTTTCTTAATGGAGAATATACCCACGCCCGTGTAGAGTCCGTACTCTGGAAGATACATATCAACCACCTCAGGGACGATTAGCCTCACGAATGGAAGGAAGAGCCTTTCTGTGGCCCTCCCTATCCAGGCGTCCTCCAACGGCGGCTTCCCCACGCTGGTAACGTGGAATATGGGATCTTCTCTGAGATAGGTTGACTCCAACTTGAAAGTTGGATAAGGTTGTTGCGGGGTATAGTAGCCCAAATGGTCTCCAAAAGGCCCCTCAGGTCTCAGATCCCTCAGATCAACGTAACCTTCCATAACTACCTCAGCTCTAGATGGGACTAGAACGCCATTGTCCAACTTCTTGACTTCCAACCCCTCGCCCCTAAGGATTCCTGCGAACAGGAACTTATCGAGACCTGGTGGAACGGGTGAGGCGGCAACCAATGCAGTGATGGGGTCCACACCGGTAACTAGGGCAATCGGCATCTCTCTCTCCCCAGATTCAAGGTACTTCGAGGCCAAATGAGAACCTCCCTTGAGGGCTTGCCAATGTATAAGCGCCTCTTTATCGTTCAGAACCTGTATTCTATAAACTCCCATCCTATTGGCTCCACTTTCTGGATCCTTGGCGAAGGTTAAGGTGAAGGTCATATACCTTCCAGCGTCCTTAGGCCAGGTCTTTATGGCCGGAACGCCGTTCAAGCCTACGTCTGCTCTCTTGAACTCGGCTCCTCTGGACTTGGGAGTTATTCTCCCCAGTTTGAGGGCTACTGGGAGGGAAGTAAACTTCTCAGTAAAGGTTATGGGCACCCTACCAAAGGACTTCACGAACTCCTCCGTTACTAACTCAAGTCTCTCCGTCCCGAAGAGCTCCTTGAAGGCTGATATGGAGTAAAAGATGTTGCCTATTACCTTCCATCCTGGGTAATCCTTGACTCTTTTGAGAAGGACAGGAGGCATGTTAGCGTAGCATGCTCTCCTTATCAATTCCGCTATCTCTAGGTCTGGACTGATTTCGTCCTCAATTTCCAAGAGCTTTCCTCTCCTCTTCATGAAGTCGATGTATTCTCTAAGGTCTCTGAAGGTCACGATTAAATATGAACGCCAAAGCTTAAAACTTGTTCAAACAGATCGCAACGCAGTGGTGGATCAGTTGGAAACAAAGGGTATATGAGATGTATCCATTGTAGTTTTGAGGCAGAACTAGACCAAAGCTTAATAACCTGTCCTAACTGCGGCGGTCTGCTTGAAATAAGGTGTGACCCCAAGATCGACTTCGCCTTCAAGTCGGCAAGAGGTAGAGGAGTGTGGAGATATTCTCCCCTCATTCCAGGTAAATACTCCAGGGTGGTCTCCCTAATGGAGGGGGATACGCCCCTAATAGATACCTCTTCGTTCGGGGGCAAGTTCATGGCTAAATTCGAGGGGGCCAACCCTACGGGTAGTTTTAAGGATAGGGGGATGTCGGTGGCTGTAAGCAACGCGTTAACTTTGGGCTACAGGGCAGTTATGGCAGCCTCAACTGGAAACACTGCGGCCTCCGCTGCGGCCTATGCGGCCAGGGCCAGAATGAGGGCGTTCATAGTCCTACCACAGGGCAAGATAGCCATGGGGAAGTTGGCTCAGGCTATTCTGTATGGTGCTTACGTAATAGAGGTTCAGGGGAGTTTCGACCAAGGGCTAGAGACGGTAATGAGTGTTCACAGGGTTGAGGACAGAATATATCCTCTCAATTCTTTCAATCCATGGAGATTGGAGGGCCAAAAAACTTTGGCCTTTGAGTTAGTTGAGTCAGTGGGGGTGCCTGACGCCGTAATTGTCCCCGTGGGTAACGCTGGAAACATATATGCCATCTGGAAGGGGTTCATGGAATTGAAGGAGTTGGGTTTAACGGATAGGGTGCCTAAGATGATAGGTGTTCAAGCCGAGGGTGCGTCCCCAATAGCTAAGGCTGTCATGAAAGGGAAGGATGTACCGGAATTTGAGGAATTCCCAGAAACGGTGGCCTCAGCCATAAGAATAGGTAAGCCTGTGAACTGGCTGAGGGCAATGAGGGCCATAAGGGAATCCAGAGGTACTGCAATAACTGTGAGCGACCATGAGATCCTGCAGGCCCAGAGGGAAATGGCAAGAAAGGAGGGTGTGGGGGTTGAGCCGGCTTCCGCTGCGGCGTTGGCAGGGTACATGAAACTGCTGGAATCTGAACGACTATCGAGAGAAGACTTAACAGTAGGCGTCTTCACTGGAAATGCCCTTAAGGACCCAGAGTCAATGATGAGAGTAAATACCAATAGATTCACTGTGGCTCCATCTGAGGTATTGAAGCTGGTGGAGAGGGAGTTAAGTTGATGGTAGTTAAGGTGGGAGGGTCCATACTCTCTGATTATGAAGTGTACTCCAAGATCGCTGAGAAGCTCTCCTCCCTTGGAAGTGAGAGGGAGGTAGTAGTAACTTCAGCACTCAAGAATGTTACAAATGAGCTCCTAGCGGGAATGGAAAGGAGAGATCACATTACGGAGACCGTGTCCTCCATATACGATAGACACTTGGCCTTCCTTTACAAGTTTGCAGACGGGACCAACTTCGAGAAGGCCTTTCAACAACTCTCCAAGCTCTCGGATGAGCTCTTTAGGGTCGCATGGTCAGTCAGGGTCATAGACGAAATAACGCCAAGGGTGAGGGACTATATCCTGTCTTTTGGTGAGAGAATGTCAGTTGTCCTATTGGATGCGGCGCTGCGAAGCTATGGCATTAGATCTAACGGCTACCCAGAACCAGTGATGATCACGGACGAAAACTTCAGTGAGGCAAACGTTTTGGAGGAGCCTACTTCGAAGAGATTGAACACCGTTGTCCACAGCACTGACTCAAACGTTATAGTTGTACCTGGATTCATAGGTATTTCAAATAATGGAAAATTCACTACTGTAGGGAGAGGAGGGAGTGACTATACGGCAACACTGGTTGGAAGGTTCCTGAATGCTGAGGAAGTTAGATTGGTCACGGAAGTTCCAGGAATAATGACTGGAGATCCTAAGAGATTCCATGGAGCTAAGACCATATCAAGATTGTCTCTAGAGGAGGCGTTGGAACTGGCCCTCCTCGGGGTGAAGAGGTTCCATCCTAGGACCTTTGAACCAATGTTCCAATCAACCCTTAGAGTAAGGGTGGAAAACCTCACTGAGCCGGGCTACACCTTGGTAGAGGGCACCTGCTCTGATCTTGGATTGAAGGGTGTCGCCATAATAGATGACGCCAAGGTCCTCAGCGTAGAAAGCACCAGAATGGCTGGGAAAGTCGGTTCCGCGGCGGCAATAATGAGTGAAGCTCGAGACGCCCAAGTGAACCTCATATCCTTCTCCCAGCCAGCGTCTGAGACAACAATTCAGTTGGTGGTAAATTCGGAATCATCAGTCAAATTGAGGGAGAGACTCAAATCCCTGGAGGGAAAACTGATAAAGAGTGTCCAAGAAACGGACGCAAGCGCAGTAAGCGTTGTGGGTTGTGGGTTAAGAAATAGGGAAGTTTTCAAGAAAGTACTGGGTGTCTCTTCAGGATATGAGGTGATTTCCGTCTCTAGAGGACTTAATAGGGTCAGTGTTACCTTCATCGTCGAGAGGAGTCAAGGTGAGCAGTTGGCAAAGGAATTGCATGGGGTGGTTGTGAATGGATAAGATAAGAGTGTCCCTACTTGGTTCCACCGGCATGGTGGGGCAAAAAATGGTTAAGATCCTATCCAATCACCCTTACATAGAGCTTGTGAAGGTAAGCGGCTCTCCACCAAAGGTGGGAAAGAGGTACGCTGAGTCGGTAAAGTGGGTGGAGGAGGGGGAAATCCCAGAGCAGGTGGCGGAGATGAGGATGGTCTCCACCGAACCCACAGATCATAGGGACGTTGACTTCGTGCTCTCCGCCCTACCTAACGACGTAGCTGAAGGTGCAGAACTCAAATTAGTAAAGGAAGGCGTTAACGTCATCTCCAACGCAAGCCCCTTCAGAATGGATGAGGACGTCCCGCTCATAAATCCAGAGCTCAATTGGAACCATATTGAGCTTGCCAAGGAGCAGAGGAGAAGGGGATGGAAGGGAATGATGATCAAGAATCCCAACTGTACCTCCGCAATATTATCATTAGCCATGAAGCCAGTCCTGGAGAGCGTAGAACATGGAAGGATATACATTACCACAATGCAGTCTGTGAGCGGTGCGGGCTATTCGGGTCTTCCCTTCATGGCCATGCAGGATAACGTTATCCCATACATAAAGGGAGAGGAAGAGAAAGTACACAAAGAGAGCGAGAAAATGTTAGGTACGTTGGAGGATGGGAAATTGAAGAGGAGAGTCCTTGACATGGAAGTGACAACAGTTAGAGTTCCGGTTAGGGTGGGCCATATGGGAGTCATAACAGTGGAGACTAAGTCAGAGGTAGACGTGGATTACCTTAAGAAATCCCTCAGAGAGTTCAAGTCCCTGCCTCAACAACGAAATCTACCTACTGCTCCTAGGTCTCCCATCATCCTACGGGACGAGGAGGATAGACCACAGCCAGCAAGGGACTTGGGGCAGGATGATATGGCTGTCCATGTAGGAAGGATAAGAAGTACCGGCAAGGCCCTGAGGTTGGTAGTTCTAGGTAACAATTTAGTCAGGGGAGCCGCAGGAATAACTGTTCTCACTCTCGAAGTAATGAGGGAGTTGGGCATGGCGTGAGTCAAGGGGCCCTCAAGCTAGACCTTCACGTTCACACAATCTATAGTGATGGAAGGGAGTCACCTGAGGTCATGCTGAGGACTGCCAAGGCCATTGGACTAGACGGCATAGCCATAACCGATCACGACACCTTTCAAGGCTCAACTAAGGTTGTTGGTGTAATCCCTGGGATCGAGGTTACCACCCAATATGGGCATGTGGTTGTGTTATGTGAGAGACCCACCATGCTCCCCAACACTCTTCCTGATCTCTTAGACAAGGTGAAGGATGAAAACTGTTTTTCTTTCCCCTCCCATCCCTTTGACAATCTAAGAGCGGGAATAGGAGGAATGGTATATCAATTTAGGTTCGATGGAATAGAGGTGTATAATTCCAAGGCCCCAAAGTGGGCAAACGATAGAGCCCTTAGGGCCGCTGAGGAGCTTAAGCTACCTGGATTAGCCAATAGTGATTCACATGTGAAGTCTGCCCTAGGGTCAGCGTTTAACTTGATTCACGCAAATTCATTGAATCCAGAGGAGGTACTTGAGGCTCTAAGGAAAGGAAGGCTGACCAGTGTAGGAAAAGGTATGGGAATAAAAGCTAAGTTGGAGATAGTACAATGGTATATAGAGAGGAAAGTTGCGCGCCATCCCAGCCGAGCTCTGCGTTAGATGCAAGGGGTACAAGTATCTCTGCGGACTTCCCGTTTGTCCACTTATGGAGAGGTTCAAGGCCATAACTAGATCCATGTCCAGTGTTAGAATAGAGGGGGATGGCTCTACGCTGGACGGGGCCACGCCACCTAGTGCCGTGGTAGGTGAAAGGGGCTATCCAAAGGTGTCAATTCTGTACAACGTGCCTCCTGGGGTAAAGGAGGAAGCTGGACACTTTGAAGATCCTGAAAATTGGTATGGGAGGGTAGGACTCACTGAGATATTGCGACTGAGGTCTTCCATGGTCTCTTCCATATATAGTGAAGTTAACGTCAAGGACCCATGGAAGCTCTACGAAAGGGAGATCTCGCTTACGTCTATCTCCTATTCTCCGGTGGACTCTGAGGTAAAGATCAGGGGGAGAATAGAACCCAAGTTGAAGTTTGACGGGATCCTTCTCCCCCGGGGACCTACTGCACTTGCGGAAACCATCAAGATGACCAGCGATCCTAAACTGAGCAAGTCGCTGGAAAGGCTTATTGAGGATGACTTAAAGGCAGAGAAGGCCGTGGTGGAGGCCTATCGGTCAGAAAACAGGTACAGAATAATAAACGCCCTGGCCTTTGGTCTTCTAGGAGAGAAGAGATCGAGAAGGATAGTTCCAACTAGGTGGGCCATTACTGCAGTTGACTCCATACTGGGGAGAAATCTTCTAGAAAGGGTGAGGAGATATAATGAGTTAGGTCAGTTGGAGGTCCATTATGGAGCCTACCTTGGGAACGAGTTTCACATTATAGTTTACCCCTCACCTTACAATGCGGCCTGGGTGGAGGTCTGGCATCCGGCCACCCCTTGGACTGAGGAGGTGACTGTGGTGGAGCTTAGTGAAAATCACTTCGGAGAATATCAGTTCCTCGACGGTGGATACATGGCCGCTAGGCTTTCGGTATTGGAATATCTGGACAGGATCCAGAGACAGGCCGGCGTCCTCATAGTTAGAGAAATAACCAAGGATTACTTCGCACCGGTTGGGAACTGGCACATCAGGGAGACCGTAAAAAGGGCAATGGAAAACATGATCCTAAAGGGAGTAGAATTTGAGGAGGCAATTAGGTTCGTTAACTCCAGGCTCAAGGCCAAGGTGGACCTAACTAAACTCAAATCTGTCTACATGTTCCGTTCTCAAAGAAGGATAGATGATTTTCTTAAATGATGAGAGCCAAGGCGGCCATGGAACCATAGAGCTTATTCTCCGCCTGAGTCCAAACTATACTTCTTGGTCCGTCGAGGACTGCACCCTCTACCTCCTCCCCTCTGACTGCCGGCAGACAATGCATGAAGACTGCGTCGGTAGAAGCATAGGCCATCAGATCTGAGGTGACGGAGAACGGTCTAAGGAGAGATTTCCTCCTCTCACTCTCGGATTCCTTGCCCATGCTCACCCATACGTCAGTGTAAACTACTTTTACCCCACTGACCGCTTGATAGGGATCCTCAAAGAACTCCACTACTGCATCACTACGTTCAGACTCCTCCTCCACCCTACTTAGCACGGACTCGGATGGGCGCAACTCCCTAGGGGAGGCCACGTTAAGCTGCAGACCTAACTTAGCCACAAGACCCATAAGGCTTAGGAGGACGTTGTCCTGTCCATCACCTACGAAAGCGATCTTTGGAAATGACCCGAAGTGTTCCCGTATGGTCATAAGATCGGAGAGGGCCTGAAGTGGGTGTTCCACATCGCTGAGCAAGTTTAGTACCGGCACCCCTGAATTGGAATTAAGTCTAACTAAGGTTTCATGTTTCAAAACCCGTGCTCCTATCCCATGGACGTATCTGCCAAGAACCTTGGCCGTATCCTCGACAGATTCCCCTCTGCTCAACTGCAACTCTCTCTCGCCTGCAACTATTGGATACCCGCCCAACGAAATCACAGCTGACTCGAAGCTGAACCTAGTCCTTGTACTCGGTTTCTCCAGGAGCAGAGCAATCCTCTTTCCTCTTAGAGGAGCGGGAAGTGCTCCAGAGAGGTAGAGTCTCTTCATGAGAAATGTGGTCTCCAGCAAAGACTCAACTTCAGCTCTGCTTAGATCAAATACGCTAATGAGACCCTTTCCCTTTAACATATTTATTTGGTAGTGATGAAGAATTATATAAGAATGAACGTTTCAGAGCTGCTCGACGACGTAACGCGAGAGAGGATGGGAAATAGACCCAGAGCCGAGCAATGGCAAATACTTCAGGTCCTGCTTGAGGTTCAGAGGGAGCAGCCTGTTGGAAGGATGAAGTTGATGGAGAAGGTGGGGATGACGGAGGCTACGGTGAAAACCGTAGTGAAGAGGCTAAGGGAGGCCGGGTTAGTTGAAGTGGATAGGATAGGTGGCATGTATTTATCGAAGGCTGGGGAGGAGTTAGTCAATTGGTGGAAGTCGAGGTTCGAGGTCCTGGAGGTTGACCTAACCACGGTAAATTGGAGAGGCAACTTACTCAGGGTAATTGGAGGAGAGAAGATCCTTAACAAAGCCTCTGCAGTTGAGCTAAGAGATCTTGGAGTGAGGGCAGGAGCTGACGCAGTAATGGTTGCCGCATTCAGGAGAGGTCAAGTGGAACTTCCTCCCATGACCGTAGATGAGGTTAAGCCGGTCCTCAAGGAGTTAAGGGAGTTGTGTCCTCAATGTAAGGATGGCGATTTGGCCCTGGTCACTATCCCTAAGTCAATGAGAGTACCGCTGAGCCTTTCTATCTCCCTGCAGAGGATCATGTAGTGAAGCTTAAACTAGGTTTCCTAGTAAACCCCTATGCAGGTGCGGGAGGAAGGATAGGGGTAAAGGGAAGTGACGGATTGAGGCAACTGAATCCCGAGGCTCCGTCCAGAGCAATCAGATTCCTATCGTCATTATCGTCTGACTTGATGATTTTAACTCCCCGGTTAAAGATGGGTGAAGAATATGTATCAAGGGTCTTCAACAAATACGAACTCATACAGGTGGGAGGAGAGTCCACAACTGCTGAGGACACAATTGCTGCAGTGAAATCCATGGTTGAAAGTGGGGTCAAACTAATCTGTTTTCAGGGAGGAGATGGAACAGCTTTAGATGTGGCAAGAGGGGTCGGTCAAAGCGAAGTTCCAGTCATCGGTGTCCCAGGAGGAGTGAAGATGCATAGTGGCGTATTTGCACCCTCTCCTGAGGAAGCGGCGGAATTGGTGGAGGCCTTCGCCAGAGGTGAAGGGGAGTTAACTAAGGTGGACGTGATCGACGCTGACGAAGAATCATACAGGTCTGGGCTATATAGGGTAATTAGGAAAGCAACCATCACCTCAGTGAGAGTAGGGAATCTTCTAGTTCCTAGTAAGGACGAGATCCCCATAGAGAAAGAGGAGCTTGAGGAAATCGCCACGTATGTAATTGAGACAATGGAACCAGGCACATACTATATAATAGGTCCTGGAAGGACTGCCAAGAGCATAGAGGAAAGGTTAGGACTTAGTCCAAACTACATGGATGTGGACGTCATCTTGGACGGTCGTTTGATAAAGAGGGGAGCAAGCTATGGGGAGCTCATGGAGTTGAGAGGACCTATGAAACTGGTGGTCACTCCCATAGGCGGCCAGGGATTCCTCTTCGGTAGGGGAAATCAGGAGATTGGTCCAGAGATCATCAGGAAGGTTAGAAAGGAAGGCACCATAGTGGTCTCCTCGCTACGTAAAGTTAGATCTTTAGAATGTTTGAGAGTAGACACTGGGGACAGGAAGGTGGACCAGTTAATGAAAGGAGTTTATAGGGTCCTGGTAGGATATGAGCGCTTTTACCCATTGCCCACCTGTTAATCATGAAAAAGATACAGAAATCTTTGCGTATCTTAGGTAGTAGTTTATATGTTTCTATGGAAGTTTATGAACATGGATCAGCTGGATGCTGAGATATTGTTCACTTTGATGCGTGACGGCAGGCTTAGCGCTAGGGAAGTGGCCAGGAGATTAGGAACCAGCCACTCAGTGATCAACTATAGGATAAAGAATATGTTCAGATCTGGAGTGTTCAAGGGTTTTGCCCTTTACATTAACCCAATTGCAATGGGGTTCAACGTAATTTATATGACAACCTCGAAACCCACCAGCGGATCCTGTTCTGTTTCAGTTAGGCTAAGCAATGGGACTTGGATACAGGAAATTTATGGGGGGAAGGGCTTCAAGAGGATCATGTTCAATTATAAGGAAACTAAGATCAGTGACCTAAACCTTAAAATATTGAATGAATTGTCCCTAGACCAGAAGGCCAGCAAAAGGGAAATAGCTGAGAGACTTAAAGTCAATGTCAGAAGCGTCTCCAAAAGGATAGATAAAATGTTCTCATCTGGTTTAGTGAAGATTGTACCAATAATCGATCCCCAAAACCTTCCAAGGAAACTACACGCCTCCCTAAGGTGGAGGAAAAGTGATGATATAGAGACCATAATCAACTTAGGAAGAATAGGTATACATTTCCAGGAACGCCTTGATGAGTATCTAGAGGAGTACACGATCTCACCAGCCGGATTAGAGGGTGGAGTATGGTCAATAGATAACTTTGATAACAATAGATTAGATAATTTATTAAACAAAGATTGGACTTCTCCTTCAAGTGAAAGAGACCTTTTGGTACTGTAATACAGGAGAGCCAATAGTAAATGGTATTCGTTTTTCTAAGGTTGCTAGGTGTTATAAGTCTGGTAATGGAAGGTTAATGAGGGCCTCCGTGGACCAAGAGGAGAAATTGGCGTCTGAATCTATTTCTACTCTAAGGTCGGGACCCCGATCTAAAATTATGGACGCCATAATCCTTCTCCTCTATGCTAGACCCTTAAGGGCGTCGGAGGTGGCCTCCAATCTGGGCTTTGAGTCAAAATATGTGAGCAGCTACTTGAGCTACTGGAAAAGAAGGGGACTAATTTATCAAGAAGGAGGAATGTGGCACCTCACAGATAAGGGTGAAGCTCTGGCCAAGGATCTGCTTGAGGGCTTCTCCAACTCCAAGTTCAAGGAGATGACTGCCCTAGCAAAGCAACTGATCTCAGAACAGGTTTCGGAACCAAGAAATGACAAAGTTGAGCCAAGAAATGACAAGGGCGAACAAAAATCATTGTCGTTTATTGGTAAGAAAACCAGTTCAATAGTCAATGAAGAACAAGAGAGGTCCCAATGCGTTCAGAAGATCCTGGACAAGCTAGATGAAGAAGAAAAGGAGATGATGAATTATTTGATTCACAGGCTTAAGGAGTGGGGGTCCACATACCTATACCTAGACCAGATAGAGGAAGACATGAAGGCAGACTCCAGGTGGGCCTTAAAGGTGCTGAGGAGTCTTCAAACTAAGAAGTTGGTCTACCTGTATAATGATCCTAAGCTCGGGATGCGAGTTGGATTCTCACAGAAGTTTAGGTCCCTAAAGGATTGTTAGATATACTACTACAACTCTATTTCTAGTCAAACAGGCTATTGGGTCCACGTCTTCCTTTATACAAACTATTTTATGATAAACAAGAGTCGAGGCCAGAAGTAGTAGTAGTAATCTATTTAACTATTGACACACTACATCACTAAAGGGTGACGTTTTTGTCCAATAAGTCAGTAAAGATGACGGAAGAAGAAATGAATAGGGCGTTGGCTAAATCAGAGAAGGAGGCTGAGAAGAAAGATCAGAAGAAGCAATGGGTGGAGAAGATCGTGAAGAGTGCTAAAACCTATTACAAGGTCTGCCCCTACTTCGACAGAAAGACATCCAAATGCTTCATTATCTTCAATAGGTGTAATAGGGACGGCAGGTTTGAGAACTGTCCAGTGTTCATCGATTTCCTAGAGAAGAAATATGACGGAATCTCCGCAAAGACCAGAATTTTGCCCCTGGACTTTATGGATGTAATAAATGCACCTTAGCTGTGAGTCGTAGTTGCTATGTAGTAAGTGTGGCCGTAGGGAATCCTCCATAAGAGTGGGAGGGAGGGATCTCTGTGTCCTCTGTGCAAATAATGAGGTAACTAAAAGGGCATATAGAGTACTCTCTGAAGCTGGGGCCCTACATACGGAGGCTATCTACACCTTCTCCTCCCCGCTTTTCCAGGGATGGAACAACCTCATAGGACGGTTATTGGCAAGGATGGGGAAGAAAAATGAACCGAAGCTCTATGAACTCCCCTTTGAGTCCCACGGTTCTGTGGACGAGATGCTCCACCTCATGTTGACCTATAGAAAGGAAGGCCTAATACTCCTCCCCATTACAACAGATTTTCTAACAGCGTATCTTATATATAGTATATCAAAGGGACATGGACCATTTTATTCGAATATATATTCACCTCACTTTACTTTGGGATTGGCTAAGTTCGTCTCCCCCATGATTAGGACTTCAGCCTTGGAGTTGGCAGGGGTGGGGGAAATTAGGTTTAACATCGGTGATGACGAGTTTGATACCATATATATGTGGGTACTATCCGAACTCAACGATAACTCCGAATTACTATTCACTGCGCCCACATCAATCACGTTGTTTTCGGTCAAGGAGAGATGTCTTAACTGTGGTTCCTCTCTTGTGAATGGAAGGTGTAAGTTCTGTGAAATTTAACCGGGGAGTTAATTGTTGGAGAGATCTTATCAAAATGAGGCCCTCCGTTATTGAAATCTTACGTAACTGATAAAACAGTTTGCCATTAATATTCGTTATCGATAATTGGCACTTATTGTTCGAATAATTAACCAATGGTTAATTTGACAACTTATCAACGCAAGAGAAATGCCGCGGCCGGGATTTGAACCCGGGTCACGGGCTCGAAAGGCTAGATAACGTTTCAGTAAAACGTTGAAAAGAAACGTTTTCTGTTGCACGTTGAAGTAGAAATAGAATTATGCTATGAAAGAAAAGTAGAATAAAATGATAGCAGAAATCGGTCAGCGTTTCAAAATGTTAAACTCCCCAGTTTACCATAACTGCCAATCAAGCCATTCTTTTATTTTTGTACCTATAATGTAACCAAGTACACCAAAGAGTATATTTAGAGTTAGGAGCTCGATTGCTATAATTGATTTAAGATAAAAGGGGTGACGTAAACTAGTAGAAGGCCCATAAGGAAAAGCCCTAAAATAATTGAGATTATATCCGTTCTATCTTCTAAAGGTTGGAAATATCCTAAGCCCCCCATAAATATCATAAGTATTGAAATCCAGGGTGATTCAGGGCTCCTTTGCAAATTGTAATATATCTCTCGGTTTAGACTTATT
>JAFMDM010000096.1 GCA_017857195.1 Methanobacteriota archaeon
GTTAAACCCAAGTCCCATGGGTACGATCTAGCTCTAATAGCTGAGGTCGGTTTTTCCCACGTTTGCCTAAAACTTTGGGGGATCCCCCATGGAAGGACTTCAGTCACCTATCGTCACAGCTAAAGTGAGGACTCACTCCCCTCTCACCTTAGTCTAGTGCCTCGTCATAAAGTGGAGGAGCTGAGAGCCAACTCCCTGAATCCAATGATTGTGAACCGTATCTATCCATTCTGGACGCTAAACTTAAATTCAGAGTTACGAGACTCGAGGAGAGGAAAGTTGTTCAAGGATGGGGACTTCGTCTTCATAGATTACACATTGAGGCTCAAGGACACAGGTAAGGTGGTCGAAACGACTAACGAGGAGGAAGCCAAGAAGAACGACATATACGAGACGGATAGGAAGTACAGGCCTCAGTTGGTCATATTAGGTGAGCACAGAGTGGTTAAGGGATTGGAGGAGGGTCTCTATAACCTTAACGTAGGAGACGAGGTTGAATTGGAGGTACCTCCTGAGAAGGGTTTCGGTGAAAGGGATCCAGGGAAAGTGAGAATAGTTCCTCTAAGCGAACTGAGAAAGCAAAAGATAGATCCTTATCCCAATATGCTCTTGAGGCTCTCTGATGGTGGTTACGCTACCGTAAGGAGTGTGAGCGGGGGGAGGGTTGTTCTCGACATGAATCACCCTTACGCTGGTAAAGTTTTGGTCTATAAGGTGAAGGTACTAAGGTCAGCGGAGGACAAACAGGAAAAGGTCAAGGCCCTCCTTTCAAGGTGGTTCGGCTCAGAAGCATCAGAGAAATTCACGTTCGAACTTACGGACAACTCCCTTAGGGTAAATGTTCCTCAGGAATATGTGTTAGTGGAAGATCTAGGCTTAATGATGAGGATGTTCGCAAGGGATACATTGACTTTCCTGGGACAGGAGCTAACAGTGGAGTTCGTGGAGAAGTTTGATAAGTCGATGCTGGCTCAATGATTACTCCTTCTTAAGACCCCCTCTCACGGTATTTCTATATCATCACTAGGTCTTTCTCCATCCTAAAACAGGGCTAGAGAATTTGTTCATTAGGCTCATTTTATATTAACGGGGGTTAATGGGGCGGAAGACCTTCACTCTCTGTGTAGCTCCGCCCTTTGCCCTTAGGGTGAGCTGGAGCAACGAACCAGGAAGCCCTCCGTTAGGGCAGGGTAATTCACGTCGCTGGAGGTCGACGATTCTAGGCACTATTCAATAGACCTTGGCCTAGTCATTTATACAATCTTCATCAGGCATTTTGATTAATAGAATCTATAAAAGTTAGCCAGAACATTTGAGGAAGTCTCCGAAAATTCCTAACCATTAGTCTCCTTTGGAATACTTTATTAGCACCTTATACTTATTTTTTCTAATGTCGTCCCAAATTAGAGTGTTCACTCCCTCTTCTCTTCTTTCCTTCTTCATACCCATCGCAGCCCTGATCTACGCTGTTCTGGGAAGGAACTTCCTATTCCTAGATTACGTGCACGTCATCACTGGAGGCACCTGGACTGGGATTGACCTCTTCATGGGCTTAGTTATGAGCAGGGTCCTTAGATCCCTAGATCCCGAGACCAGGTCAAAAATAATAATGAGGTTGACTCCCCTCATGCTCCTCTTCATGCCCTCCCTAGCATCCACGGCCATTACTGCTGGAATTTATGTAGCTCAAGGTTTAGGTATATTCAGTATTCATAATCCATACATAATAGCTGCGGGCGTAGTCGTCTTCATACTTTCCGTACAAGGGTTTGGAATAATCCTACCCAACGAAGTTCTTATCTTCATGGAACTGAGGAAGGGCGGAGGAAACAGGGATAAGATCGTTAAACTCGGAATGAGAAACGTATACGTCTCTGGGAGCCAGGTCGTCTTTCAGATAGCGATCATCTTTATCATGGCGATCCTGACTGTTGGTATATGATATCTTACTTAAATTAGCAAAATTTTTCTAATCTTTCACTGCGGGTAGACTTTTTAATCCGATATATCGATATGCTCGAAGATCAGTATGAGAGTGAAAAGGGTAGTTGCGGCCATACTTCTCCTATTATCGGTGGTACCGTTTGTTTCTCCGGTATTTTCCCAGGTGGAACATATACAGGGCTTTGGCTCTCCTGTTGAAGGAGTAGTTGCCCCCGGGGAGACCGGCGTTCCCGTCAATTTTACCTTCGTTAATGAGGGACCCTTTCCCCTTCTGAACGTCAACTTCACTTTCACAAATACATATCCCTTCTATTTGGACAACTATCATAACGGTTCACCGAACTTCTTCGTTACCTATTGGGCCCCTGGAAGGGAGCTAAGCTTTGTAGTCTTCCTAAACGTCAGTGAATCGGCGAAACTGGGGACCTATAACTATGGGGTTAAGCTCAGTTATTATGAGAACGCTTCTGGCGTTCTATATTCAGTTAGTCAGACCCTTGATGTGCCAGTTCCAGTCATGGGTTCGGTTCAGCTCTCTCTCAACAGTCTGTGGGGCTCAGTCAATCAGCCACTGGCCGTTGGTCCAGGGGAGACCAACGTGCCACTGACTGTCCTGGTCAAGAACACTGGCACCGTGACGGCAAGCAACGTGACAGTTTACTTCAAGTCCAGGGAGTACCCGCTCATCTTCCAGCAGACCAACTTGACCATAGGTTACGTCCCAGCAGGTGAGGAGAACCTGGGAACGGTCATGGCAAGCGTCTATCCCAACGTCTCAGGGACTGGGGTCTACTACGTGCCAGTCACAGTGCACTACTTCCAACAGAACCTCACCGAGCTCCTACCGGTCTACATTGAAGGTTCAGTGACCCTTTCAGTTGACAGTCTGTGGGGCTCAGTCAATCAGCCACTGGCCGTTGGTCCAGGGGAGACCAACGTGCCACTGACTGTCCTGGTCAAGAACACTGGCACCGTGACGGCAAGCAACGTGACAGTTTACTTCAAGTCCAGGGAGTACCCGCTCATCTTCCAGCAGACCAACTTGACCATAGGTTACGTCCCAGCAGGTGAGGAGAACCTGGGAACGGTCATGGCAAGCGTCTATCCCAACGTCTCAGGGACTGGGGTCTACTACGTGCCAGTCACAGTGCACTACTTCCAACAGAACCTCACCGAGCTCCTACCAATATCCATATACCTCCCTAACATTACCGCACTACTTTACACCGTCCCTCCCGAGGTATTCCCAGGCTACTATCAAATACCAATTACGGCGGTCCTGATCAACTATGGTTCTGCCCTGGCGGAGAACTTAACGGTTCACATGTCCTCCCCCTTCCCAATAGTATCTCAAAATCCCATCAAGCTAGGTGCCTTACCATCTGGGGGAAGAGCCAACATTTCCTTCATATTTAATGTCCCTAACGATACACTGTCAAAGGTTTACTACTTCAACCTCACCGTATCTTACGATGGTGGAAAGTACATCCAGATATATCCCCTAACCATACAGCCGAAGGCAAACATACTGGTAACTAAGGTCTATCAACCTACTCTTAATCCAGGTAGTTCTCAGGTGGGCATCACGATCACTCTGCTCAATGATGGTAACGCCACCGCCAAGAATGTGAGAGTGATCTTGAATCCATCGGACGTAGTCTACCCTTACGTTAGCTCATCGAACCCGCTATCAGCCCTTACGGCCAGCTCAACTGGGATCGGAGATCTGGCTCCTGGGCAGGCCATTAATGTTACATTCGTCATAGACGTGGCGGGTGGAATTTCAGCCGGACACTACGCTCAGAGCGTAACTTTGGTGTGGAACCAAACAGGATCATTCGTTCCATTCGTTCAGGCTGACCAATTCCAGATAAACGTATCTCCTCCATTCACTCAGGTCCTGCTTAGTGAGCTATCCAGTATCTACGTCATTGCCATAATAATCGTAGTTGTTGTAGTGGCAGTTTTGGTGGTTCTGCTCAGGGCGAGAAGGAAGTAATCTTTTTTCTAATTCAACTAGGGTTATATGTGGAGAGTTTAGTTAAGGAGATTTTAGCCTGTACCAAGTGTCAATTGTGGAAAACTAGAACAAATGCCGTACCAGGAGTAGGGAGCAGAGAGTGTCTAATGTTCGTTGGTGAGGCTCCTGGTGCCAACGAGGACATTGAGGGAAAGCCCTTCGTGGGTGCGGCCGGTAAGCTTCTCACCGACCTCATTAAAGAAGTGTTAGGACTAGATAGATCTCAGGTATACATTACCAATCTAGTTAAGTGTAGGCCTCCTAGAAATAGAGAGCCCACTGATCTGGAGGAGAAAACTTGCTGGCCCTATCTTCAGAGGGAGTTGGAGATTGTAAGGCCAAAAGTAATAGTGGCGTTAGGTAGGCATTCCTCCTCTTACCTTCTAGGAAAAATTGGGGTGACCTTCAAGACAATGGAGGAAGCTAGGGGGAAGATCCATGCCTTTCCCATCCTCGGATCTCAAGTTCCCCTGTTCTCCACCTATCATCCTGCTGCGGCCCTCTATAACCCGAGGCTGAAGGACATCCTAGTTCAGGACTTCAGGAGGATCAAAACTTACTTAGGAGGGGGCATAGACAAATATTTGGGTTAAAAATGGATCTAGGTATTTCAGGGAAAAAGGTAATAGTAACTGGAGCCAGTAGAGGACTCGGCTTCGCCACAGCCAAGAGGTTTCTCGAGGAGGGAGCTAACGTCCTAATATCATCCGACGATGAAGCTAGACTCAAGGAGGCAGTCTCACTTCTCTCCAGATATGGTCAGGTTAAGTCCATGAGGTGCGACTTAACCAATAAGGACCAAGTGGTCGCCCTCATAAAGGAGGGATCCTCAATGCTTGGTGGGTTAGACGTTCTGGTCTATTTTACGGGAAGTCCCAGGCCTGGGACTATCATGGACCTACAGGACGCCGATTGGGAGTATGCCTTCAGGTTGCTATTAATGAGCGCGGTAGTCGCGGTAAGAGAGGCCGGAAAGGTAATGGAGAAGGGAGGCAGGATAATTTTGTCCACCTCGATGACCGTTAAGGAACCCGTCGATAACTTAGATCTCTCCAACGTGGTCAGGACCTCAATGGCGGGGCTCGTCAGGTCCGCTGCTAGGCAATTGGCAACCAAGGGCATTTTGGTCAACGGTATAATGCCAGGCTACGCCATGACCGATAGGGTCACGGAGCTCATAAAGCTCAGGGCCAGGGCTAAGGCCATAACTGAAAAGGAGGCGGAGATGGAGATGACAAGGAACATACCCCTAGGCAGAATAGGTAACCCAGAGGAGGTGGCAAACGTGGCCATCTTCTTAGCCTCCTCATTATCCACCTATGTCACCGGCGCAATGATCCCGGTAGATGGTGCCTATCTCAAATCCAGCCTTTAAACCTGAGGGCTCATAATACTCCCTTCTTCTCTTTCGTGAGATATTCCCTACCGTGTGGGCGGCCAACCATTTTATGCCTTGAGGAGTAATACTCATCCGAAGTGAAGGCCAATGAGGCTCACCAGTTTCCAAGCAACTAATTTCAGGGGACTCGCTGAGGTTGACCTCCCACAGCTGGAAAAGTTCAACGTTGTGGTTGGCTATAACGGCAGGGGGAAGAGCAACCTTCTATCTGCAATATATCTCTTCCTAAAGAATATGAAGGCGGGCCTCATGAGAGCCTCCTTTGAGGACCCAGAACAAGAGCAGGTTTTACTTTGGAAGGATTACGAAACCGATAAGCCCATAACCCTCTCTGGGACCATATATCTCCCGCCTGGGGAGACGTTAAAGGCCATGGGTAGAGAGGACACTGTGAAATTGTCGGTCTCCCTCAGGATAACCTATAGGTCCAAGGCAATGTTTTGGGAGGCTGACTCCGCTCTCCTTAACGACAGACCGTTGAGTAATGAAGGAATAAGGGCATTGGAACCATTGCTGGATTACGTTGCCAACCAGGTGGACTACGTACCCATCTTCGACCAATCTTACTTTGACTCACTAATGAAGCGAATGGCGGAGCTCAACAGATCCCCCATAAGCCTAAAGAAGTATTGGTACGATTTCGTAAATTTGGTTAGTAGGACCGTCCCAGAGGTCAAGGGAATTGACTTCACTGACTTCAAGAAGCTAGTTATAAACATGCAGAGTCTCCCTGTATACATAGACCTGACCGCCAGTGGTTTTCAGAGGGTGATAATGCTTCTATTTGTATTCTGGATGAGTCCGGGGAAGCTGGTTCTAGTGGAGGAGCCGGAGGTAAACATGCATCCCTCCCTCCAATATAAGATATTAAAACTCATTAGGGATTGGGCGGAGAAAGATATACTGCAGATGGTTACCACC
>JAFMDM010000097.1 GCA_017857195.1 Methanobacteriota archaeon
AAAAGGTTTCTGTAAGGGGGCTATTCATCCCCCACCTCACGGAGGGGGACTTCCGCCCCCTTAACCCCCCAGAAAGTTAAATCTTGGCACTTCCCTCAATGGATAAGACCTCGGTGGACCTACCTATAATAAGATAAGGATATGCCTGGCCCAAATGTTATGACGCCCTAATGGTTCAAGTATCGTTTAGAGTGCAGACTTTGCCCATTTGAGAAGTTGTGTATGTGGATCTACTTCCTCATCGCCCTCAGAGGCCAAGCATTCAACCTTATCCATCATCCTCCGTAAATGAGGACCCTAATTTGAAGGATCTTGATCCTACCACGTCATTCCTGATACCACTTCACGTTGAGATAACCTTATATGTTCAAGCCTCAAGTTGAAGACTGCGTGGGCCCGTAGCTTAGCCAGGTAGAGCGACGGGCTCTTAACCTGACAGCTACAGCGGAGAAACCCGTAGGTCCCGGGTTCGAATCCCGGCGGGCCCGCCACCATTTATGCCCTTAATCTTTTCAAGTCCAATACAGGATCTAGGTGAGCATGAGCTACCAAAGGCCCACCAAGTTGATAATAGCCGAGAAACCAAGTGTCGCCAGGGATATAGCCAGGGCCTTGGGTAAGCCTGTAAGTAAGGAAGGTTACATTATGGTAGATCAGTACGCAGTGACCTGGGCAGTGGGACACTTATTTGAAATAGATGACTCAGTGGCGCCCAGGAGATGGTCGTTAGACTCACTTCCCATATTTCCCTCCCAGTTCCGCTATAGGGTGACCAAACCCAAGCAGTTCGCGGTCATAAAGAAGCTGTTGGATGGGGTGGAGCTGGTGATCAATTGCGGAGACGCCGGAAGGGAAGGTGAGCTCATAGTTAGGGAGATATTGAGGGAGGCCGGCTACAGGGGGAAGTCCCTCAGACTTTGGACGTCTGAGGCCCTTACACCCTCCGTGGTGAGGAGGGAATTCTCCAGGCTTAAGCCCTCTCAGGAATTTGATTCCCTCTACTATAGCGCCCTGGCCAGACAACATAGCGATTGGTTATTGGGTATAAATCTCACCCGGTTGGTGACGCTTAAGGCCGGAGGGCAGGAGGTTTGGAGCGTCGGTAGGGTACAGACTCCAACCCTTAGGATGGTGGTGGAGAGGGACAAAGAAGTGGAGTCGTTCGTACCTGAGAAGTATTACGTGGTCAGGGCAACCTTCAAGTGGAGGCACACTTACGAGGGGATGCTATGGGAAGACGGACCAGTAAAGTTGACCAAGGAAGAGGCCGACTCCATAGTAAAGGAACTAGATGGAATCAGAGAGGGTAGGGTAACCTCAGTTGATGTTAAGAGGGAGGAGGCTCGCCCTCCCCTTCTTCACTCGCTTACCTCTCTGCAGAGGGAGTCTAACTCCATCTACGGTCTTTCGGCCAAGAGGACACTTGACATAGCGCAGACCCTTTATGAGAGTTACAAGGTCATAAGCTACCCTAGGACCGACGCGCGCCATTTAGGTGACAGTAACAGAGGTTTAGCCAGGGACGTACTCAAGAAGTTAGGAAGGGAGGACCTTATTCCCAATGTGGATAAGGTGGGCAGAAGGGTCTTCGATTCCTCTAAACTTACAGACCATCACGCCATCATACCCCTAGACTTACCTCCAAGGGAGCTTAAGGAAGTTGAGAGGAAGGTGTACGACTTGATTCATAGGAAGTTTGTGGGAGCATTCATGGATAATCACGTTTACGAAACCATCAAAGTGATCACCATGGTCGGCAATAGGAAGTTCCTCTCCGAGGGGAGGAGGGACATTGAGATGGGCTGGATGTCCCTATACAAAGAACCCGAGGACATTGCCAGCACATTGCCAACGGAGAGGATTGAGGTGGAGAAGGTGAAGGTTGAGGCTGAGGAAAGGGAGACAGAGCCTCCCCCAAGGTACACCGAATCAACCTTACTCAAGGAAATGGAGAAGTTATCCCTCGGTACCCCCTCAACCCGGGCTTCCATCATAGAGACCCTCTTGGACAGGCACTACATGAGGAGGGAGAGGCGGTCCCTGATCTCAACTCAAAAGGGAAGGGAATTGGTAGATAAGCTATATGAGAGTAGAGTGTCCAGCCCTGAGATGACAGGAGAGTGGGAGAGGGAGTTGGAGGCGATCTACACTTCCAGGGCAGGTGAGGAGGGATACAGGAGGTTCATGGAGAGAATAAGGGCGTTCGTAGAGGAGGAGTTAAACAAACTCAAGTCCAAGGAGTTTAAGGTCTCTTCTTCCCTAAGGTGCAAGTGCGGCGGAGAGGTCAAGTTCTTTGGCAAGGGATGGAAGTGCAGCTCCTGTAACGCGGTAGTCTGGGCCACGATCGCGGGCAAGAGATTGACCGAGAGGCAAGTGTCCATGCTATTTGAGGGAAAGGAAGTGAAGGTTAACGGATTAACATCCAGGAAGGGGAACAAGTTTTCAGCAACCCTCTACCTTGATGGAACAGTCAAGTTCAAGGGTTTCGGATCTTAGCCTGTTGATGGGGTCCACGGAGGGCTCTAGGCCCACTGAAGTCTTGAATCCTGGGTTTGAAGCTTCCAGAAAATCCTTATAACATTAATAATAATTACCTTTAATTAAAAGGCATTACTGCTGCATATTTCTGACCCTTGGCTCGGCGAAATGCGAACAATACTTCTCTACTGAGTACTTCCTCTCAGAACTGTCTGTATAAGTCCCTCCATTTTGTTGGAACAATCCTTTATGTCAGTGGTGATCTTCTCCCTTAACTCGTCGTAATTTCTGGCTCTGTAGAGATACCTGGGCCTGCCGGCCTTGTTTCCAGTCTCCTTTATTCTCATGACTAAGTTCATCTCCAGTAGTTTGTTTAGGCTTCTGTTTATGGAGGCCTTGCTAAGTTTCAGCTCTCCCTCAATCTCCTCCGTCCCTCTTGGGGCACCCTTTATCAGGCTTAGGAGGACTGTTATATCGGTCTCCGATAGGCCGTAGCAGAAGGACAATATGTCCACGAGGTTAGCGTCCTTGCCTGAGGGCAACTTTATCCTTACGCCCTCGAAGGGCACACTGGGGAACTCCTCCATCTTTTCACTATAATACTAGATTCAATTGCCGTATAAATATTTATCGTTTTATATAACTACAACTGAGTTCCATGAATTTGAACCTATTTTCTGGTATTACTATATAGAGACTTAGTTGTCCCTAATCTCAATTTCAACAAAATAAAGGATTTCTCCCCTTAACCAAACGCGTGATCTTCTCAGAAATTAGGCAATTGTCGTGAATGAAGTTCTTTTAGCCTTTAATCAAGGATTATTTTCATATCTAGGCCCATTTTAGGTGGGAATTAGCCTGTTCTCCTTTTCCAGTAGGGAAAGAAACCTGGCATTCTCCTCCAATTCCTCTTTTCTAAACCTCAGGTCTCCCAACAACTGTCTCATGTTGGAGCAGGAGAACTTTACACCTGAGTATCGAAGCAGTGACCTTATCTCCGACGGTAAGAATACCTTCGCTAGCCCTGTGGGAATTGAAAAGGACCTGTATTTCCTCCCCAATCCTGAGGCGAAGGCGGAGAAGAGTTCTCCTACGGATATTGGTTCACACTCGGTGGCGTAAAAGTAGGATCTAGGGGGCTTTGACTCAGCCATAATTTCTATTGCCCTGGAAATGTAGGTAGTGGATATGGGCATATAGTTTATGGCCAGTTTAGGAACTAAACCAATTTTCACTAGTTTGTAAATTGTGATGAATTGAACATGTGCGGCCAATTTACCGTAAACGAGGGTAGGCCGCATTATGGCGGCTGATGGGTTAACCGAGAGCACCTCCCTCTCGCCCTCCAACTTTGTCCTCTCAAAGGGAGTTGATGGAGAGAGACCATTTCCATGAGGTTCTTCCTCCTCTATCTCTGTACCCAATTGTCCCAGTGTGGCACCGCTTAGGTGGATGAATTTCTTTCCGACCGACATTTTGGCGAGGGCTTTGGGAACCTCAACGTTAGCCAACCTGAGCGTTTCCTCGTTCCCCTTCACATCCCCAACAAAATTCACGACGACCTCGGCCTTCTCTATCAACGGTCCCATTTCGTTCAGCCCAGCCCTGACGAAATTTACCCTGTTTCTCATCATCTCAATGTATTTGGACTTAACTGGATTGAGGTTCCTGTAGGTAACTGTGACCTCATGTTTCTTTGAGAGTTCCTCGGCAACTGCCGACGCTATGAAGCCGAGACCCACTAAGAGAAATCTCGTCACGAATTCAGGGATAGCTTCCCCAATAAAAAGACGCGGAAAGTCATCTTAACTCTCACTTGCTGATCCCAGCAGGAGGTACCCTCTCCTCTAGTCCCCTTCTGTTCTCCCTTCCCCTTATTGCCGACAGGATGGCGCCCACCGCCAATATCCCTATTGACACAATGAATGCCACATGTATACCTGCCAGGAACTTTGTGGTTAATCCTCCGACCAATGAACTTGTGCCGAGGAAGACCTGGAAGGCCACGTACCTAGGTATTGCAAGGGAGGCCACTGTTAACGTTATTACGTAACTAAGGAGTGTACCCATGTTGGATAATGTCCTCAGCACCCCCGACACTCCTCCATAGTATCCCCTGGCGGCGTTTGCCATAACTGCGCTATTGTTGGCCGGGTAGAATAGGGAGGAGCCAACTCCGCCTATTACCGTGGCTAAAATCACTAGGGAGTAGGGCGTATCTACCGACAATTTACTGTAAATTAAGGCCGCCACAATCATCAATAGTATTCCAGAAGTGGCAGGAATCCTAGAACCTATTTTGTCGGAGAGTCTTCCAGTCCAGGGAGCCGTGAGACTTGCCAGAACATATCCAGGCACAAGGAGGAGGGAGGCAGAGAACGGGGAGAGTCCTCTCACTCCTTGGAGATAGAGTATGAGAATGAAGGCAGTAGCCAGGTAGCCCATGCTCTGCAAGAAGGATGCCATGAGTGAACTAGCAAGTACCCTATTCCTGAATGCCTTGAAATCTATTGTGGGGTTGGCTACCTTCCTTTCCACAATAACGAAAGGTGCCAGAAGCGCTACACCAACCGCCGTGAGGGCTACGTTAAGGCTAGTCAAACCCTCACCAGCTATGTCGGAAGCACCATAGGATATCATGGCAAGGGAGAGTCCTAGGAGGATAACTCCACCCAAATCCACTTTCCTACTCACTCTTTCCTTGTCCTGAAGCACCCTAAGGCCAAGCAAGATCGCGGCAACTCCTATGGGGACATTTATATAGAAAATGAACCTCCATCCCACGAAGGTAGTTATTATTCCTCCCAATACTATACCAACTATTGCGCCCACGTTCCAACCTATGGAGGTGTAGCCGTAAGCCCTCCCCCTAGAGTTGGGAGGATAGTTGTCAGCTATTATGGCTCCTCCGTTGGCCTGCATCATTGACGCGCCAACAGCCTGTAGACCCCTTGAAACTATGAGGAATATGTCGGTTGGTGCAGCACCACACATTGCTGAGCCTATTGTAAAGACCAGGAAGCCTAAGTTGTATATCCTGGACCTTCCAAAGGAGTCCCCAAGTCTACCAAGCTGGGTGGTCATCACTGCAACCACCAGTATGTATAGCAGTATGACCCATATGATCGTGAATAGGTTTGACTTCAAGGACTGTACAATAGTGGGAAGTGCCAGGATTACTATTGTGGTATCAACGGCGCTCATTAGAGTTCCGAGCAGAACAACTAGTAACACAAGGTTGTTCCTGTTCATGGGTCACAGTCTCAAGCCATTAGTTAAAAAAATATCGAGAGCTCGATTTCAATTTGACTATAAAAGCAGAGACTCGTAGCCTTTTAATTGGGTTGTCTCTCATTAACCAGTGAATCACCCAGAGGAGAAGGCAGTCCTAGGTATAATTGGTGGGTCTGGCTTTTACGATCCAGACTTCATAACTCATAGAAAAGAGATAAAGGTCTATACCCCCTATGGGGAGCCCAGTGACTTTGTAACAGTTGGTAAGTTAGAGGGCGTATCTGTGGCCTTCATACCCAGACATGGAAAGGGTCATAGAATACCCCCTCATCGGATTAATCAACGGGCAAATATCTGGGCCCTAAGGGAGTTAGGGGTTAAGTGGGTGGTCTCGGTGTCGGCTGTGGGAAGCCTGAGGGATGACTATAGGCCTGGGGACTTCGTTATCCCTGATCAATTCATAGACATGACAAAGGGGAGACAGTACTCGTTCTTTGATGGACCAGTGGTAGCTCACGTTTCAATGGCCGATCCGTTCTGTGACGATCTTCGGCAACTACTATTAAGGG
>JAFMDM010000010.1 GCA_017857195.1 Methanobacteriota archaeon
AATTTACCTCCATCTCCCTTGACTATCTCCAGATTACAAAGATTGACTCCCTCTTGGACGTCTCCTACCCTTACAATGTTGCCAGCTGTAACATTCGAACCTCGTCCGTACTCTATCCTTTGACCTACATAGATGCCCATAACAGCCTGATTGAAGAACGTGGTCCCGTCTTCCAGCCTTATTTGGGCCACCGGAGCGCTCATTCCTGGGGCATGAATTATGTTCAATACTACCCCTGCGACCTTCTCATAGACTTTAGGATATCTTACCGCGCCTATTCTATGGGCCTCAGGGGTAACAAATGTTGGAGTTCCCCTACCGGCCCTCTGCTGTCTTAACTTTTTACCCATATCTTAACACCTCACAATACTCCAAGCTTTCCTGCCACTTCCGTTGCTTTGAACTCCTTCTTCAATTTAACGTATGCTTTCTTCTCTCCTGTTGGCGTAATGATTATGTTGACTTTCTCCACCTTAACGTTAAACATGGATTCTACCTCCTTCTTTACTAAGGACTTTGTAGCTTTCCTATCAACCATTAGTGTAATAGAATTCTCTTTCTCAATCACTCTAATTGCCTTCTCTGTATTTAGACCACTCTTTACGTGACTCATGCCTTTCCACCTCCAAAGCGGGACTCCAATTTCTTTAGTGCTGACTCTGTGAAGACTGTAAGCCTGCCTGGCTGTCCGCCTGGTGCAAGATGCCTAACGCTCAACAGTTCAGCTCCCACAACATCGACCCCCGGTACATTGCTAAGGGCCTTCCTTACTTGAGCTTCAGGATCTGACACAACGATCAGTACGCTCTTAGGCGTTAAATACCTCCTACCGCGCATTTTACCTTTTCCTGCTCTAATCTTAATTCCGTCCTTGGCTCTCCTTAGGTCATCGGAGAGGCCTAACTTACCTAGAACCTCTACTGCCTCAGCCGTGTTTGATAGTTTCTCAAAATCCTCCTTTATTACCAATGGCAAAACCTCTCCAGAGAATCTATGGCCTCTGGCCTTTACGATCTGTGGAACCCCCGTTGCCCCAAGGGCTGAAAGTATTGCCAACCTTACCTCCTTTCTATTAACGTTCTCAACTAATTTTTTCTGGGGGGTAGGAGGAAATGCTAGCCTTCCCCCAACAGTGTTTGGGGCAAGGGCAGCCTCCCCGCTTCCTCCTACTCTTGGGACCCTAGCTAAACCTAAGTTTATACCAAAGCTGGCAGCCGGCGTTCTTCTACCTGCCATTGGATCTCTCCCCTTAGGCTGCAGCCTTTTAGTAATTGAAGAGATGTACACTCTTCTGATAAGGTCTTTTCTCACCGGCGTTGAAAATAGAGAGGGAAGTTTCAACTCTCCTGCCTTGTTTCCCTCTAGATCGTAGAGCGGAACCACTCTCTCTTCTGAAGGGAAGATCATGCACCCACACCTTGTTTACTTAGGGTACTCACGTAGGTTATCTGGGGAACTGACTTGGGTTGCCAAGTAGGTCTTATGGGATATCTCATAAATATTGGTCTTCTCTTGGTACCTATGACGCTCCCTTCAATCATTAAATACCATCCTCTCACCAAACCATAGTTCACGAAACCCCCTCTTGGGTTAATCTCACTTACTTCATTAGATATCTTGAGAATCCTCTTATTAAATTCGGTCCTTCTAAAATAGCCCAACTGTCCCGGTTGCGGAGTATAGCTAGGTGTGCCAGGTGATGGACCTCTGGTTCCCACCTTCCTACTTCCCTTTCTATGCTTATGCCACCTGGGAAGCTCCATTACACCGAACCTCTTTATGGCCCCCTGGAAGCCCTTCCCCTTGCTGACACCTATTATATCAATTAATTGTCCCTCTTTAAGAACGTCCTTCACCTCCAGTGGCTTACCCAATAGATTTAACCCGTACTCAAGCTGTGACTTGATATCTCCGCCTCCTATCTGAATTTCCACAATCTCTGGCTTCTTCTTACCTAGAGCCGGTATTGCCCTAGGTTGAGTGGCCGCCACGATCCTCAGCGCTAATATCTTACTGAGATTGGAAGAAAGTTGATCTAGCGCCTGCTTGCTCCTGCTTTCATTGTACCTGAAAGAATTGATTTTCCTCAATAGCGGCAGTTCCTTGGGAGGCGAGATCCAATATTCTGTAATGGCCTGCAGTTCTCCCTTCCCATCCATTCCATACCCTCTGATTGCCAAAGGAATCAAAGGTGGGGTCTCCACAATTGTCACTGGGACGAATATTTCTTTCCCCTGGGTAGGGGAACTAGGCCTATCATCTATGGCAAAGATGTGAGTCATTCCGGCCTTGTAGCCTACGAATCCTAGCGGAATGGGTGAATTGATCTCCACTGAAGGCCAGGACTTCGGTGAGGGAAGAAGTTCTCTACTACGTTTACGCGGTCGAAGTCCAGAAGAACCTCTCCTGGGCGAAGAAAGTTTTCGATGACCCATTAGCCTCTCCTCTTTCAACTCAACACTTCTGGTCGAAATAAAAAACTATTGGAGTACTAGATTGAGCATGGAGAGGGCTGACCAGAGCGCCTCCTCCGTCCTCAGGTCCTTTACGCCCTGATTCTGTGCGAAATTATAGCACAGTCCGTCTTTCCACTTCCTAAGTAGCCCTCCCCTAGGAGGACCTAGAAGCAGGGTAAGTCCCCTTTTTTCGTAGAGCTCCTTCAATCTATCAGAATCCCGAAGGGGGTCTCCGCAGCTTCTAGAGCCTATAACCACGTTTTCTAGCTTCCATATTCTTTCCCACTCAGATACTTTTATAACAGGACCTTCATAGACGAAACTCTCTACTCGCCTTATCGATAGCGGAGAGGAGTTAGTAACCAGATAGGTCCCAGCTTCTCCTTTAAACTTCTGTTGAAGACCTAGGTCCAGAATTTCTCCTACTCTCACTCCTCTTCTAAGTTCTCCCTCTACAGGACGTGAAGACGAGGGATGAATGGGAAGCTGGGTCGGATCTAGAAGACCCACGTTTCGCAATTCCTTGGACATAGGGAAGTACTTCTTAACGTAAGGGGGAGCCAGGGCATAACGGGATAATGCCTCTATCGTCCTCAGTTTTCTCCTTTCATTTAGGTCATTAATCCATACTAACTCAGAGGCCCTGAATGCAGTAACGGCCCTAATAATTGTGCTTACTTTATACACTAGGGTAGGACCATCACCCTTGACGAATGGTGAGGACAATGGGATGGCTACAGCCAGTCTCCCCCTCCTTGGAGGAACAAAGAACAGGAAACCTCACCCAAAAACTATGCCTTAGATATACCTATGACTATCAGTTCGCCATCAACGTCCCATTCCATAACTAAATCGCCCTTCGCCTCCCCGACCACTACAGATATTGAGCGTGTTTCGTTTCTGAGATAGTTTTCCCATCGTTTAACTACGTCCGCCCTATCCTCTGAGACATTTATGGCAAGCTTAATGTAGTCCTCCACATTAAGGTTCATCTTCTTCCTCATAAACTGCACCCTGCGTACGACATCTCTCATAAAGCCCTCCTCTTCCTCCTCTGGGGTCAATTGCGGATCTAGAGCGATTACGCCTCCCTCAAATTCAGCGTAGAGGAGTCCTTGAGGTAATTCCTCACTAATTTTCACGTGATCCCCAGTTATGACCAAGGGGTTGCCATTCGATTGAAGGGAATGGGAACCCTTAGAGAGGATATCCTCCGCAACTTGATATGGCTTTGATTCTATGTAAGTTATTACGTCCCTTGCCCTAGACTTGAAGTCCCTTCCAATGGTGGACGGATTTGGTATTGCCTTCACCCTAACTATGTTAACCTTACTCTCACCAATCTCAACTTCCCTTACGTTCAAAATTGAACGAAGAAGTTCCTTTACCTTTTCTACTCGTTTCACCGTCACACGATCGGTAGGATATATGAACGCCTTCCTCAAAGGTC
Organism: Methanobacteriota archaeon; assembly: GCA_017857195.1. Classification (GTDB taxonomy): domain Archaea; phylum Thermoproteota; class Thermoprotei_A; order Sulfolobales; family Sulfolobaceae; genus Sulfodiicoccus. Next base: position 3,907 of record JAFMDM010000010.1, read on the forward strand.
TCCTTAGCTTCACTTTTCCTTTAGCCCTTGCATTAAGGCCGGCCTCCGATATCTTCCGCGCCAAAGAGAATGACTCTTCTAACTCCTGGTCTATATATTTCTCAGAGGCCGAAGGAGCAGACTCCATGGCTACAGAAGGTTGAGGGTCAATTACGAACTCCCTGTATATTCTTTCAGCCAAGTATGGGGTGGCCATAGAAGCTAGAATTAGCCAATCCTTAAGCACCTTATACAGCACTGAATACATCGCCAACTTATCTTCATCTATTCCCTCAGCCCAAGCCCTCTTTCTCGTCAGTCTAAGATAGAATCTACTAATGTCCTCCAATAGGAACTCAAATAATGTACTAACCGCTTCATGGACTTTAACCTGTTCCATATCAGAGTAGAACTTCTTTAAGGTCGAATTGAACCTAGACAGGAGCCATCTGTCCTCAACTCGCTTCAGATCGGTCAAGTTAACGTGATGTATGGAGGGATTAAATCCGTCTAGAGACATATATACAGTGGCGAACACGAAAGTGTTCCAAACTACTTGCAGCTCCCTTTTGGTAAGCTCCAAGGACCTATAGGAGAATTTCACATCCTCCCACACCGCGTTTCTTAACAACCAAAGCCTTAACACGTCTCTCCCATACTTGGAGATGACAGTCGAGGGCTCAACATAATTTCCTGCACTCTTATGCATTTCCCTACCCTGTTCATCCAACATGAAACCATGGACAAGGACATTACGATAGGGAGAGGATCCATTCAATATTACACCAGATCTCAATAAACTGAAGAACCATCCCCTGAGCTGATCGGTGCCCTCGAGGATCAAGTCCGCCTTATCCGACTCGCTCCACCCTCCCTGAGCGAAAAAGGCAACGCTGCTATCAAACCAGACATCAGCTACGTCTGGTACCCTCCTCATTTCTGCGCCACATCTGGGGCACTTAAACACTACCTCATCTATCCATGGTCTGTGGAGTTCCTTAGGCACATGAGAGGCAAGCGATCTCAGCTCCTCTAAGTCTCCTACAACGATCGTGTGACCACAGGAGACACATTCCCATATGGGTAGAGGATTTCCCCAAAAGCGCTGTCTGCTTATCACCCAATCTCGTAGTTCCTCAAGGAAGTTTAGCATCCTCACCCTAGCCCAGTTGGGAATCCAGTTTACGTTGGACGCCTCTTCTCTTAACTTATCCTTGAGTCTTGTGACCTTTATGAACCATTGTTTAGTCGCCCGAAGCACAATGGGAGTATGACATCTCCAACAGGTGGGATAGGTGTGCACTATATGAGAGGAATGAAAGAGGGCATTGAACGACTTTAAGTCCTTTATTACCTGTTCTGAGGAATCCCTAGCTTGGACTCCACTGTACTTTCCCGCTTGAGCTGACATAGTGCCATCTTCATTCACCAACATTATGACGGGAGCCTGAATCTTCAGCCCAATCTCAAAGTCCTCGTTTCCATGTCCTGGGGCAGAGTGAACTAATCCAGTGCCGTCATCCATCGAGACTATGGCACCTGCGTCCACCACCTTATGGAACTCCTTAGCCTCGGTTTGAGCAGGGATCAGAGAGTGAAGTGGATGATCGTACTCAAGTCCGACGATCTCTGAGCCCTTGAACTTCCTTAACACCACATAGTCCTTGATGTTGGCCTCCTTCATAACAGGCTCGATTCTACGGGTCGCTAGGATCAATCTTTCCTTACCTACTTTGACCTCTGCGTACTCCTGTTCACCATTAACCATAACGAACACGTTGGCAGGTATGGTCCATGGGGTAGTGGTCCATATTAGTAGGTACAGGTCCTCCTGGCCCCTTACCTTAAACTTCACGTAGATTGAAGGATCCTTAATCTCCCTATACTCTGTCTCATAGTCAGCCAGGGTAGTTTGACACCTGGGACACCAGCTAACGACGTGGAGATCTTTAACTAATAAACCGTTCTGGTGTGCAGCCTTGATCACCCTCCACGATCTGCTTATGAATTGGTCGGTGAGTGTCATGTAGGGATCTTCCCAATCCATGAGGATCCCAACGTCCTTGAAGGCGGAACTTAAGGAGAGAGCATTGTCCATAGCAAATTGCGAACACTCCCTGACGAAGTTTTCAACACCAACCTTCTCTAGTATCTCGGTTTTGGTCTTTATTCCCATTTTTTTCTCCATTGCCACCTCAATCGGAAGGCCATGACAGTCATACCCTGGTTTGTCCCAAACCCTATAGCCCCTGAGTCTCATGAACCTCAGAATTGAGTCCTTAAGTACCTTATTCCACACAGTTCCTATGTGGGGAACTGGGGAGGAAGTGTAAGGAGGACCGTCTAGGAAAAGAAAGCGAGCATCCTTCTTTTGGTTTGCCTCCTTTATCTTTTTATATATATTCTCTTCATTCCAATATTTAGAGATCTCACTTTCGATCTCAAGAGGATCGAATTTACTGGGCAGAGGACCTATGGCTCTCCTGGATAATTCAAACCACCGAGTCCCCATCTGAGGGAGATGGCTTTAAGGTTGATGCCTCATAGGGACATAGTGTCGTCACGGATTAGGTAAATTAACAGATCCCTATCTGTCAAGATCTATTGACTCAACCACAATCATCATTAATTCGTGGCAGTCGAATAACGTTCTGAAGCAAGAGATAATTTATCCTGACAAGTAACGACACTATGCATAGGGAGAACAAAAATCCGCCCTGATAAAGATATTATGTTTAACTGTAGATGCTTCACCACATGTTACGTTTTATCTTAATAGGGGTTTGAGTTCGGAAGTCTCCTTCGGTGAGGGGGTGAATAGCCCCCCAACATAAATGACACTTTCCTCAGGGGTACCAATGATAGTCATGGACGGGTAAGCGTCACCGAGATTAAAGCGAGGATTCATGAAGTACCCTCCACCCCATCAACGGCAAGCACTGATAACTGGAATATCGGACGCGTTAAAGCTGGGACGCTTGGGCCCTGTGGAGCCTTCCTCCCTTTAGGCAAGATGATGCTATGAAGCAGGAAATCCCTACCACCATAAGGATGTGGCAAGCTCACTTTTATGAAGAATTTCATGAAGATAGGGTAACTGGCGAGGGATGTGATGAAGGGTGCAAGCGATGAAAGGTGAGCTCAAACCAGTGACTGATATATATCCCCCGCCATCTCCTTTAGAGAAGCTGAACCGCCTACGTCAGGAGTAAGATTTCTTCCCGAAGAGTAAACCTTCAGAACTGCCGCTCTGAGGGAATTCGCTGCCGCCACAAAATTCTTGTTTGATGAAATAGTGCCTAAGTGTTCAAACATCATAACAACGGAAAGTAGGAACGCGGTTGGGTTTGCAATACCCCTTCCTGCTATATCGAAAGCTGCGCCGTGAACTGGTTCAAAGAGAGACTTTCTTTCCCCCAAATTGGCGGAAGGAGCTATCCCCAGACTTCCAGCTATCTGGCTAGCCTCATCACTCAATATATCCCCATAGACGTTAGTAGTTACAATCACATCGAAGGCCTGAGGCCTCCTCACCAAGTTAGCTGCTGCCGCATCCACATACATCTCCTCCATTTCTACTCCTGAACCTTTCAGGGATCTACATGCGGCAGCAAAGAGGCCATCGGTGATCTTCATTACGTTTGCCTTATGAACACAGGTGACCTTCTTCCTCCTGGTCAATGCTATGGTCTTAGCGAAATTAACTATCCTCTCGGAGGCCCTTCTGGAGATTATCTTTAGCCCCACTGCAACATCGTCGGTGACCAATTGTTCAACTCCCCTATATAGATCCTCAGTATTTTCCCTAACTATCACCAAGTCAACTCCCTCAAACTTAGACTTCAATCCAGGTATTGTAAATGCAGGCCTGACATTAGCATACATGTCATAATGTTGTCTCAATGGGACTATAACGTCCTTAGCCGTCTCTCCCACCGGTCCCTTTAATATAACATCGGCCTTCTCAAGTTCAGTCATGGTATGTTGGGGGAGTGGATCACCGTACCTGCGCAGAGCACCGTCACCTGCATCTACATCCACAAACTCCAGTCCCAAGGAGTAGTCATGATTCAATTTAGAAATTATGGGTAACGATGCCTCAACTATCTCTGGACCTATTCCGTCCCCTCTCAACAGAGCGATTCTAAAGGTCAAGTCTCCCAACCTTTCCTACGAACAACCTCGCTTATTTCCTTTTCCTTCTCTGAGATGAATTGAAGAATAGAGGGGGAAAGCCTAGAAGCAGTGGAAAGCTCATATCTAAGTATGGGGAGAATTGAGCGTAACGAATTGTCATCCATTATGTTGAGCCTAGTGACATGAACAAGAAGATCTATAAATAGTGAGTCCCCCCTGCTAAAGGCAGTAGGCATTGATACGGTGATAGGGGTCTCTAAAGTTAAGGTAAAAGAGACAGGGTCCTCGCCACCCGCTTCCATGCAACTTGCAGTCAATACCGTAGCGTCAGGTATATATGGTATCCCTGAAGTTTCCGGCTGAGATTTTAAGGATCCAGACAGAGAAAGAAAAAATTGCGTGGGATCGGATGTCACATTTATCGTGCATTTAGGATTTATTCTTAAATTTGAGAGAGTTAGTGTACCGTTGTACACTTTTATCGTTAACTCCTCTCCTCTTCTCCTAACACCTATTGGTGAGAGGTTGGGCCTTACTCCTGAACTACCCAGAATTATCTCGAACACACCATCATGAGGAAATATTTTTTCCGTTATTTCATTCATGGATAAAGTGGGCGAACGAGCAGGAAAAGAACTTTCTGGCATTGATGAGGTGGTACCAGGAACAGATAAGGAGAAGCTGGTAAGTAAACGCATAAAGGAGTGGTGGGAGGACTGGGATGAATTAAAGGAAATAGCAATTCAAACAATATCCTGGGAAGAGAAGGAACTGGAATTAGTTTGTGATGGAAAGAGGATCGATTCTGTGGCCGCATTATTTTCACCCAACTTCGAGGGTGAAGTAAAGGAGGCCCAGATAAGGAAGATAGACCTTAAGTATAGGGATGAAATAGATTGGCTACACTTAGAAGAAATAGATGAGCAGCTTGTGGTCATTTCACTCGACAGTGTATTGAGAAGAGTAAGGATCTTAAACTGCAGCCCCCTCTCCAACTCACCGTGCCCTCCATATCCGCAGCCAATTGTCTATGTAAGGAAAAGCGACCTCCCACTGATCAAGGGGTCATGCTACATAAGGCTGGAGACATCGTTGAACCCGAACGCCTCGGGCAGGATAATTGAGGCAATAAGGGGAGGAAGGGATGGAGCAATATACGTAATGTCTCATCACGATAGATTGATGGGAGATGAAACAAAGTGGACTGAGATGAAGATGGGAGAGCTAAGATCTCAAAAAGAAATTCACCTCATCAGTGTACCGGCCAATGGCTCCCTACAACCGTTTCCTAGAATTTGGGGTTCAGAAATGTTGGCAAATACTAGAGATTTGACAAACGTAAAAATGTGTGTAGAACTTAACGATAACGCAGTCACTATGGGTTCCCCTGGAACGGCAACAGGGAAGGTGGCGGTTTATCCGTCAGGGGAGTGCTACCCTCTTTTTAGGAGAGGAGTTCCTATCATTAATACAGAAATTAATAAGACAAAAGAGATAATAGATAACATTTCCATTAATACTGGAGAAGCCAGGCAATCCCTAACGGAGGCCTCAAGTTGGACTCCATTGGAAGTAAGGTCTGTACTCCCTAACCTCTATGACATGATGGAAAAGGAAGAGGGAATTAGGATTTACAATAGATTGCATGGGGCTTTTGGAATAAGGGGTAGAAAAATAAATGTGGCTCCATTTTACAAGTTTCTAGCACTAAGGGAGTCCAGAAGAGAGGGGACCGAAATTCATCTTGAAGGAGGGGCAAAGCTTCTCCATGACGGTAGACTGGACATGAGAAGATGGAACATGTATTCCAGAGAGATAAGTAAAATCTGGGCTAAGGAGCTCGTTGAGGAAATAACAAATGAGGTTACAAGAGGTCTTCTAACTCCTTGAGATTATAGATTATGAAATCCGCATAAAGCTCTGGATTCCTATACTTTACCTCCCTGTCCAGAAGAAGGCTGAGGAGTCCCGCTCTCTTTGCCGGTATGGTATCCTTCAATGGATCATCACCTATCATGGCACAGGAGGAGGCTGGTACACCCAATCTCTCGCAAGCCTCTAGGAATATCTGCACGTTAGGTTTAGGCTTTAGATCGTTCTCCCCACCGATTAATATGACATCAAACTGATCAATCAAAGGAAAATGAGAGATTCTGCGGGCCTTATTGCCTCCTCTGCCGTCTGTATTAGTTACTAAACCCAACTTATAACCTTTCCCCTTAAGATAGGGCAAAGTATCGAGGGCATCATCATAGGGAGAATTTCTACTGGCAACGGACCAATATATGGATGTCCATTCGAGGAGAACTTCTTGTTCCACCTTCACGCCTATCTCATCCATAACCCTCTGCCACCATAGTGGCCTATCGTAGGTTCCTTTACTATCCATTTCTTGAGATATCCTTGTCATTTTCTCTACTAGTAGTGAAGCATCAATTGAGAAATCCCCCACATCCCTTAAGTACTCGGCAGCTTCCTTCGCCACAAGTCTTATTCCCTCCACTGAACTGGACTGAAAGTCAACAAGCGTTCCGTCGTAGTCTAGTAGAATGGCTGAGACGGATGAAAAAAGTCCCCGCCCCTCAGATTGATCAGGAAAGAAAGTCCTCCACCTTCGGTAATTCCTTGGGAAGCCCCTTCCTCTCCCTTATCTTAATTATATTATCAGCAAGAATGCTGTCCGGAACTGGTGCCCATCTACTGAACTCAGTTCCCCAGAAGGCCCTTCCGGCTGTGGCTCCCCTAAGCTCCGCTGCAAGTTCGAAGGACTCACTTATTGGAATCTCAGCCATTATCCTCGCTAAATTCTCCGTCTGCACCACATTCAATATCTTACCTCTCTTCCTACTTAGCACTGCGGTGACGTTACCCATGAACTCCATGGGTATTCTAATGTCTAGTTTCTGGATAGGTTCCAGGAGGGTGGGTCTCGCAGATAGGAATCCAGCAAATATGGCGTTCCTTACAGATGGGTATAGTTGAGCAGGGCCCCTATGGGCAGGATCCTCATGAATTACGGCGTCATGGAGAACTACCTTTAAACCCCTAACTGGCTCATGTGCAAGAGGCCCCTCCCTCATTGAGAGCCTGAAGCCCTGTATTAATGTATCCATGACTTCTCTCAAGTGCTGTATACCGCTGGTCATATCAACGAAGAGGTTAAGGTTCTCATCGAAGGCAACTATCCTCTTCCCCTCTTCATAATCCCAATTTGCCTGGTCTCTCAATATCTTCGCCATCTCCTTAGGTTCCATGGTTTCCTTTACGGTCCCGTTGGCGATCAACTCTATTGTTTTATCATTAAGGGGCTCTACACTTATGTACATCTTGTTATGTTTGTTGGGGGACTTGCCTTCAAAGACCTGGCTCTTGTTCCTGACGCTCTCCCTATATACAACTATTGGTGGAGTTGTCTTCACTTCTATGCCATAATTATCCTTGAGGAGCTGTAGAGAAACCTCTAAGTGGAGGAAGCCCATTCCAGAGAGTAAGTATTCTCCAGTCTCTTCGTTTATTTTCACGACGAGATTGGGGTCCTCAATACTAAGCTTCCTTAATGCATCGATCATTTTCGCCAAGTCCTTGGGGTTCTGTGGATCCACAGCTATGGTAACCACTGGCTCAGAAACGTAATGCAGCCTCTCAAAGCTCCCCTGAAGGTCCTTGAATCTGACATCCAGTAACGTTTCGCCAGACCTGGCCTTCTCAAGCCCAAGTACTGCAGCTATATTGCCGGCAGGTATCTCCTCAGCCAACTCCCTGGTCTGGCCCATGTATAGGCTTACCTGCAAGGTCCTCTGCGGAGTTTTTGCGTTAACTAACCACACCTCCTGCCCTGGCCTCATGGTTCCTGAGAAGACTCTACCTGTGGCCACTAGACCCGCGTGCGGATCAACCTTCATGTCGGTAATCATCATGACGATTGGGCCGTTAATGTCGGCATCGAGCATGGCTTTGGCTAGTTCGTTGTCCAAATCGCCCTTCCATATCTTTGGAATTCTGTATTTCTGTGCCTCTACAGGGTCTGGGACAAACTTAATCACGGAGTCTAGTAAGGCTTCATCAATGGGGGCCTGTTGGGCCAACTCGTTCAATTTAGTCTTGTCAGCTGCTGTGTAAGCAGCTATGACGTCCTTCATTCCTATTCCCTTTTTCTGAGACATAGGAACACTGAAACCCCATCTATCCTTAGCCGAACCAAATACAACATTCCCCATGTTCGGATTGATCTTCCATTTCTCCTTGTATTCTTGTTCCGCATACATATCTATCATGTTATTGACCTCTCTAATGATTCCCAAAAGCTTCTGCATCATCTCTTGGGGGCCCAACTTCAGCTCCTTGACCAGCCTGTCCACCTTATTTATGAAAAGGATTGGCCTTACTCTCTCCTCTAAGCTCTGCCTCAACACAGTCTCGGTCTGGGTCATCACTCCCTCAACGGAATCCACTACGACAATCGAACCATCTAACACACGAAGGCTTCTTGTAACCCTCCCGCTGAAGTCAACATGTCCAGGAGTATCGATAAGGTTTATGACGTAACCCTTACCCTCAGTCTCATGGTAGAGGCTAACGTTTGCCGCCTTAACAGTTATTCCTCTCTGCTGTTCCACCTTAAGGTAATCAAGGGCAAGCGCCTCCCCTGCAACCTTGGGAGATATAATCCCCGCAGAGGCCAGCAATTGATCGCTGGTTGTCGTCTTCCCATGATCAACATGTGCTATAATTCCTATATTTCTGACTCTCGTCCTATCCTTCATGAGAGCCAATATCTGTTCTACTGTCTTATACCGAGGCAAACCTTCCCACCAAATGTAGCGAGTGGGAGTGAGAGCCCGACGTTATAAATGTTTATGTTAGAGCTTGTATTTATACGACTGTGGAGTTATGTTCAAAAACTTTGCTCATGGTGGACATACGCTCTTAACTCCTAATGATGCAATTTGGAAATAGTGAGTACAGATTTCTCCTCTCTCTGGAAGGATTGCCTCCTTCATCTTCCCCACCCATGGATTAGGACTTCTCTCATTTGGTGGACAGTCCAGCGGATCAGAGAACCTTTGAATTCCAGGATCCCGAGGAGAGAAGGGAAGAGATGTGGGACGTCTCTTGCTCAGTCCCATTAAAGTCTGAGTGAAGCTGGGGAAAGGGTGAGACTTTTTCGCCTTCTAACACCCTTGTCCGTAACCCCATCAAGGAATCTTAGTGAGGGTGTTTAGACATCCATTCTTTTAAGCAAGGAAACACCTATGAATATTCGTGCCTCATGGGAATTCCCGCGTCTCTTGGTAACCTAGACGTGGAAGAATGTTAGAAGTAAGTTGTGTATTACCCTTTACAGCATTGAGCCAAAGTCGCTACGCTAGGGTATTTACTGCCTGGCCCAACAATTTGGGAAAGTCTGGTCCATGGTGAACTTAAGCCCACTTAAGGCATATTGAAGTGAACTGCAATGCGGTCATGGAAGGAGTATTTGGAGAGAGATCATGTAGGGAAACTCTTAGGATAGATCGCTTACTATCCTGAATTCTCGTCATTGTTGACATTATCCCCTAACTTCTTAGGTTCCTCCATATAGTTCATCAGCGTAGTTGTGGAGGTCTCCTTGGCCTGTGTACTACTATGTATCACCCTGAATACCTCTTCAGCCCTGGCTCTTCCGAGCACATCCTCAAGCTTAGAGAGGGGAGCATTAAAGAAATCAGCCAAAGTGGGAAACCTCTCCAACACTTTTTGGGAGAGCTTAGGGCCCATGTTAGGTAGAGACTGAACAACGTATAATTGCTTCTCTCTTAGAGTTGAGAACTTCGGCTTATCGTGAATGTTTATGGGGCTACTGTCGTTAGACTGCAGCTTCTCTGCTAGCTTCTTCAGTATTTGCGCCGTTTCTTCTTGATCCTTAGAATATAGCACCCTTATGTCATAATCTATAGTAGCAGAGGCAACAGCAAGGTCTATTGCAGTCCAATTTCTGAACATCCTTTCCAATGAAACTCTATCGCCTTCAATCAAGAGGTAGGACTTGGTCTGCGACTGATTCAGTCTCTTCATCTGATCGAAAAATCTACCATCAAAGACGGAGGAAGCCAAGTCTCTTACACTCTTCCTCTCAACAGCTACCCCTTCAGCTAACACGTAATCTCCTACCGTCAATTGTTCAAGAACTACGGTTACTCCCAAAAGGGTTAATCTTTCAGGCACAGTACTCTGTTTTTCTCTGACGTCAGCGTAAATCCTAACCACAGGTGCAGGTGACTTACAAGGGATTAAACCTTCTCTGCCCCGGCTGGTGGTCTGTAATACTTGCCCACTAGCTCGTTAACTTTCTTTTGAACCGCCTCATACTGTTTCCTCAATTCGCTCTCTTGCCTTTGATAGGCTTTAGACCTGATCTCCAGAAATTCCTTTCTCTCATTCAATTCCTTCTCCACAGTGGCCTTATCAAACTTCACAAGGAGATTTCCCACTATCTTGTATAGGGTAGAGTCGGTGGGTAAGGTTGATAGGCTCTCCAATATCCTGTTTATTTCCCTCAGTTCTCCCTCCACAACGTTCTTTTCGGCTATTAGATTACCTAACTGATTCTGCAATTGTTGAAGACGAACTACCTGTGCCTGTAACTCAGGCGGTACCTTTTCTGCCAACATTCTCACCTAGTTCCTCAAACGTGGTTAGAATAGTGTAAAGCCAGTATATATAAGAGTTCATTATGGCTCTCCCCTTGGCAAAGCTGTCTGTTTCTATCCTTATTTGTCCCTTATCAGGATCCAAAGTTACAAACTCTCTGTCAACGTCCTCAATTAGGATTGAATTCAACGCCGTAGGCAAGTCCTCATCGGACCTTAAGGATATGGTAATTTTCAACAATCTGAGAACACCATCCATAGAAGAGGTTTATTTTTTTCCTCAAAGATTAACTTACATTGGCCCCCTTTAATCTCAGTAGATACAATAGCGTCACATTTTTCTGATAGGGAATTAGAGACGTATGTCAGTACAGAACGAAGAGAGGCACATTGAAGCTTACCGAGACAGAGTTTATTTACCCTTGAGGGTCGGCTTCCCCTATCCGTAGGGACACTGAGTCCCACGATAGCCATGCATTCGACTTCCTTACCGTCCTTAAGGTCAAGTACACGTAGCTGAGCTGGATTTCCGTTCCTACCGTGAAATAAGAGAACGTATGGGACATCCAGAGCTGACGATAATGAAATGACCTCTGAAATGGAAGTTCTACCTCTGTTTAAATAGAGAGAGCCTGGCATTAGGCTGGCCAGCTGTTTAGAAACCGATCTGATACGTGGACCAGCGTCCCTTGAAGTCGTGATCAAAAGATTAAGATGGGGTGTACGCGTATCCCGCCCACTTCTTCTCGCATTTCCTGCAGTACCATATACCCGATGCGACTCTCCTCACCGAGCCAGTCGTATGACAAAACGGGCATACGTGATCTTGATATCTTCTTTCCATTATTTCTTCCCATTTCTTCCTCAGTGAAGAGCCGTACCTAGGACCAAACCTCCCTGCGACACCGGTTTGTTTCGTCATTGTGTAACACCTCCCTCAGGTCTTGTTATGACCTTTTTAAGTTCTTCGAAGAGCCTGGAAGTTGAGGCCCTTGCTATACTCTCAACGGCGTCCAACTCTTGAGTAGTTAGAGTTCCACTTCCGAACTTCTGAATTCCAACTATCCTCCCATCCTCCAGGTAAGATATGGAAAGTCTCGTGTCAGCTATTGTCTCCTCTTCTAATTCTGGATCAACAAGGAAGAATTTGTCCAACTTAGCAACAGTTACCGAGACCACTGGATAGTTCATTGGAACTCTCTCCCCCTTCTCCTCTTTGATTATCTTCACTTCCTCCCCATTGATCTCTACCTTTGGAAGAAATGCGTCATAAAGTGCAGCCACGGCGGCCAACATGGAGGCGTCCAGAACATTTCCGCCATAATCTAGAACGTCTATATCTATCCATATGGTCCACACTTTCTTCCCAGGAACAAGACAAAGCCGCTTGAGGTCAATCGCCTTAGAATCCCGGAGCCCCCTATCAACTACTCTGGACAGCTCAACTGCGTTTTCGTCTGGTGGACCTGGCTCAAAGGTTTCGTAAGCCAGTGGAAGAAGCTCCACATTGACTATGAAATTACCCTGATCTGGGGTGTCGGGAAAGGGGACGTCCTCCTTCATCTTCACTCCCGCTAAGACTGCAGTATCACCGAGTCTAACCATCGCCGATCCTTCGGCTTTCTTCGCGTATCCCTGGGTTATTGAAAGAGATCTAAAATCTGTAAACTTTCTACCGTCTATTCTGCTACCCTTCTCCAGAACGCTCAATATTCCCTCCCTTTTTATAAGGGGAACAATATTGTAATTGCTAGGAGTCAGGGACATTTCAGTTCACCTCCTTGTAAGCGGAATATTTGGACGTGAGTGTTTCTTTCTGTAACTTGTAGAGCTCCTCTATTCCCTTTGAGGCCAACTGAATTGCAGCTCTAAATTCCTCTGGGGTAAAATTACCGTTCAATTGTAGGAGGGTCACTTGGGATAGCGAGGGCATCATTGCGATTGGCATATCCGCCTCTCCCCACATGTCTTCTTCCTCATTGAGATCCAAGACCAATGTGCCATCAGCTTTACCAACAGCAACTCCGGCTATCAAATCTCTCATCGGTATTCCAGCGTCCGCAACCGCAAGGGAAGCTGACATGAGCGCGACCAACCTAGTCCCAGCATCTGCTTGCAGAACCTCAGAGAACACATCTATCGTAGTCCTGGGGAAAGTTTCTGCCAACACGGCCGCCTCTAAGGCCTCCCTTATTACCTTAGATATCTCTATCTCCCTTCTACTTAATGAAGGGTTTTTCCTATCGTCAGTGGAAAAGGGTGTCATATGATACCTTACCCTCATTACTGCCCTATCTGGAAGGGCTAAATGTCTAGGATGCATCTCCCTTGGACCATAAACCGCCGTAAGTACCTTAGTCTTACCCATCTCGACTATGGCCGAGCCATTGGCATTCTTCAGGATCCCAACTTCCATTTTTATGGGGCGCATCTCGTCCGGACGCCTACCGTCCGTCCTCCTTCCGTCCTCAAGTATTAGCTTGGGCTTCTGGACTTGCAACGTTAACACCCAGTCTCTCTCTAATCAGACTTTTAACTTTCTCGGTAAGCCCTTTCGTGTAAGGTTCACGTTCTATTAGGTAGATCATTTCCACGAGGAGTTCCTCCGACTCCTTCTTCACACAGTTCATCCAAACCCTCCCGTTCTGTCCCACTAGAACTTCACATCCGGTTTCCCCAGAAAGTGTTTCAACCATGCTTCTATTCCTCCCTATCAACCTGGGAGTCCTTACAGGTGAGACGTCCACCACTTTACCCTTAGATATCCTACCAAGACCCTTCCCCTTCACAGAAAGCATGGGGCTTGAGGATCTGTCAAAGGAATCAACCTTGGCCATTATGTAGTCTCCGACGTTAAGATATCTTCTTAGATCCTCCCCAGCGTTGACCGGTCTCCCAAGCAGTGAGGAACCCTGGAGGTAAGCCTTATAGGGCGACACTATGTCCACAGTCCATCCATATAGTTCAACATCCTCGATTAACCCTATAACTAGATCTCCTGGTCTTGGATAGTAGACACCCTCCAGAGGAAGAATGACCAACTGGTTATCCCTCTGTTCCAAAAGGCCTATTACAGTTGAGTAGAGCTTGTTCCCGTTTCTTATGATGTATGGAGACCAGGCCTGCTGCTCCCCAACTTCACCAACCAGATCTCCAGGCAGAACCAAGGTTCTAATCTTATCTTTCTCGGTCATTCCTATCTCACCTCCATCACTCTGACCTCTGCCTCACCCTTAGTTAATGAATTCAAACGGTCTATTACCTCGGTTTGGGCCCCAGCGGGTATTTCCAATTCTGCAATAAGGCTGCCGTCCGCAAGCCAGTTACTCTTCTTCAGCTCACCGAGGGACTGAAGGAGGGGTTTCGCCTTTGCGGTATATTTTTGAGGGATCCTTAACTCCAACAATGCCCTTGCCAACTTTATGGGGATGATCTTTGTTAACTCCTTCACTGCTTGCATGGCCTGAGATTCTATATCCTTGTTGAGATCCACATGAATTTTAGCAGCCTCTAAGGCGCTCTCTATTCTAGTTGGTGGAATGGGAAGTTTAGTCTTGGGATCTACGCAATTCCTTGATAGAAAACTTATCAGTTGTTTTCTCTTCGTCTCCAACATCTCCCTTCTCTGTTCTGCAGTCAGGGGGATCTCCCCCCTTAACAATATTTCTCTGGCCACCACTTCGAACTCTGTGGTGCCAAATACCTTCTTCATCGACGATGGGGATGCCTTTAATCCCTTCTTAGCATCTTTATATATTATATCGGAGACGACCACGTCGGAGAGACCTATGCTCTTCCCCTCCCTTAACTCCGAAACTTCCTTAGGCTTCGCCAAGACTTCAAACCTCTCCCCCTGAGCTTCATACTTAACCACTACGTAGTTTTCCTTTGACATTAAAGAAAAATCACCCAAGTTTCTTTATGTAATCCTCCTTCTCCTCTTGGGTAAGCTTCCTGAACTGGTTAGTATCTTTAGAGCCTACGCCTATATCTACTAAGGAAGGAGTTAGCTTCTCACCACCCTTAAAAGTGTAGTTCAGTGCCCTTAGACCAGTCATTACTGTTTCCTCAGTCGACATATTCTCCTTATAGTTCTTTTCAAGGAACTCAGTAGCAGGATAACTTCCAGATCCTATGCCGACCGCATAGTAAGGCATGAACTGACCGCTGGGTTCTGTCATGAGTAATTTTGGTTCACCTCTATTCAATCCAGCTATTATCATGGCGACACCAAAGGGCCTGACTCCTCCGTGCTGGGTGTAGGCTTGTTTGAGATCTGATATGCTCTTTGTCAGGTATTCAATGTTCACCGGCTCGTCATATACAAGTCTATGTTGTAGAGCCACATTTCTGGCATAGTCAACTAATATTCTACCATCAGAAGCCAACCCTGCGAAGCTGCACCCAACATGTTCATCTATCAGGAAGACCTTCTCTATATCATCCACGTCGAGCAAAGGTGTGACCTTTCTCTTCTCTACCACGATGACCACAGCCTCCTTGGATTTGACGCCTATGGTAGTCCAACCCTTTTTTACTGCCTCAAAGGCGTAATCTACCTGGTACAGCGAGCCGTCAGGTGAAAAAATGGTGATAGCTCTGTCGTATCCCATTGCTGCAGGACCGAACGCCATTACTTTTCCCTCTTCACAATGCTCGCCTGTGTATTTAACGTTTCATTAAAGGTTCATGCAGAAATATGATCCGTCTTTCCTTACTCCCCAAAGGACGAGACTTTTCATCTCCTTAATCTGGCTAAAGATGGATTAGAAGTTCGCTTCAAGCTCAGACAGTACGTTGCAATTGAGCCAATAATTGGCAAACTCATCTTGACTTTACAAGACAGATTTGGGATCCACTTACATTGACGGGATCTCCCTTAGCATTTAACATAACCCCAACATATGCCGCATATTTATCGTCCAAACCAATCTCGCTAACCTTAATGCAACCTTCCTCACGCAATCTGGAAATGATCTCATCCCGCATAGAATCCACTAGCTCCCCAACGTCCTTGAGACCCTGAATGATCTGATAGTCTTCTACTACCTTCTGTAGACTTAGTCTCATCGTAAGCGTTGCAAGGTTTAATTTGGCGCAATAGCCTTTCTCTTTCTGCATGGCAGATGTAAGAAGGCCCAAGTCTTCCGCCCCTTTGAATAGACCACTTCCGAGGCCAGAATATTCCAGATACTTAGACTTAGCAGTTCGAAGGAAAGACTCGGTTCCTTCATAGACCTTCTTAACTATCTCATGGGCCTTTGTTACTCTATCCAATCCTGCCTTCAGCGTCCTATACTCGAGGTGCATATTAGTGACCCTCTCGGAGTCCTCCTGGGACAATATTGGCAGTTCACTTACCAACTTTGTTGCAGTATCCTCACATATATCCAACTTCGGAAGAGCCTCATTGACGATCTTACCCATCTGTGAGACCTGATCGCTGTCTGAAGATAGTTCCTGGAGGTCCCATCCCAACGTTTCCCTTAAGGATACTGAAAGCTTCTTGTAGAATCTGCCGGCGACTTCATACAGATTTTCCTCAAATCCGTTCAGCTGATTTATGGTTATAACCATATCCTGTCCTAACTCTAACTCACCAGCATATTCCGCACTATCCACTGAGATCCCTAGCAACTTCAGTCTTTGGGCTGTCTCATTCAACTTAGTTACCCTTCTAAAAATATAATCGTTTATTTTTTGCTTTATTGATAATGAAATTTCGTTCAGTTTATTTTCATTATTCTTTAGACATTCTATGTTAGTGCACTGAAGAGCGTTTCTGAATAACTCTTCCAAGGCGGAGAGATCGTTCCTAACCTCGGGTATACTGCCTACCTGGCTCACTTTCCCCACTACATTTCTTACTAGATTCATTCGGTTCATGAGTCTGTTCCTATATTGATTTAAACCTTCGATCTGCCTACGTCTCACGGAACTGGCCTCCTGTAAGGTTTTGGCCAAGTTGGACATAATTGAAAGAGCTGCAGCAATCAAGGCGTATACGGGGGAAGAGGTTAAGAAAAAGATCGCCAGGGCGGTAGGGATCCCTCCTGTCAGACTAATCAAACCAGACACTGAGAAAAGATAAGCGGATATGGCCATTAGGACAAGGAATTCGATGAAACGAAGGGGAGTGCCCTGAAATTGCAGGAAAAGGTAAAGAAGAGGTAGGAAAGCTAGCACCTGGTTTCTGGTCTCCTTTTTCAGGGAGATACCTAGGGGTACAGAGATTACGAAAATTGGCATAACCAAATCGAGTAAAGTGGAGACAGCAGTCAAGATAGATTTACCTCTATCAGACCTTATTAGATCAATAACGGGGATCAGAAAGAGAAGGATTAGGAAAGACGTTAACCCAATGAAACCCTTTAGATCGCTGGGGATTCCTCTGGTGACCACAGCCTGAGCGAAGTATATCAAAAGAAGTGAGGGGCTGATTATGAAATATCCCACTACGGAGAGTGCCCCTAACGCAACCGCCCCAATCTCCATATAGGTTCCAGAAAGACCTATTTCAGAGAGAATTCTCAAGGCAAGGAAGTAGTTTAGGATGGCCAAGGAAACTCTCGCAATGTCCTCGGAAGCGTTCCTAAACGAACTACTATCCACATGTCATTGTCTATATTGAACAAATTAAGTTTTCTAGGAGGTTAGCCTAGCCTATGTTCCCTTATTCCCCTCAGATCGTCGCAGAGGTCATCATATTACAGGCTGGGACGGCGTCATCATCTAAGTCCAATCATCCTCTTTGCCCTTTTTAAACTTCCTGTAGTTTTTGTGGGAAGGACGAGAACCTCTTGATTACCTATTCGCTTTAGCCTGTGCATACTGGCTATAACCACTTTGTACCCCTGCCGATTTGTGGAGATTATTCCCTCCCTCAGCTCTTGATCGAAAAATACCACTCTAGGACTGGAAAGGGCTACCCACATGCTTCCCATGAACTGCTCAATAGCACCTTTAAGTGCAACGTCAAGATCCCTTTGAGACACTTGCCCCTGAGACAGGACTCGAAATACGATGTACCGTTTAGTCTTAGAAGTCAATAGCCTGGGGCTAGGGGCCTTAACGGCCCTACGCCTAAGTATTAAGACAGATAGAGTAAGGAGCCAGGCAAAAAAAACAAGGTCAAGAAGTGTTTGAATGAGCAAGGAGAATGAACCTCCTAGGTGAATGAAATACCCAACTTAAAGCCTCAACCTCAGTTGCCCCATGAACTACCAAATAGTTCATCTTAACTAGAGGGGACCAAATTTCACTGATGGTAGTTGCACACGACGAGAAAAACATAGTATCTATCCACTTTCTTCCCCACCCGATCGAATTGGAAATGGTTAGACTTGATGAAGAGTTAAGCAGGATTTCCAGCGGCTTCCTATGTATTCTAAGTAGATTCAATATCTCCCTTCTTACAAGCCTGACATTCGTATCATCGAGGCTTATTGCGTTCACTTTGGAATCCATTAGGGCCTTCCTAAAGGCATTCTGACTCATTGGTTTCACAAATAGTAGAAAGCCCGAGGAATTCTGGTGTCTAAGCTTTTCTGAGTCATATAGCTCAATTGTGAGTCTTTCCCTTCCCTCCAATAGATAATTAGAGTATCCCGCTGCCTGGAGGAAAGGCATGAGGCTACTATCCAAAAGACAAGTCTCAATCAGTTCCAACTATCAGCTCCTCCAGCTCTCCAAAGTTAAAGTTAGAGAAGGAAATGATAACTTTGATTACATCATCTCCTTGGGTAAGCTTGGGCCTTCCGTTTGCAATCATTGCCTGTTTGTCTAGCCGAATATGGAGCTTAGAACCATCGACATGATCATGGATTGAGCCCTTCAATATGAGTCTGTCTGAAGGGGAAAGTGAAGTGAGCAGGTACCGCAGGACTTGTTTGGCGGACTTCCCTTCCCAACTATATTTCATTATTACCAACTTATCATCGAAGTGGCCATAGACCTTCTGAAAGGAGGAGTCAAGATCAGTCAAGAATGAGGAGAAAAAAGAGCGCACGGCAGAGTCTATCTTACCCTCATCCTCGGTTTCATGGGCGAATACAGTAAGAGAAATCGAGTTAACTTTCATCTCACTTTCCAGGTATCCTAGGATAATTGTCTAGCCTGTAATATTTACTTGCCTCATGTCTCAGTCTTAGCTCCCTTTCCTTCTGCTTCCTCTTCATCTTGTAAGCCAAAGTTCCCTTCAATCCCCTGGATTTTCTTAGGCCTCTCCCCTTCTTTCCAGATGAGGTCAAGCCTCTAAAGACCCTCCTGCGGTTCGTGGGAGAATCCAACCACTTCAATTGCTCTGAGGACTTTATGGAGGGATGGAACGGATCCACCATAATCACCTCATAGTATTTGTGCTGACCATCCTCTGCCACATAGTAACTGCCAAGCACCTCTAAATTGGGGAACTTCCTAGCTGCCCTTTCCTCTGCTATCCACTTGTGGCTCTTTCCAGGAGAGTAGCCGTAAACTCCCATTCTCTTTGGTCTCCTTCCTTTATTCGGTCTCTCCTTGTTGAGTCCTCCTTTGGCTACTCTCACCCTTGCGACCACGAACCCCTGTTTGGCCTTGTAACCTAAACTTCTGGCACGCAGCAGTCTTGTGGGCTTCTCTATTCTAGTCACCGTTTCGTCCTTACGCCATTCTATGAGTCTAACCTTCATTAACTTATTATGCTCCTCACTGCCTCTGAGAGACTCCATGAACGAGTAAGCGCTGGATGTCATGGCCATCTCATACCAACTGTCTTATTAATAAATGCAGGGGTTCAAGGTAAAATGAATGATAGAGGTAGGTATTATAGGCAAGACCAACGTTGGAAAGAGCACTTTCTTCACCTCGGCCACAATGATTGAGGTGCAGATGGAGAACAGACCTTTCGTGACAATAGAACCCAACGTTGGAGTGGGATACGTAAGAACAAAATGTCCTCACTCTGAGTTAAAGGTGAACTGCAGTCCATCAAATTCCATCTGCATTGATGGGGAGAGATTCATACCAGTGAGGCTAATAGACGTCCCTGGATTGATACCCGGGGCCCATGAGGGGAGAGGGCTGGGAAATAGGTTCCTTGATGAATTAAGAAGAGCCGACGTGTTAATACATGTTGTGGATGCCAGCGGCTCAAGCGATGAAGAAGGTAGGCCAGTTCCCCCCGGGACATATGATCCCGTTGAGGAAGTGAAGTTTGTTAGAACAGAAGTGAATCAATGGTTTTTTTCCATAGTTTCCAAGGACTGGCAGAAGTTCTCGAGGACCGCCGACGTATCTGGAAAGGATGAAGTTGACTCCCTTTTGTCGAAATTGTCTGGAATATCAGTCAGTAGATCAGAATTGGTGAGAGCCTTGAGAGATACCAAGTTGAGTGGAACAAAATTATCGCAATGGAGCGAACAGGACCTGATGACTTTCTCAACCACACTTAGGGAGATTTCCATGCCCACAATAATAGCGGCTAACAAGTCCGACTTACCAGAGAGTAAGAGAAATATTGAAAGACTAAAATCAAACTATCAGCATGTAATTCCGGTCTCAGCTCAGTCCGAGTTGGCCTTGAGAAAAGCATCAAAATCTGGACTAGTGAAGTATGTCCCTGGAGACTCCGACTTTAAAGTTCTGGGAAAATTGTCGCCAAAGCAGGAGGAAGCTCTGCGGTATATAAAGGAAAGAGTAATGAAAGAACATGGTTCTACAGGGGTACAGCAAAGCTTGAATGAGGCAGTGTTTGGAGCCTTGAGAATGATTGTGGTCTATCCGGTGGAGGACGAAAAGAAATTCACAAATAAGGACGGCAATGTGCTCCCTGACGCCTTACTTATGCCGGAGGGCAGTAATCCTCGCGATTTAGCGGCTCAAGTACATAGCGAGCTGGCCAAAGGATTCCTTTATGCTATAGACGCAAGACGCAAGGTAAAGGTAGGGGAAGATTACAAATTGAAGGACGGGGACATAATAAAGATAGTTTCCACCACATCCAGAACCTAGAATTGCCACTAGATATTCAGATTTTCACAGTACCCATTAATTCCCATTGCTCCTTCATGATCTTGGACCATAACTCGTCGTATTGAAGCTCCAAAAACTCGTAGACGCGTTTAATCCTATCCAACATGACCTTGTCAGAAAGAGGAATTATACTTAGTCCAACCCTCCCCACAGCACCTCCCCTCACCATAAGCCAGTGAGCGAAGACTTCTAAAGGATATCTAGCCTTCATCTCCTCCATACTCAATTTCCTTTCGTAAAGCCAGAATAGCTCCCTAACGAAGTTGGAGACTATATTTCGCATCATTCTTTCCTCCCAATTCCTTAGAATATTTTCTCCTTCCTTAATCGCATCTTCCCTTAATTTCTCGTAGGAGGAGAGATCGTTCTCATCTATACCTGTCACGGCACTAACGAACTCTCTCTGTTCCAATAGGGAAGCTAAGTCCCTATGAAGGTAAAGCCACGCAGTAACCGCAAAGGAGTTAACTACACCAACCATCAGTTTCTCTATCAGGTTTTCTGTGTTTTTCTTAGCCATCTTTCCGTGTAGTAGGTCTTTGAATTCCTGTAGATCGACCTTCCCAGCATATTTCAATTTTCCATCCACAAATATTGAGGGGGTAGAGAGTACCCCTCTCTCTATTGCCTCAAATGGATACTTCTCTGTATCTATAACTACTACTCGATTCATTAAACCTTCTGTCTTGAGAAAATCTAACAATATAGCGCAATCAGTACAATTTCTATGAACGAAGATCTCTACCTTCATGTCCATAATTATCCTTGCTGGAGATATAAGGCCTTTGGATTATAAGTTAGAACCATAGGTGCTCTGTGGGATTGTTCAATTTTCTTAGGCGTTAAGCTCATTAGGTTTTCTTAAATTCAGAATCTAGCGTCAGATTAAAAGTAAGTTTCACGTTGTCCCTGATAAAAATTGAAGTAGCCCATAAAGCAAACCATAGGTCTTAATTTTAAAGCCGAAGAGGTAACTGCAGTGGTGATTGACATGCCGCAAACTTATGAACTTGACCTAAAGGGAAAGAACTGTGATGAGTTCATAAGCGAACTATCCAGAGCCCTAATAAATGCTAAGCCTGGGGAATCGGTACATGTTGTGGCGGATCCCGATAGGCTTGCTTGCCTTCACATGATTCTGAAGGCTTCCCCCAGGTACATCTATAAGGGGGACATAGTTGGAGATCACTCAGATATCACGATAAAGAGAATAAGATGAGTGAACTATAGTTGTGAACATTCATGCCTCATGGGAGTTCCCGCGTCTCTTGGTAACCTGGACGTGGAGGGTGTTAGATCGGTAAGTTGTGGATCTACCTTTACAGCATTGAGCCAAAGTCACTAGGTTAGGGAATTTACGGCCTCGGCCTGATAATTTGGGAAGTCTGGCCGTCCATGGTAACTTAAGCCCACTTAAGTCACACAATTAAAGCACGATCTTTCTAGGGTTCAGATACCCAAGCCTAGACTTCCACCATGGATTATCGTAACGGCTGTCAAGGAGCCATATGGTGGCAGAGTCGTTGGGACCCCTTATAGCTCTACCTATGGCCTGCCTCACCGTAATGAGAGCCGGAATTTTGGTCAGCATTTCTTCCTTTGCCCTTCCGACCCTGGATGCGATGGCCTGAGCCCTAAGCTTGTTATAATCATCAGGGAAAGGAAACGGAATACCGACCAAGGCAACATCGCTTATAAGGCTCCTTCCTTCCTCAGTTAATTCTATACCCTCAGCCAACTTACCCCTACCCACCGCAATTATAAGACTCTTCCCCTCTTTAACAGCATGAGAGAGGTCCTCCATGGAAGTCCTTTCCTTCTCTGCAATAACTCTGACTCCAGTAAGTTTTCCAATTAATTTCCTAGCTACCTCATAACTAGGGACTAGAGCCAAAACGTTGGCCTTTGAGGTATGGTATATGCGCATAAGGTAAGACGCGTACCTGGACCACATGGTTTCATTCCTCTTACTATACGAGGTCGTCACATCTACTGCCAAAATCCACTCCTTTCTTCCCAAGGACTCTCTTTCCATGAGGACCTCGGCATTAAAATAACTCATCTTTCTGGTCAGACCCCAGACGCTCTCAATGTATTCCTTTGGAGGAAGCGTACCCGACATAATTATAATTGAGAGCTCAGGCTCATTGAGGACCTTTAGATAGGACGCTGGATCTGGATTTCTTGACACTAAACTATCCCCATTTGCGAAAAGTCTCCTACCCTGCTCCCTAAGAGAATTGAGAAACCTGAGCACAACACCCACATAGTTCTTAGTAACCTTTCTCTGCTCTATCATTTTGGCTCTTATTGACTCATACTCGTCCTGCAGTAGTTCCAGTTCATCGTCAGAAACCTCCAAGGGTTCCTCGACCAATACGTACCCATCCCTTGCCTCTGGAAGAGAGTAAAACCTCTTCAACAGTTCAGAAAGAAATACCTTAGTCTGTTCCCCTGTACACTGAGAGATGGCGGCTGTTACCGTATGCCTAGAGATCCTCCTCTCGCTCATTTCTGCAATGTAATCGAGGTTGTGAGCCTCATCTACTATAATTACTCGCTCACTGAAATCAAGGTCCATCGCTTCCCTTAGCCAGGGTGAGAACACATAGGGATAGGTAATAGCTAGGACCTCGGAATCAAGGGAAGATTCAACTATACTATAATAAGGGCAGAATCCAGATGTGAGAGCCAACCCCTTTAACTTCTTTACCAGAGAAGCTGGCTGTTCCTTGAATTCCACTTTTATGGCAGAGTGTATGGGGCAGCCTCTACATTCTATATCGTTGGAGTCTACATCTTCATTGGTAAAAGCACAGGCGTTCGCCTTGCCCACCAGAAATCCAAAGCTCTTGTTTAACCTTCTGGCTTCCCTAAATACGGAGTAGAATTGATTATGGGTTCTTACTATAAATAACGCCTTAGATTTAACACTAAGTGCCACCATTAAGGAGAAAATAGTCTTGCCGCTGCCAGTTGGTGCCTGAAGGGCCACAAGTTCCTTTGATTTCAGACTTTCCACTACCTTTTCGAGAAGTCCTTTCTGCCAGCTCCTTAGCTCAAAGCTCAGCTCCTCTCACAATTATCTCATCAAGTATAAGGTATTTAACGAAATCCTTTGAGAGTATCGAGGTGACATGCTTGGCTTTACCCTCTACCTTAATGCTATAGAAGTCCTGAAATACCTTAATTATCTTCAAGTGCGCTGAGGTTAATTCAGCTAGTATTGGTTGAGTTGGAGGAACGTTAGTCACAACTATAACTCTTACTTCAGTCTCTGGAGAGGCTTGCTGAACCTCCATTATCCTATAATCGATTTTCCTTCTCAGCTGATCTTCCGTCATCACCTTTTACACTCCCTCATAATTTATACCGTATCGCAACTCTCTAATGATATTGAAGGTTATAAACATTCGCCATAGATGAATTTATAAGCCACAGGAGGACGTGCTCCTCCCTAACATGACCTATTAATATAAGGACAAGAACGGTGGATATTGTGAAAATTGAGGTAGGGAAGGTCGAGGATTTTAAAGTGGGTGAAAGACGAAGAATTGACACTCCAAGTGGACCGGTGGTATTATTT
>JAFMDM010000098.1 GCA_017857195.1 Methanobacteriota archaeon
TTGAAAACGTTTCGGTAAAGTCCTTTCCTTTCCTCAGTAGATTACCTAATAAGTACTGACGGAACTTGTATGACTTGTCTCTTTTCCGTGTATAGAGCTCACCGAGGGGCACGATCGATGCGCCAGCTTTCTTATCCTCAATGGATATTACGGTATACGCATTGAAATCATCCCAACTAGCAATTTCCTTCTTGACTGAGGCTACCCATTGCCTCCAATCACTCTTGACCAGGGCATGAAAGAAGTCGGCTGGCCACTCTGATTTATCGGTAGACTCGTACGCCACTTCTTTGCCTTCCAAGATCAATACGGTGAGAATATTGGATGTTGACATCTTTCTTTTCTCAATTCGAACATCCATAGCTCGAACCTTCATAATAAGACCGTCACCAACCCACCTTACTAGTAGAAACTTTCTTTTATCAATCACTTTAGTCACAACCCCATGTTGTCTATCAGGATGATCTCTCGAAAAGCTTCCTGGGATATCACCGTCAAAGATGGCAGCATCAGCAGACACAAGGTCTCCAACTGACACCTTCACAGCTTTTAGTTTCTTAGTGGACTTAGGCTTAGTCATCGACAGTTCGTTTTTAGTCTCCCCCGTCTTTGACTTCACTTCATTAGATTTGGAATTCACCTTCCTCCTCTTTCCACTTAGAACATTCACGCTGTTTACTCCATACTTTGTTGATGCTTTTCCATTCTTGAGCTCGCCATGCTCAATTTCACCACTCGACACTTTAGCCGCTTTCCCCAATGCTGCCATTAACTTCTCTCTAATAGAAGGTTCACCCACACTTGACTCCACCTTATCTTTCAAGGCTCTGATCTCCAAGTTCAGCTGATCCACGGAGTAGTATGCCTTGTGCTCAGGCACTACTAAACCCTCCCCCGGATCAGGTGACTGAGACATAGCAGAGTCGTCAAGGGAGGTGGGTGGGCGTAATACAGAGGGTGTAGTTGATAGTGGTGTAGGGATATTGTGTGCACGCATAGACTTAATTGATTGTGCCGCCTTCGGCAATGTCTTAGACACTGAACGTTCGTCCTTATGAACATTCACTTCAGTCTGAACTTCAGCGTGCTTGAAGTCATTTGCTGTAATCGGTGCTGCCTTTTCTACAAGAGGTCCACAGTACATAGATTCGTACACATGCAGTTTCTTTGTTGACACCGATACTAACTTCATATCCTTCTTACGTATCACCATCGCCATGGGATGTTGTATGCCCACAAAGTAACCTTCAACTGTCACTTCTGCTCTTTTATGAACAGGGCCTTCAGGCGGAGCATATCGACACGGTGCTCCAAATACGTGTATACACAAAGCTCTCCAGTTTGGAACCTTTCCAGAGCTAAGGTAATATGCACTTTTCCACTCCCTTGTGCTTTGTGGCAAATATCTGCCAGTATAGACAGCATACTTGTCAGCTAATGCCCATGTCCACGCTGGTAGGTGTGGAGCATTAAGCATCATCGCACGAGATCGCTGTCCAATGACTCGATGAGCACTTTCGACAAACGCGACCTCTTGTGGACTTCCATTCGACACAGGTACAATACGACAATTAAACAGGGCAGCAACTGCCTCTGCTTCCTCTGACATATTTACGATGTAAGTGTCAACGTACAACTCATGACAAGCATATCCCATCCCTTCAACCTCCACTAGGAATTGGAAGAAGCATATCGGGAATTGCTCATGAGAAGCATACAGCTTATGGATCTTCTCGCCAGTAGAAGGGCACATGAAAAGGTAACCGCCTTTTGCTCCTTCATACGAATCTCCACCTAAGCTTTCACCTCCTCCATAACCATCGCAATACCCACGCCAGAAGCATGGCTTATTTGGCACAGGTTTGCGCTTGTATGGCTTTCTTTTGAACTTCGCAGCATCTTGTATAGTGCTATCTTCATTTACTTGTAGCAATTTCGGGAATGTGCCATAACACTCCTTCATGTTGCTCATTCTAGATAGCACTGCCGTGTCTGGACATCCAAATCTACGAAAGTAAAGGTGAGTCAAATCCAACTTGTCAAGCTTGGCCTCGTTGAATATCATTAACGACGTTTTGAAAACACTAGATACTGACGCGTTCAATATCGCGACCATGAGGGCGTTGATCCTGAATCCAGAGGTAAAACCAGTAGCTAGTACATTAGTAGTAGTAGAACCCTGATTAGGAATCACAAAATCCCCCTTCCTGATCATTCCTGATCTGTTCCCTTTCTTAATTTCCATCACCAATGATCTCATTTCATTTGTAACTGGAATCTCTGGAACAGGTTGAGTGCGCAGAACCAAGATCTTTTTCATTGGAGGGCCTTCCTCGGTAAGTTGTACCACATGACCTGACCTCCTATCTTGCCACACGTCAACCTCAGTGTCGTTGAAACATCCAACTAGTCGTACTCCAAACGCTTTGAAACGTTGTACAGCCAGAATCCTAAAATCTGGACCTTCCCCAACCAGGAAAACTCCTTCAGGATCTAGAAAGTACTCGCCTGTTTCAGCTCGTACAATTAGTGGGCCAATACCTCCGACATGGAGCCCACCACCGCCAACTCCCGATGGCGCAGGTACAGAACGCTTTGCTTCATCTGAAGTATCTAACCAAAGAGGAAAATCACCTCTGATTTTACTACATGAAACTGCTCCGTCTGTATCTACTCCTGCTGTCTTCCCAACATCATGTAGCTGAGCGTTCATAGCAGGGAGAGTTCGGTTAGCGGGGATACGGGGAATAGAATTAGAAACTGGGCTGAGCATGAGAGAGGCAATGAGAGCAGTGAGGTTTTGGTCTTCATCGCTGTCACCAAGCTCCGCCATTTTCCTTTTCTTTCCTCGTTTGTTGGCAGCTTCTTTGAATATCTTCTTCATAGAAGAAGCAACCATCGTGGATACGGTTTTCTTTTGATTCGAGGTAAACTTACGAGATCCACCCTTATCCACTCCACCACCATTCCTATTGTGAGAGAACTTGCATTTAGCTCCATAACGACACACCCCCTTGCCAAAATCAAACTGATAGCAGGGCTTTTCGTTCATAGGAGTGCTCCCACCAGAACTAGTCCCAGGTGATACCCCTGTACCATTCCTGCTAGTATACTGCTTCCTCTTCTGCTTGTAGTCATCTGGGGCACTAAAGTGCACAGCGTTGCGATCAGCCTTGCATTCAGGCGACCCCTTCTTGTGTCCTGACTCACCACAGCCGTAGCACCTCACACCCCCATTAAACGCAGCAATTGGAAGTTTCGCCCCTTTAGCACTGTTGACATCTTTCTTCTCCTTTTGAAGAATGACATATTCATCAACCAATGCTGATCTCAACTGCTTCCATGTAGGCAGCCAGTCGTCATTAAAAGATCGATCGTGGGCATCAGCAAGGTCCGTAGATTCATCTAAAGTTTTAGTCCTGATAGCGCCTTCATTTGGCCCAGGCAGATCTATATCTACCTCCATATTTGCATTATCAGCAATTGCTTGAGATAACTCTCGAACTCTACTAATCTGTTTCTGCATTTGAACCTTGTCAAGCAGACGAGCAATACAACCTTTGTATTCGCTGTTGACATGATCCAATACGATTCGAACCAGTTTCGATTCCCAGCAGAAAGCGTACGTCTCACGCTTGGCAGGTTTGTACATGTTCCAGAAGCACTTCTTGCGTGTCTCTAACTGTCGCAACTTCTCGCGCATGTCGACACCAATAGGGAAAGCGCACTTCCCGCTACCTGGTAATCCTGCTTCATATTCCGCCTCTTTGGTGTGTATATCCCCACCACTTCCAGAGCCAAACTGTTTGTATAGATGCTCCTTAAGCTTCTCGGGATCACTATCATAATTGACCACCGCAATCTCAGCATTACCACGTGCATGTTCCTCAATATAATCTTTAAGTAGCATATACTGACGCCTTCGCCATTTGGTTTAGAACTTAACTGTCCAAAACCCACACGACACTTGGTAGTATTCTTTTGCGCGTGTAGCATCGTGAAGCTCAACTGCGTCCCAGACATCCTCGCAATACGCGGTGAATTCTTGACCAGTCAGCTTGGTGTGGTCATCTAGAACTCCGTTCCAGATGTGCTCTCCAAAGAGCCCATACTTCTTTCTCATATATCGCATGATCCTTCTATCAAATGCGTCCCATTCATCTTCACTTCCATTATATGTCCATGATACTTTCTCTTTGTCTTCTTCACCATCTTTACCTTTAGATGTTGAAGTCGACATAATCCTTGGTGTCCTATTCAAAGCCTAAGAGAAATCACGGTTGTGATGGATTCGCCGGCACGCTGAGACAAGCGCACCTCCAGCTTTAGCGAAGATGAATAAGAAGAAAGGGAAGATAGAATATATGTAGAAGTGGGGGATACAGTAGAACTCTTGGTGAACAGTGCAGTGGTTGTAATAATAGTTGTATGAATCCGCGCCAGTAGGATAGAACTAACACCGCGCCTTAAATCACCCCGGACCTACTTGGCCTAAGCCGTTCGTACGCGGAAGTAGAATTAGGGGCGCGCGCTATCTCCTATAGGATTCAGTCGGGGCCCTGATCGTCGATTGGTTCAGGGATCGCCCTATCGTCACGGGGTGACTCTAGATCAACGTCGATCACTTCGGTCACTTCTGTAACTGGAGCAACGTACTCCAATACCCACTGATTCGACCCCGGAGGTGTCTCCGTAGCCGTTAATAACTCAGTAGCGCCTCTTACAAAAGTAAGCGCGCCAGACCTTGAATGCAACTCCCACGAACCAGAACCTGGGTAGAGGTCTACCACAGTATTGGTTGGAGTTGATAAGATCTTCTTAACCCTAGCCGCAGTTCGTTGCGCTATGGCCTCCCTAGCGATTCTCCTGGTCTCCTTGACAAGAGCCCGCCCACCGGCAATATCGCGCCCGTCAACAATGGCGGAGCTGCTCATGTACCAGTGACAATTGGACTTCCTTCATGGATAATAAAACTCAAGAGAAAGGCAGTTGTGAGGACAACCCTGGATCTTTATAACAAAAAGTTATATCAACCGCTCGATTAATCAACCAATCAAATATGATCAGCTAATACATAATCTCGCACAATTGCGCATATAGCTAGCGCACCCGCGCATTTAGCTAGCGCGCCCGCGGCCTAATAAATTATGGCCCAGGCCCAACCTAGGCCGTCACGCTCTGGCGGCCCTCAGCTTGTCAGCTGAGCCTGGCACCGCGCTTACGCGCGGCCCCACGGCGCGCTTCTCAATCAGGCATCCCCGATTATATAAGCGCCCGCCCGTGACGCCCTTTATACAACCTCACTGTGTGGGGTGCTGAACTGCTAGCTTAAGCTTATTTAGGCTTGCGCATCACAGCGCGCCTCGGCCCTCATAACGCCGGACGCCGCACAGGCAATCTAGCCGCCCGCGCGCCATCAGGGCAGCACAGGGCCGATTAAGGGCCAAAGGGCCCACTAGATTCCCACACTCCCCATGATGGGCAATGCACTAAATACTTAAATCTAGCATCAGAGCACCATCAACGGGCGCACATGCCTTCTATAAACAGAAATATGGCAGCGCCCTTGAGGATAACCACCCCATGAGTAACGCGACGCGACTGCGCGCACTCAGGGTCTTCGATAACACAAGCGGCGCACCGCTATAGTGTACGTATCGGCAAACTTAGCGACGGGCATTAGATTAAGCCCTAGAAGCTACCACTTTACGACTGGGGGCACATAGTTTTCACTAGCCACACATCAGTCCAACTTTTCCTCAAAACATGCGATCAAAGCTGAGGGCAATAGTCTCATACTAGCCACACTACCAGCTGATCAGTTTCTTTATTTCCTCTAGAGCCATATACAATAATTGGCCCAATCAGGATCCATCCTTTTCAGCAATGCAATCCATAATTTGCAGCTTACTCAGAGATTCATAAACATTGACATTCTCCCCCGTCGTTAGTGATCACCTCACAACACGTGGTTCATATTCATATACCAACGCTTCTCATGTGATATAACTTGGAAGTTTGTACTCAGGCCAATGTTCTTTGACCAAACTATACCCATTCATCTTATCACGCAGATATTCGAACTGGGTATCAGGAAGTGCTTTGGTTCCGATGTCAGCCCACATTTCCGTCGTCACACGTGCGGTAGGCTTCACTTCACCATCTTCCACTTTATTCCTGCTTCTCAATATCGTTCTATCCATATGCTTAGATCGATTTGATAGAGATCCACGATTCAATGTGATCTGGATGGCTGATTCGTTATCCTGGTAA
>JAFMDM010000099.1 GCA_017857195.1 Methanobacteriota archaeon
AGCACGGGTGTTGAACCAAGTGTTCTGGGGGGCAGGGAGAGGTAGGTTTGAACGGGATCCAAGGGCAGTTGCCGAGACAGCTGAATCGTTCCAGGAGCAGAGAGGATACAGGAGTTATTACGGTCCGGAGTTAGAGTTCTTCATTTTCGATAAGGTTGAGGTGGATGTCTCGACGCCCAGCAGTGGAACAGGATATAAAATAAGAGCTAGGGAAGCACCGTGGGAGAAGACCGGGAACTTCCTTATCAGGTTTAAGGAGGGCTACTATCCCACCCCTCCCGTGGATCAGTTAATGGACGTAAGGTTAGAGATAGTTGATACGTTGGTTAAACACTTCGGATTTGAAATAGAGGCGACCCACCACGAAGTGGCCACGGCTGGACAGGGAGAGATAGACTTCAGGTTCTCAACATTAGTGGACACGGCGGATAAGGTACAGACATTGAAGTATGTGGGGAAGAACGTCGCCGCAAGTAAGGGACTGGTGATGACCTTCATGCCGAAGCCAATGTTTGGAGACAACGGAACCGGCATGCATACCCATTTCAGCCTCTGGACATCCGACGGTAAGAAGAACCTAATGTACGATCCGTCAGACGAGTACGCCGAGCTAAGTCAGACCGGCAGATACGTGGTAGGAGGGGTGCTTCATCACGCCAGGGCACTTTCGGCCATAGTTTCTCCCACAACCAACAGTTATAGGAGGCTCATACCAGGCTTCGAGGCTCCAGTATATTTGGCATGGAGTAAAGGGAACAGAAGCGCGGTAATTAGAGTTCCATCCTACTATAGGGGGATGGAGGTGGCTAAGAGAATAGAGTACAGGGCCCCAGATCCCTCCACCAATCCCTACTTGGCATTCTCGGCAATACTCATGGCGGCCTTGGACGGTGTGAACAAGAAGATGGATCCGGGGGATCCGGTGGACGAGAACATATACCATCTCACACCTGAGAGGAGGAAACAGCTGGACATAAGGGAGTTACCTAGATCCTTGGACGAGGCCTTGGACGAATTAGAAAGCGATATGGAGTTCCTAAAGCCAGTGTTCAACTCCTCAATTCTGGACACATACATTTCGCTAAAGAGGGACGAAACTAGGGCGTTGGCCCAATATCCACATCCAATGGAGATGTACTACTACCTAGACTCTTGAGCCTGGCAAATAGAGGCCAGAGGACCTCAACTTTCTAACGAAGCCGTCTATGTCGAGGTATGTATCGAAAATGTAGTTCTTTATTGACTCCGAGAGGAGGGAACCATCTTCTCCAAGAAGTTCTGCATAGATTGGTATCCATCTATCCGTGCTGCTCTTGAAAAGGGTCATGGATTCCTCATATGTACGAACCAGCAAATCTGCGTCCGCACCTCTCCTCACGGCCATGGAGCAACACTCCATGGGCTCGAAGTATTGTACCCTATATCCCTCCCTCTTCAGTTTTGTGGCGAAGGGCTCCCAAAGGGCCACGGCCTGTACCTTGCCAAAACGAAGCATGGTCTCTAACTGAGAGGCGCTGGTTGCCGGAACTATATTGTCCCTACCGACCAGATGGGACCACACCTCCATGCTAGATAGTACTGTGGATCCCACTCTATCCCCCTCATTCCCAATGAGTGCGCCACCGCCCGCGGCTCCGCCCGCCACAATTTTGACCTCTGGGAAGATGGCGGAGAGAATAAGCTGTGTAACTAAGGGAGAGAACACAACCTCCGTGTTGCCCCTGACAAGATCTAGCGTGAGATCAATACCGTTGTCATAAAATCTAAACTCAACAAGAAACCCCTTTTCCTTAAGAGAGCGTAAAAACGGTACAACGAAAGGATATTCGGCAGCGCGTATAGCACCTACCCTGATTAATTTCCTAAGTGAGACTTCCCTGGTGTTCCCAGGCCCCTTGGTCCTTACGACCTTCCCCTCCCTCTCCAGTTCCCTTAGTACCTCAGACACCCTACTCTTGGAGAGCCCTGTGAGCTTGGGAATGTCATTCTGAGATAGAGAACCCTGGCTCAGCAGCCTTATCAATTTGTCCCTAGCGCTCACAGCGCTAACTTTGGGGGAGGTGTCTAAAATGAACTCACCCCACTCTTATGGCCCCCTCGCGGTTTCCCACTTCACTGCCTTGCTCCCAGCTAAGGGCAGAGGGCTCCAGAGGCTCAACCGTCCCGGCCATGAATACCTGTTGTCCATATGGGACAAGAATGGGGTGAAGGCAGACCTCACTGACCATCGCTTTAACCAAGTCGTCCCAGTTACATTTACTCCGTCACTGACTACCATTAAGAGAATATTTTTAGAGATATTTTTAAACTTTGGGGGAGGATTAACGTCCCACCTTACGGTGGTCATACTCCCCATACCCCATTAAAATAAACCGACCTTTTGCCTCTCCAACAATCTAAAGGCTTGATTTCTGGTTGAGGAACTTGTCTTCATCAGTCCCCTCGTCACCATAGTTACAAGGTCAGATTCTCTGTCCTTTACGCCCCTAACGTAAGCACACATATGAATACCCCTTATTATCACCATAACTCCCTTGGGCTTCACATCACTGTTCATTATAGCGTCAGCCACCTGATTGGCCAGCCTTTCCTGAAGCTGCAGTCTCGAGGAAAAGTAATTAACTAACCTGGAGAGTTTGCTGAACCCCGCCACATACCCTTCCTTGCCAACTACATAGGCCACGTCAACCTTTCCAAAGAAGGGGAGAACATGGTGTTCACATAGGGATGAGAAGTTTATGTTTCTAGCAACTACTATCTCATCCTCCCCGTAGATACCATCGTTCTCCCTGAGGCTGAAGACCTTCACCTCGGGCATTTCTGTTCTCATACCTTCTGTCATCTCTAGGAGAGCCCTGGCCACCCTATTTGGGGTCTCGGCCAACCCTTCTCTATTTGGATCTTCACCAAGGAGCTCTAAGATCTCCCTCACCTTCTTGGCTATTGACTGCGTCACTTCATGCTCATCTAGTTGCGGCTGCTCCATTAAAACACCGAGTACTAAACCCATTGGTGGTTATATAACACTTTATTCGGGTTGAGCACACGAGACCTTTTTAATTAGGAGAAAAATTAACTTGGCTCCTTACCATAGGTGGAAAGGACCTTGGGGTTATCATCTACAATTATAGTATCCTCTATCCTTACTCCGAAACGTCCGTTTAGGTAAGCCCCAGGCTCCACTGTTATGACCATGCCCTTCACTAACTCCGTATCGGAACTGGGAGATATGGGTGGAGCTTCGTGGATCTCCACACCCACCCCATGTCCTGTGGAGTGAACGAAGAGGTGCCCTAAACCTTCCCTCTCAAGGACCGAGCGGGCTCTCTTGTCTACCTCAGACGCCTTTACACCGGGTCTAACCATATCTATGGCCTCCATCTGTGCCTGCAACACTGACTGGTAGATCTTTTTCACCTCTCCGCGCACATTGAAGGTCCTGGTGCTATCGAAGCAGTAACCTTTGACCTTGGCACCTATGTCGACCACCACCGGATCCTCTAGGGAAAGCGTCCTCTCTCCAGGTTCAGAGTGAGGAAAAGCTGAGTTCGGACCAAAGGCCACTATACTTGGGAAGGCATAATCGTTGGCACCATTTTTCCTCATGGCCCCGTCAATCTCTGAGGCCACTTGCAACTCACTGACTCCAGGCGTGAGCACTTGAGCGGCCCTTGCCATGGCAGAGGAGGTTGCCCTCCATGCCGCCTCAATTCTCTCAATTTCGTCTGGCTCCTTTACTGCTCTCATTGTAGATATCTTGCTTGAGACATCCACCAATTCAAAGGAGGATTTGAGAGACTTGTACTGCGGCACCTGCATCCATTCCATATCTATAGCCAACTTCTTTCCCTTCACCAACTTCTCCAATGCTTCCTTCATTGTTTGATACGAACCTGAGTGATAGGGATTGAAGATCACGACCTCCACCCCTTTTACTCTCTGAGCCCTGTATGAATCCAGCACGGGCGCCATAAGGTATGTATTATCATCACAATGTAGGAGAGCTCCTGCTCCTTCGTACTCGGAGAAGTAGAATACGTTAGGGGAGGCGGCTATCATAACGCAGGAGCCTAGCTCTTGGGACAAAGCGCGCAACTTCTGAAGTCTGCTCGCCATAGGATCTCGGTCCATATTTAAAATTGGGCTCCCTAATAAAGAGGGCCATCCTGAAGGCGGTCCTAAGAAAGTTAAGCTTATCCTCATCAACTAAATTCCCTCTCAACACCTCAAAGACGTCGATGACCTTGTCCTCCCTATACAGGCAAGTCTTCAGTTCACCCTTCACCGTGAGTCTTACCCTGTTACATCCAGAACAGAAGAGGGGATTCCTGTAAGGCCTGACCACCTCCACTACCGTCCCTGACGATAGTTTATACGTGGGTCTCATGTGCTTGCTCCTGGTCTCAACCTTGGATGATATGTGTCTAAGCTTTTCCTCTAAGCCGTCTAAACTCACATGAGTACCAAAGGCTTGTCTTCCGAGGCCAACAGGATGCAGCTCTATGAGATGCACCTCGTCCACTCCAAGGGATTGAGCCAAATCCAGGAAGCTGAGGGTTTCGCGCTCGTTGTAGCTATTGACCACGTAATTGAGTTTCAAAGGCCTTAGTTCAGCCTCCTGGGCTGCCCTAATTCCATCCAATACCAAATGAAAGGCATTGACCCCGGTGACCTTGACGAATCCCTCGGGAGTGAGCGCATGTAAACTAACGTTTACCCTATCTAACCCGGCATCCTTAAGTCCCCTGGCCAGTTTACCCAAAAGGACGCCGTTGGTAGTCATTGAGAGGTCTTCAATTCCCACAGACTTCAACGCTGAGACCACGTCCATAAGGTCCCTTCTAAGCGTCGGTTCTCCTCCCGTCAGCTTCACACTTCTTACTCCAAACTCATTGGCAACACTGGCCACTAGGGCGATCTCCTTGGGAGACAGGAGGTCCCCTGCCACAGGCTCACCCTCCATATGACAGAAGAAGCACGAGAAGTTGCACGTATGAGTCAAAGTCACCCTAAGGTCCTCTATTTGCCTGCCGTATCTGTCCAACATTAACCTAAATATGGGCTCAGTTGGTTATAAGTGAGAATATGATTAACGAAGTAGACTGTCCCAGATGCGGGGTTAGGATGGACTTTCAAGCAGAGACCGAGATCATGAGCGACAGAATGAAGAGAATAAGATATCTATACAAATGTCCAGCCTGCGGCGTCAAGATAAATGACGTGGAGTTGAGAGTCTCCAGGAATGGGGGAATAACAATAAGCGTCTACTCGAACGGCAACCCGAGGGGATATGAAGGGGCTTCAGCTGCAGGTCAGGCCCCATAATCCACTCTCATTTTCTTTTAGATGGCAGCCCACAATTTTCAAATAATCTGATCGATTGAGTTGAAATTCTATTCAGGGAAATACTTGACTCACGAGTTCAGCAGCCGCTGAGCGACCCTGGCATGCAGTATGGGCATTAGTGCGACCAGGAACCCGTTCTTAGCATTGAATACCGATCTGGAGATTCGCTGGTCAGGATCATATGAGTCAAGAAAGGCCTCAAGTCCCTTCTCAAATTGATCTAGGTCATTGAGGTACTTGTAAGCAAGGAATACGAAGAGGACAAGGAGATCCCATGCCTTCAATTCCTCAGAATCGGAAGATGTGGATTGTTCTGCGTCTATAACGTAAAGTTTTCCTTCTGAAACGAGAAAGTTACTGACCTTGGTATCTCCCATCACAATTCCCTTATCATGCACCTCCCTCAGTCCTTTACCCACGAGTTTCATCTGGTCAGAGTCTGGCTCATCGCCCTCTAAGAACTCCCGTGTGAGGGAAGGTTCCTCTAAGTCGAAATCTATTATCCTAGGCGTGAGGAAGTCCTTCCAATCCCCCAACATGAAATCCATTTCCCTAGACAGTCTCTTCCTTGGATCTGCAACGTACGGATAATTAAAGAAGGCCGCCGTTATGAAGTACCATTTTATGGAGTAGGGGGAACCGTAGTTCTTCACCACAACCTTCACGCCTCCTATGTTTGAGATCCTGGACTGTGAGTAACTCTCCTTAATTAGTCTCTCGAAGGTTGAGGTGAAGCCCATGAATAATTGAAGAATATGGATAGAGCTTAAAATTGTAAGAGCTTGGTCGCCTCTTCCACATGCTTACTGTAGAAGTCCATATACTTGAACGCGTCATCGGGGAAAATCAGAACAGTGGTTCCTGAGAGCTTTAACTTGGTCGCAGCGGCCACGGTTGCTCCAGCGCTG
>JAFMDM010000100.1 GCA_017857195.1 Methanobacteriota archaeon
ATTCATCCCCCACCTCACGGAGGGGGACTTCCGCCCCCTTAACCCCCCAGAAAGTCAAACCCCCGTAGAGTTAAATATCCCCTCTCCACCTTAACTCTTGGGCCCGTAGCTTAGCCAGGTAGAGCGACGGGCTTTTAACCACGGGAAAGAGACCCGTAGGTCCCGGGTTCGAATCCCGGCGGGCCCGCCACACTATTACCAAAACGATTTATTGTGCCAACACCCCAGTACTACTATTGAGCCAAGAGGAGCTGGACAGAAAGCTCATATTCGGCCTACTTAGGGACGGCAGGACGCCCCAGAGTGAGCTAGCCAAGGAGCTGGGTGTAACCCCTCCATCACTGACTCATAGAATAAGGAAGCTGAGGGAGAACGGAGTGTTGAGGGGGTTTAAGCTCTTCCTCAATCCAAATTTCTACTCCATGTACTTCGCCTTCGTAGCCCATCTGAATAGGAAGGAGTTCGATGCCCCTTGGATATTCGTGAAGTTCAAGTGTATGGAGGAGTTCACGGTATACGGTGTTGAGGGAGTTTCGCCTCAAGAGGTTGAGGATAGACTGAAATTCATGTCCAGGGAGCTCGGGGAACCAGTGATGAGGTACGTTCCAAACCAGGCTCCCAAGGAGCTGAGACCCCTGGAAATTAAGCTATTGAAGGCCTTAGCTGAGGATCCCAGGGCGACCCCTGGAGAGATAGCACGGAGGACCAATCTTAGGTTAAGGTATGTTGCCAGGAAGATAGAGGTAATGAAGAAGAGAGGAGAGCTAACTGTGGTACCGGAGGTAGACCTCTCGAAGCTTAACGCCATGATATTGGGTGTTTTCTCCAGCCGGCCGGAATTGGTTAGAAGACTAACTGAAGGGTGTAGATTATTCTCAGTGAGGACAGAGCAAGGCTCCGTTGAGATTTGTTTCGTGGGGGAATTGGGTATGGGGAACAGGTATGCGGAGATGGTGAGGAACACCGATCCGGCCTCA
Organism: Methanobacteriota archaeon; assembly: GCA_017857195.1. Lineage (GTDB taxonomy): Archaea > Thermoproteota > Thermoprotei_A > Sulfolobales > Sulfolobaceae > Sulfodiicoccus. Next base: position 978 of record JAFMDM010000100.1, read on the forward strand.
CAGATTATGCTTGTGACGGACTTCAAGGTCAGGGGACCCTATCTGGACCATTTTAAGCCTAACTTAGGCGAAAGCTAAGGAGAGCTTTACCCCATACTTGTCAACCAGGGTCCAATGAAGTTTAACAACTCCGACTGGAAATTCATTGTGGTTTGGGCCCTGGTGATAGCCATAATGGTACCAGGGGTCCTCCACTACTCTCATTACCTTTCTTACTCCACTGAAGGTGGTGCCGGAGGACAGTCAGCCTTAGTTGAGAAGATCCTCGACAACGCCTCTCTGAACAGGGAGACTATCATAATTGTGGTCAACGAGAGTCCATACGCTGAGGGGTTGGCAAACAGAACCCTCTCCCTACAGGATCAGTTGACGAAATTACCTAACGTTTCCTCAATCAGCTCCCCCTTCTCCAACTACGTGCAGCTATTGACAAAATTCATTGGAAATGCAACTGAGGCCAGGTCATACGTTGTGGCCAACGGCCTAAAGGGTGCCCCGTCCTTCGTGACAGCTAGCTCCGTCAGTTCTGATAACTCATCCTTTCTGATAACACTGCAACTGAACTACACCGCTGGGACTACCCTAAGCGGCGGCACTTCGCCTTCAGAGGTCCTCACTCCTAAGGTAGAAAACCTGACTAACCAATACCTCGGACAAAGGGCATACGTCACTGGAAATGGACCCATACAGTACGAGACCCAGCTACTGACCCAGAAGAGTGCGTTCATTTTCCCATTCCTCTTCGTGGTGTTGGCCGTGGCAGTGGGAGTGACCTTAAGATCCTTCAGAGGTTCCCTTCTCACCCTCCTATTCGTCTCCCTAACCACGACAATAGGCTACTTCTCAGTCTTCGCAACGGGGGTCCTCATAGGACACGTTGATTACGTGGTCAACTACACCCTGACGGCGGTGCTGTTGGGAATAACAACTGACTACCTGGTCTTCATAGCGGTGAGGTATAGGGAGGAACTTAGGGGAGGAAGGGAGAGGGCCATTGAGGCCGCCTCGAAGAGGGCCTCCAGGGCCGTACTGATCTCTGGGCTGACGGTGGGCCTTAGTTTGGCAACATTCTCCCTAGTTCCAGGATTCTTGAGCTGGGGGATAGTGCTACTGATTGCAATTATCATTTCCACCTCAATGATGGTCACCCTCCTACCTTCCATGCTGAACAGGTTTGGAGGGAGGATATTTCCATCTCCCTCAAAGCAAGGGGATCCAAGGAAATCCCTATTCTACAGGGCAGCATCGGTGAGGAGAAAGGGGCTCGCGGTACTTGCCATTGTTTTGGTTGCGATACCGGCAGTTTACCTCTTCATTCACCTCCCCACTACGTACAACTTCAACGCGGGCTTACCCTCACAGCTTAGGAGCGTTCAGGGATTGGACTTACTTCAGAGCAAGTTCGGTCTCTACACGTCACCAATTTTCATCTTGACTAACCAATCCACGTCCCTGAAAGACGACGCAAGCACCATACTTCATACTAAGGGGGTGGAAAAGGCCTTCGGTCCTTATCTGCAGGGGGATCAGCTCATCAACTCAACCAATATATCCGAATACAAGGTCGGGCAGTACTTCTATTTCTTAGTCTACACCAACTATAGTGCGTATTCCCAGCAGGCTGCAAGCTTGGTGAAGGAACTGAGGTCTCACGGATTCCTAGTTGGTGGCCTCCCTGCCTCAGTGGTGGACTTGAGGGGGCAGAACTCCAGGGATTACACATTGCTTGAGTTGCTAATAGTCGTCGTGGTGGGCCTGGTGCTAGGAATATCTTTTAGGTCCTGGAAATATCCGCTGATCTCCCTCACTGGAGTTTTCATGAGTATAACATGGGCCACTGGGCTCCTATACATCATATCCAGGTTCCTTTTAGGGGAGCAGCTGATCTATCTAGTGCCGGTTGTGCTCTTCGTGATCCTGATGTCCCTGGGCAATGACTACACTGTTTTCATAATCTCAAGAATAGAGGAGGAGAGGGACGAAAAGGAGGGAGTTCCCCTGGCCATGGCCAAGACAGGTGGGACAGTGACGTCTCTGGGATTGATCCTCGCAGTATCCTTGGGGGTACTTGCACTAATTCCGGTGGGCTTCCTTCAGCAAATAGGGATAGGGTTCGTCCTCTCGCTCATTATAGACACCTTCGTCATAAGGACAATATACCTGCCCGCCGTGATACAACTAATGTCGAGAAGTAGGCAGAGGTCATGACTTCAGGGGGAACGGAAACTTCTCCATCCTATACGCACTATCCCAGAACATGTACTCATACATGGCTGCAGTTCTGAACCTCATTATCACTGATGACCTCTCCCTCCCACTTACCTCCAACTGGTTTATCACATCTATGGCCCTTTTCACTCCCATTTCGTACTCCTCTCCTCCATATGTATCTATCCATTTTTGATATAGGGGTTTAGGGGACCCTTTCCTCTTCAATTGGTTCCCAACTTTCATATATATCCAGAAGCAGGGAAGGAGAGCTCCCACCACCTCAGGGAAAGGCCTGGAGTAGGCGGTCGCCAGGAGGAAGTTGGTGTACGCCAAGTTAACTGGGCTTATCTCCCCCGCCACGATACCCCAACTCCTCATGAACGCCTCATGCATTTCCCTCTCAACCGTTATTGACCTCTTCAAGCTCTCGGCGAAGAACTTACTGTGCTCCCTGTCCTCGGCCTTGGCTGAGGCCAGGGCTAGAGCTCGCCCAAATTCAACTAGATAGAGAGAGTCCTGAGCTATATAGAACCTGAACTTCTCCTCCTCCAGTTCCCCTGAGGACAGCCCTGTAATGAAGGGATGGGAGAGGACGGCCCTGTAAATGTCTTGGATGGAGTCCCAGAGTTGGTCCGATAACATGGGGAATCCTTTGATTTGAAAATAAGACCTTTACTTATATAGACCACGAAACTACAGTGCAGATATGGGTTACACACTGACCGAAAAGATACTTGGGAGGGCCGCTGGAAGGCCAGTCTCGCCAGGTGAAGTCACGGAGTTGAAGGTGGACCTGGTTGCGTTCCACGACCTCACAGGCTACCACGTCATAGAGGTAATGGAGAAGGCAGGAATGTCCAAGATATTCGATCAGGAGAGGCTGGTTGTCGCATTCGATCATCTCTCTCCTCCCCCCGATCCAAGGAGCGCGGAGATACAGGTTTCAATAAGGAAGTTCGTCAGGAAAATGGGAGTGAAGAACTTTCACGACAATAACGTGGGAATTCTTCATCAACTTATGGTGGAGAAGTACGCTGAGCCTGGACAGGTAATATTGGCCGCGGACAGCCACACCACCACCTCTGGGGCCTTGGGCGCCTTCGCACAGGGAATGGGGGCGAGCGACATTGCTGCGGCAGTGGTGACTGGAAGGACCTGGATGACCGTCCCAGAACCATTCAAGGTGTCCCTGAAGGGGGCTCCCGGGAAATGGATAGGAGGAAAGGACGTTGCCCTAAAGCTTTTGGGAGAATTCAAGGCCGATTACTTCAATGGGAAATCCATAGAGGTCCACGTAGAGGACCCGCATTCCTTCCCAGTTGACTACAGGGCGACTGTGTCAAACATGGGCATAGAGATGAACGCAGATGCTCTAATGTTTGTTCCTGACGCCGAGACGGTCAGATTCATCAAGGAAAACAGGGGTTATGAACCGAAGGTAATTACACCAGACAGGGACGCGTCTTATCAGGAGGCCTATGATCTGGAGCTCAACAAGCTGGAACCCTTGGTCGCGGTACCGCACAGTGTTGACAACGTGAAGGGAGCATCGGAGCTTGAGGACGTGGAAGTGGATCAAGTGTTCATAGGTTCATGCACCAATGGAAGGTTGAGCGACTTCGAAGTGGCAAGCAAGATCCTCAAGGGAAAGAAAGTGAGGACGAGAACCATAGCCATACCCGCATCCTATGAGCAGTTCAAGAAGGCCATGGACTTGGGCTACATAAAGGACCTAGTGGACAGTGGATGTGTGGTAACCTATGGGACATGCGGACCATGCCTTGGTGGACACTTTGGTGTCGCAGGACCCGGGGAGACTGTCCTCTCCACCAGTTCAAGGAACTTTAAGGGGAGGATGGGAAGTCCAGACGCAAAGGTATACCTATCAGGTCCCGCGGTCGCTGCGGCAACTGCCCTAACTGGTAAAATAACTGATCCGAGGGGAGTACAGTGATAGTGGAGGGACCTGTCCTAAAGTATGGAGATAAGATAGATACCGACGTTATAATACCAGCCAAGTACCTTAAGTCCACGGATCCCGCTTTCTTAGCTCAGCACGCCATGGAACCCATTGATCCACAATTCTATCAGAGGGCGTCCAAGGGAGTAATACTGGTGGCGGGAAAGGTCTTCGGCATGGGTTCATCCAGAGAGCAGGCTGCAATAGCTCTCAAGGCAGCCGGAGTGAGGGCGGTTCTGGCAGAGTCCTTCGCAAGGATATTCTATAGGAACGCAGTGAACAACGGCCTACCGGTTATCACTGTTCCAGGTATTTCAAGGGAGGCCTCTGAGGGTCAAATAGCGAGGGTGATCGTGGAAAGTGGAGAGGTGAGAATAGGGGAAAGGACGTTGAAGGGAAAGGGAATAACCGGCATGGCCCTAAAGATATTGGAGTCAGGGGGAATAATGGAGTACCTAGCTAAGGTATCCTAGAGTTCTATGTTGGCGTGAACTAGCCTCAGATCCTCTTCCGTTTTCTTTAGCCTCACCATGAGTTCCGCAACTATGCCGTCAAGGAAGACCTGTGTGGCGTCCTCAAATAAGGTACCCAGAGGCGCCAAGGGTTCGTTAATTCCCAAAATCTGACGGGCGAAGTAGTCCTCATTTTTACTATACTTCGTCCTCCCAGGCACCTCCACTACTATGTCGGCCATTTTACCCAGAGGACTGTCGGCGTAACTTGTTATTGCTATTAACATGGACTTGGCCTCTCTGACCGCCTCCGCCGCCGTAACGATTAACTTCGTCCTTCCTGACCCAGATATGGCTATTGCTATGTCATCCTTACCGATCGCTGGAACAATGGTCTCCCCTAGAACGTAGGAGTTGTATCCCAAGTGGAGGAGCCTCATCGCGAAGGCTCTACCAACCAGTCCGCTCCTACCGGCCCCCATCACCAATACCTTACCTCCCCTCTTGTTCTTGTAGAAACTTTCCAAGGCGTCTACCA
>JAFMDM010000101.1 GCA_017857195.1 Methanobacteriota archaeon
TTTTACGGAAGAGGGCAGAGGAATCTACGTTCGATCAGTTAGTTCAAGAAATTGTGTTCGGGAAATTATCAAACGATATATTCGAAGCAGGAAAGAAAATCTATCCCCTCAGAAAGGTAGAGATGGAGAAGAGTAAGGTTCTTAGATTTCCAGTTCAGTGAATAATTTTGAAGGCGGTGGTTCTTGCTGCCGGTCGTGGGGAGCGATTAGAACCCATAACACAGACCCGACCTAAACCCCTTATTCCAGTTCTAGGCACTACTCTTCTAGGAAGAGCAATAGGTATTCTGAGGAAATATGTGGACGATGTAGTAGTCATAGGTAGTCAGGAGCTAAAGTCCTCGTTTCTGGATGCGGAAGTTGTACTACAGAAGCCGGGTCCGATGGGAACCGCCGCTGCTCTTTCCTCTCTTAATATAAAAAGCGATCAAATATTAGTAGTGTATGGCGATCTGCTTTTTGATTCTGCTGCTATTGATAAAGTGATAAGCATACCAGGTAATGCCGTACTAGGAGTGAAAGTTCCCAATCCTTCTAATTTTGGAGTTTTATCATTTATCGGGAATAAGTTAGAGAAGATAGAAGAGAAGCCACAAAACCCATCCTCAAATGTAATTAATGGCGGTATCTATAAGTTGTCTTCCGACATTTTTTATTATATAGATAAGTTGGTTCCCTCTCCACGAAATGAGCTAGAACTTACTGACGCCATTAACCTTATGGTCGCTCATACTAAAGTTAATGTTGTGGTTCATGAGGGGCTATGGATGGATGTTGGTAGACCTTGGCAAGTAATAGAAGCCAATCGACAGCTTATGGAGACTGAGATGCATAGTGAAGTTAAGGGGATAGTCCAGGAAGGAGTGAAGCTCATTGGGAAAGTGTATATAGATGAAGGAGCTGAAGTTTATAGCGGGACAGTAATAGAAGGACCTGCATATATCGGTTCCGACACCGAAGTTGGACCGATGGCTCATATAAGACCATATAGTGTGTTGGGTAAGAAGTCCAAAGTCGGTGCCTTCGTGCAGGTAAAGGAATCAGTTGTCATGGAGGGAGCAAAGCTTCCTCACCTAAACTACGTAGGGGATAGTGTGATATGCGAAGAAGTAAACCTAGGAGCAGGCACTATAACAGCCAACCTAAGGTTTGATGAGAAGGAGGTGACTATGAGAGTGAAGGGAGTAAGGGTTCCCACGGGTAGGCGGAAGTTGGGAGCAATAATAGGCGGTCATGCCAAGACTGGAATAAATGTAAGTATTTTACCTGGGGTCAAAATTGGGGCGTATGCAACAATATATCCTGGCAGCGTCGTTTCTCGCGACGTCGAGAGGGGAGAGTTTTATAGAAATGTAGAGTAGGGCAAGTGAACTTATCTCACTACTATCGACGGGGCTTCTTCCTCTCCCATATCTTATTTTACTACACTATCTCGCCCAAAGGGTGAGGCTCAATAGGCTTAACGATCCTAGCTCTGAAGACAGTTCTAGTTATACATAGAGAATTAATGGGTGGAGATACATCCCATTGTACCTTACTTTAACCTCAGTGGCGTTTGCTCCATCTGTGACCGGAATTAAAAGGGAGGAATCTGTCTAAAACATCTGTGGGGCTTCCATTACTGTGGTATCATGATGTCTGTGAAGATAAAAATATTCCCTGCGTTCTGCTAACGCTCTGTATATTGATCCATCAACTGGGAAGTACAGCACTCAATTTCTCGACTGTTCTTGTAAGTATTCCAGCATTTTTTTCTGCATCTTTCTCGGCTTGGTCTAGAACCTTCTTTACGTCCTCATTGCTTACCTTTGATAATCTCTCCTTATATTTCTGAATTGAGACTAATTCGTCTTCCAATGAATCGAGGACCATCTTCAATTCCTCTTGATCCCCCTTAGGAGTTTTGAGGGCTCTATCCTTAAGGCATGTGAAGTGAACCACAGTTTTATTTGACATATAGGTGAATGGTTCGTCCCAAGCTATCTGGTTCTCACAAAAGCCGCATTTCCATTTTGTGTAGCTCCTGCTCACAAGTGTAGATCTCCATCACTTCAAATAAGTGTTACTATTTGGAAAACGTGGATGTCTTTAAATCATCTCCTAGCAGAATCGAATGGATCCACTTGTATTTCTTGGCTTCCTGATCCTTATCTAATTCAAATAGTCTCAGGGACATTCTTATTAATCTTTCTAAAATTGTCCATAAGGATTTAAGCTAATATATTAAAATTTATAATATTATCTCAACTTTGATGCAACCCTTCTTTCCTTTCGAATCCAGTTTCTAACTCTCCCGGCGAGATCTTTCGTTGAAGCAAAAAGTTATAACTGATGTCTTCGATGTTGAAGAAGGTGACTCGGTCATGTCAATCCAACTCAAGAAATACGAGCTGCCTCAACTTCCATACAAGTTGGACGCCCTTGAACCCTATATCAGCAAGGATATAATGGACGTCCATTATAATGGGCATCATAAGGGTTACGTTAACGGCGCTAATTCCCTAGTGGAAAGATTGGAGAAAGTAGTGAAGGGAGAAGTTGGTAGCGGCGGCTATGATATTCAAGGGATTGTTAGGGGTCTAACTTTCAATATAAATGGACATAAGCTTCATGATCTCTTCTGGAGGAATATGGCTCCAGCTGGCAAGGGTGGAGGAAAGCCGGGCGGTGCCATAGCCGATCTAATTCAGAAACAGTATGGCAGCTTTGACAGATTTAAGCAAGTCTTCACAGAGGTCGCCAATTCTCTTCCAGGCACCGGTTGGACCGTTCTCTACTATGATGTGGAAAATGGTAACTTGCAGTTAATGACTTTCGAGAACCATTTCATGAACCATATCGCTGAGTTACCTATCTTAATGATAGTTGATGAATTCGAACATGCATACTATCTCCAGTACAAGAACAAGAGAGCTGATTACGTAGGTGCCTGGTGGAACGTAGTTAACTGGGACTTTGCGGAGGAGAAACTGAAGAAGTACATGAAGTAATTTTAGTTTGTTTTATCCTTCTATGTTGCATGGTAAGTGCGATAGTTCTCGCTGGCGGTAACGCAACGAGGCTCAGGCCTCTAAGTCTGACGAGACCAAAGGCACTCTTACCAGTTTTGGATAAGCCTATCCTTGACTACATAGTGGAGGGACTAAGGAGGGGAGGTGTGGAAAGGATCTATATATCGGTAAGAGTCATGGCTGAGAAGATTGAAGAACGATATAAGGATTCTGATATAGTGTTTGTAAGGGAAGACAGGCCTTTAGGAGATGCCGGACCCCTGAACCTAATAGCTAAGAAGTATGACCTGGGTACTGATGTTTTAGTGGTCTATGGTGATATATTCAGTGAGGTTGATTTCACAAAGGTATTCGAGTTCCACGTTCAGAAGGATCTGTCGGCCACCGTTGTGGGTACAAGAGTACCTAACCCTAGAAGATATGGAGTCCTCCTTAAGGATGATTATGTCCTCACTGAAATAGCTGAAAAACCTTCTCACCCTAGGGACAACCTAGTTAATGCTGGCGTATACGTCTTTAAGACTCAGGTCTTAAAACAATTTCAAGTCAGGGGGATAGGGAAGGAGCTCTTACCTCGGCTAATAAATGAAGGAACAGTGGGCGTTTTCGAATACGATGGCATCTGGGCCGACGTGGGTGTTCCTCAGGACTATTTGGAACTCAATCTGAGGTTGATCAGGAGGTCCTTCCAGCGAGGTTATGTGGGGCAGGGAGCTGTAGTATCCAAGGAGGCCCAACTTATTCCCCCATATTTTATAGGTAATGGAGTCACAATTGGATCAAATTCAAAGGTGGAAAACGCCATAATTGGATCCGGCTCAAAAGTTGGGGATTACTGCAGGATAGTGGATTCCTTGTTGATGGATGGAGTTCGTATTGGTCACGCCTCAAGCATCAGTAGAGTTATACTAGGTTCCAATGCTAATTTAGGGGGTTGGAATCACATAAGGGATGGTTCCATAGTGGGTGACGAAGTGGTGTTAGGAGAGGGCGTTATGCTGAATTCGAGGACGATTGTGTTACCCTTCAAGGAAATAAACGAATCTATAGAGGAGGCAGGTAAGATAATATTATGATACTTGAAGAGGCCCTGGAGGAACTTTCGTTTTTTCTTAAGAGGCGCAAGTTGCTCAATGTATGTGTTGGTGTAAATTACACATCAATCATCCTCGATGATCAAAACGTGGGCCTCAGTAACACAATTTATGATAGCGATATCCCGCTATGTGGAAAGCTGTTGGGCCTTTCTGCCTATGAAGCCGCTCAATCGCTCAACTCTAACAGTGAGAGAAGTCTAGCGCTAGCAGTGATGAACGCCATCACATTGGAACCATTCGAGGATAAGGATCCCCTCATTGATGCTGAGGGAAAGTTATGCGTCTTCGGCTATTCACCCTCCATTAATAGAGGTAAATTCTCAAAGGTAATAGTGTATGACTTTTCGGTTAGGGGAGAGTCAAGCGAAGGAGAAATTAACTATAGACCTTTTTCATCATATAAGGAAGAAAAATGTAACGTGGCTGTCCTTTTTGGGTCAGTATTAGTAAATGGATCTGTTCAGTCCATTTTGAAGACGCTGACAGCGGATACTATTATTCTATCTGGAGTATCAGCTATTTTCGCTCCAATAACGCTGAGAAGATATGGTTTTACCCATGTAAGCAAGTATTTTACCACCGATAATTTCTCCGTCTTCAGAATAGTTTGTGAAGGGGGAGGCCCAAGGCAGTTAGGAAAGTTCCTTATTAAGAGACATAGAAAACTATGATTCTAGTCTAATTCGCGGTAGTACTGGAGTTGAAGGGAGGTATAAGTTAAATGAGCTTGAACCGTATATATAACCTGAAGTGAAGGTCAAATTAGTATCCTATACCAAGGACGGCGAGAAGCTTATCGCCATCGCGGCTAAGATTTCCCACTCTAGGAGAGGCTGGCGTGAGGACATGTCTCCTCAAGAAGTGGAGACATGGATAACTGAATCGTTTAAACATGGCTATTTCTCGGTATTTGAGCACTCCTCATACACCTTTTCAATTGAGGGGATTTCGAGAGTATGTTCACATCAATTGGTGAGACATAGGATAGCGTCATATACTCAGACCTCCCATAGGTTTGCTAGGCCTGTGGATGAACATTACAAGCCAGTGGTACCGCCTTCTGCCACAGGAAAAATCGAGCAACATTATGGAGAAGTGTATGAAATGTACTACGATCTGTTAAAGAAGGGCGTTCCTGAGGAAGACGCCCGCTATATACTTCCTAATGGCGTTAATACCAACATTGTAGTTACAATGAACGCTAGGGAACTTATCAACTTCTTTGGTTTAAGAACGTGCAGCAGAGCACAGTGGGAGATACGTGCTCTAGCCTGGATGATGTTGGAGGAGGTAAGAAAGGTGCATCCGATTATTTTTAGATATGCTGGACCTAACTGTGTTCTACACGAAAACTTCATTAGAAATAATCTAATTACCTTGGAGAATTTAGATCAGTTTGTCTCAGAGAGATGTATAGAGGGTGTGCCTAGGCAGAATATATCCAAATGTATAGCCAATGGGAGACAGATCCTTAATACTTTTAACACAGTTCCACAATAAAAATACATAATGACGCTTCTGAAAAAGGTTTTTTATGGGTAGGTCCCCTCTTAAACCTGTATGACATTAACACAACCAATCGTAGCCTTTGGAGTTACCATTGTAGTGATCTTAGCTGTGGGGTACGGAGGATACAAGTTCTTAAGTGTGGCGTTGCAAGGTCGTCCATCTCCATTAAAAACCGCTAGGTTTGAAGCTGGTAACATACCGACTGGTGAGGGAAGACTTTGGTTTCCCCTTCAGTATTATGGTTACCTTTTGGTATATACCTCACTTGAGCCCATAATAGTATTACTCTTTATTGGTTCATCGGTTCTAACGGTTCAAGCTTCCTACTATTTGTTATTAGTTATAGGTGTATTGGTGGCTGTACTCTATCCCATAGTCAACTACGCGGTCAGGCAAATTAATGTCCTGAGTTATTGGGAATTGAGGAGGTGATACCATGAGCCAATTTAGTCAACAACCACCCAGTCAACAACCACCCAGTCAACAACCACCCAGTCAACA
>JAFMDM010000102.1 GCA_017857195.1 Methanobacteriota archaeon
CACCACGAAGAATTGCTCCGTACCGTTCACCGATAGCTCCACCAGGTAAGCCCCATGACCCTTTCCGTGTTCTTGTATGAACACCGGATGAGATATGTTCACGTTGGCTGTGGACTCCGCAGAGGCGTTGGTAGTTATTATTATCACAGCTGGATTTCCCTTAACTTCGACCTCCGTCTCTACCTCAGGCTTAGGTGGTATGAAGCTACCTGTCACGATCTTCAGTTCCCCCGCAACTAGACTGGATTGAGAGCCAAAGAGCAACCCGTTCCTACTATTCTCCTTGCTTAGATAGGCTGAGTGAACGTAACCTATTGCGGTTCCATTAACGCCAAAGAACTCTATGGTCTCGAATTGGAAGTAACTTTCCCCCGTAACCTCTAGCCTTCCAAAGCCTAGCTGCATTAGACCTCTTCCTTCACCATTCCACACCAGGGCTGGAACCAGTGAACTGTTAAAGTATGCTACCGTGGTGTTGTAGCCCGCCTGTTTGGCCAGCGTCGTATTACCGAAAGTGGCCTGCTCATCCTGATCCTCATACCTCATCGGGAAGTTCTGCTGCACTTCCACCTCCCTAGTGAAAGTTTCCATTACATTGGCTGCGATCGTATTCAGGGTCAGACTCTCGCGATAGCTGAAGCTTCCTTGCTTCAGTGGCAAGGTTATGTTGGCCAGTGACGTACCGTTGGAGAATACTAGGGTGAGGACCCCCGTCCCGTTAACATATGTCGAAGTCTGTATGGTACCGTTTCCTGTCAAAAGCCCTGCCCACACTAGCTCGGTCATACCTGACGTATTAACTATTAGTCTTATCAGTTGAGGTATTTGTGTCACTATCATTAGTCTTCCGTCAGGAGTCAGGGACACAGTCACGTTTCCTTGGAATTCCCTAGCGGAGCCTACAGTGAGTTGATAGAGTGTGGATGAGCCTTGAATTTGTACGTCTTCTCCAGTATACTGTGAAGTGTATGTGGCGTTAGACACGTAATAGTATATTGAATTGTTGATAAGGAGTGACGCAGGATCGTTGCTGTTATCCATCATCAAGCCACCTACGTAATATAAACTATCGAACCTTTCGTAAGTGATCGTAAGGTTTCCTGTAGGTGTTGCACTTAGGGTAGTTGGTAGCCAAGAAAGGACTAATATGGAGAGGACCAATAGGACTATAATTTTCTTCATGTTTACTTGAGTCAGAACTGTCATTCTTCTACATAAATGATTCTGGGGATCCTGGGCTCAATTGCAAAAATTGTATTCAGTTTAAATTAGGATGATAATGAAATCAGAACGAATCCCTGAATGATCCATGCCTGAATCCTTTAATTCTTAGTTTCTGACATACAATCAAATCTGATATACGATCTCCTCGGTCGTTCTCAGGAAGGTAAATTACCCACTCTCCTCCCCTTTTTCTCTATGAGTGAGTTTGGAGCTTGGGTGTCCGGAAATCACACCAACTTCAGGGTTTGGGCACCCTATCTACAGACACTTAAGTTGAAACTTGCAGGAAGGGACCCCATTCCGATGGAGAGGGACGACAGGGGTTACTTCTTCGTCAAGGTGGGAGGTGTGGAAGACCGGCTCTACACCTACCTAACTGAGGACGGAAGTGAGTTTCCAGATCCCGCCTCCAGGTACCAGCCTCAGGGAGTTAATGGTCCGTCCCAAGTTGTCAACACCAACTTCGACGTCCCTGGGCTCAAGACCAAAGTGGACGACCTGATCATATATGAGCTCCACGTGGGCACCTTCTCGCCTCGAGGGGACTTCCAGGGAGTGGTGGAGAGACTGGACTACCTCACGGATCTGGGGGTCAACGCAATTGAAATCATGCCGGTTGCACAATTTCCAGGTAAGAGAGGGTGGGGATATGACGGGGTCTACCTATACGCAGTGCAAGAGAGCTACGGAGGTCCCTGTGGTTTAAGGGATTTGGTGGTTGAGGCTCACTCCAGAGGATTAGCGGTAATACTGGACGTTGTTTATAATCACGTGGGTCCTGAGGGTAACTACTTAAGTAAATTTGGGCCCTATCTCTCCAACAGATATGTCACGCCCTGGGGACCAACCTTCAATTATGACGATAGGGGTAGCGATGAGGTCAGGAAGTTCATACTAGAGAACGTTAGGTACTGGCTCACCACCTTCAACTTGGACGGCCTGAGGCTGGACGCCATCCACGGTATCTTCGATTTCTCCCCCAAACACATCCTCAAGGAAATCGCGGACCTCTCCCACTCTTTGGGTAAGTTCGTCATTGCGGAGAGCGACCTTAACGATCCCAAGGTAATCACGGAATATGGTGTGGATGCCCAGTGGGTGGATGATTTTCATCACGCGGTTCACGCTTACGTTACTGGAGAGAGGAATTCCTACTATTCGGACTTCGGTAGATTGGAGGACATAGAGAAGGCCTTCAAGGACGTCTTCGTGTATGACGGAAGATACTCCAAACACAGGGAGAAGACCCATGGGGCGCCTGTGAGAGGACTATCTCCCCGTAGGTTCGTGGTCTACATTCAGAACCACGACCAGGTCGGGAACCGTGGAAAGGGGGAGAGGCTGTCCGTCCTGGTTCAGAGGACGAAATACTTCGCATGTGCCGCCCTATACATATTGTCCCCATTCATTCCCATGCTGTTCATGGGTGAGGAGTACGGTGAAACCGCACCCTTCCTCTTCTTCACTGACTACTCGGACCCCGGTCTGGCCAAGGCCGTGAGGGAGGGCAGGCTCAGGGACAACGGTCAGGAGTCTGACCCTCAGTCAGAACAGACCTTTCAGAACTCCAAGCTCACGTGGAAAGTCGATGAAGAAGTGCTCTCCTTCTACAAGAAACTCATTTCTCTACGAAAGTATGTGGATGAGAGGCCCAAAAGGGTGTTAAAGGGTGATAACTGGATCCTGGTTGAAATGGACAGGATCTTCGTGGTGGCCTCCTTCGGAAGGTCTACCGTGGAGGTGGATAGGGAGGGTAAGCTACTGTTAGGAATAAATTTCCCTGAAGAACTCAAAAGGAGGGAAACAATTGCACTCCAGGAGGGTGTTGGGATATATTCGGACCGAGAGATAGGCCGTTGAGGCCGGGGGAACCCTACCCCCTGGGGGCAACCTGGATCGAGGGCGAGGACGTGACTAACTTCGTGCTGTTCTCCGAGAACGCTTCTGGGGTGGAGTTACTACTCTACTCAGGGAGCGGTGAACTAAAGGAGTCAATTGGAGTGAAGCAGAGGACAGGGGACCTTTGGCACGTCGCAGTGCCTGGGGTGGGACCGGGTCAACTTTACGCCTACAGGGTGTCTGGACCCTATAAGCCTGAGGAGGGATTCAGGTATAACCAGAACAAGGTCCTACTTGATCCCTACGCCAAGGCCGTCAGCGGTACCTTGAACTGGGACGACTCTGTCTTCGGATATAAGATAGGGCAAGACGATCTCTCCTTCGACGAGAGGAACGACGATAAGTTCGTCCCCAAGGGGGTAGTGGTGGACACCTCATTTCAGTGGGACGACTACAACTTCTTCACCACTACCAGGGTTCCGTGGAAGGACGCAGTGATATATGAGGTACACCTCAAGGGATTTACCCACCTCAGAAAGGACATACCAGAAGGTTTGAGGGGAACCTACGCGGGGATGAGTTCTCCCTCCTCAATATCCTACCTGAAGGACCTCGGGGTCACCACGGTTGAGTTGATGCCCGTCCAACAGTTCGTGGACGAGAGGTGGTTGGTGGAGAAGGGATTTAAGAATTATTGGGGCTACAACCCCATAAATTACTTCTCGCCCGAGTGCAGGTACTCCAGTTCAGGCTGCCTAGGGCAGCAGGTCACCGAGTTCAAGTCCATGGTTAACCAGCTCCACAACGCGGGAATAGAGGTGATAATTGACGTGGTGTACAACCATACGGCAGAGGGTAATCATCTGGGGCCTACCCTGAGCTTCAAGGGAATCGACAATAGTGCCTACTACATGTTGGATCCAAACAACCGCCGCTACTATCTGGACTTCACGGGCACGGGCAACACCCTCAATCTCTCCCATCCTCGGGTCCTCCAGATGGTCCTTGATAGTTTGAGGTACTGGGTGTTGGAGATGCACGTGGACGGTTTCAGGTTCGACCTGGCCTCGGCATTAGCCAGGGAGCTGTACAGCGTGAACATGTTGTCCGCCTTCTTCATCTCCATACAGCAGGATCCCGTCCTCTCCAGGGTGAAGTTGATCGCTGAGCCCTGGGACGTTGGTCCAGGTGGGTACCAGGTGGGGAATTTTCCCTATTTGTGGGCGGAGTGGAACGGCAAGTTCAGGGACACCGTGAGGAGGTTCTGGAGGGGAGAGGCCGTACTCTATGAGGAGTTGGCGAACAGGCTCCTGGGCTCCTCCGATCTATATGCGGGCAACAATAAGACCCCCTTCGCCAGCGTCAATTACGTTACGTGTCACGACGGCTTCACCCTGGAGGACCTGGTGAGTTACGAACAGAAACACAACGAGGCCAATCAACTGAACAACCAGGATGGGGTAAACGACAACTTCAGTTGGAACTGTGGGGTGGAGGGGGAGACAAGGGACCCCAACATTCTTGCGTGTAGGGAGAGGCAGAAGAGGAACATGCTTATCACCCTACTCACCAGTCAGGGAGTTCCAATGATCCTGGGAGGTGATGAGATAGGTAGGACCCAAAGGGGAAACAATAACGCCTTCTGTCAGGATAACGAGGTCAGTTGGTTCAACTGGGACCTGGACCAGAGGAGGTCCGCGCTGAGGGAGTTCGTCAGAAAAATGATACTGTTTTACAGGGCACACCCAGTGTTCAGGAGGGCCAGATTCTTTCAGGGAAGGAAACTTCACGGACTTCCCCTGAAGGACGTCACCTTCCTTAAACTCGATGGGAGCGAGGTGGACAACGGGACTTGGAAGTCACCCACCAATTTCCTCGCCTACGTTCTAGAGGGAAGCGTGATGGATGAACTTAACGAAAGAGGTGAAAGGGTGGCAGACGACACATTCCTCATTGTGTTGAACGGTTCCCCCAACCCCCTGAAGTTCAAGTTTCCTAGGGGGAAGTGGGAGTTGGTGGTGCATAGCATTGACGACGGGAAAATGGAGGTGGAGGGAGGGAAGGAGGTCGACGTTCAGGGAAGGTACGCCGCCGTGTTCAGGAGGGTGGAATATTGATAGCCACATACAGGGTGCAGTTGACTCCATCTTTCACCTTCCGTGACCTTGGCAACAACCTAGACTACTTTGTGGAACTTGGGATCTCCCACCTCTACCTATCCCCCGTCCTGGAGGCAGTAAACGGTAGTAATCACGGTTACGACGTGGTAGATCACAGCATCATCAGGGTGGAGCTTGGAGGAGAGAGGGAGTACCTGGAGCTTCTAAAGAGGGCTAGGTCCTCAGGACTTGGCGTAATACAGGACATTGTGCCCAACCATATGGCGGTCAACGGAAGGAATTGGAGGCTAATGGACGTGTTGAGGAGAGGGAAGGAGAGTCCCTACTGGGATTACTTCGACCTCCACGGTGACAAGGTGAAGCTGCCCATTCTGGAGGACAGTTTGGAGAACGTGTTGAGTAGGGGACTCATTGAGGTGAAGGAAGGTCAGCTGGTCTATAGGGACTGGAGGTTGCCTCTATCCAGGATTTCCCAGGACCTCAAGGAGACCCTGAACTCCCAGAACTACGTCCTGACCAGTTGGAGGGAGTCCCCTTCCTACAGGAGGTTCTTCGAAGTCAACGGACTGATAGCCTTGAGGGAGGAGAACGACTGGGTCTTCAGGGAGTCCCATGGGAAACTACTTGATTTCCCCTTGGACGGTCTAAGGGTGGACCACGTTGACGGGTTGTTCGATCCCGCACAATACCTGGACAGATTGAGGACCAGTTTCCCTGGAATCGTCCTCCTTGAGAAGATATTGTCCTTCGGGGAAGTCATACCGTTCAAGGTTGACGGGACCACAGGTTACGACTTCATGAACTACGCCAATCTACTCTTCACCTTCAACGAGGAGGAGATGGACTCCTTATATCAACAGTTGGTGGGAAAGGTTGACGTGGAGAGTGGAATAATGGAGTGCAAGTTATTGGTGATG
>JAFMDM010000103.1 GCA_017857195.1 Methanobacteriota archaeon
ATAAACCAATATTGATCGTTAAAATATTTATTCTTTTTGGACTTCAATATTCTCCCAGCGTTCCCCTCCTTCTGGCCAGGTTGAAGCAGTACCTATAGACCGCCAACCCGAGAGGTATGAGAATGATGTCAAATATTCCCAGCACCTCCAAAATGGGGAGCACAGAGTATAACGGAGCGCCTGCCAACATGGTCTCTCTGAGACCCTGTAGGGCCCACGTCAGTGGGATAGCGTAACTTACGTCCCTGACAACGGTTGGTAGGACGCTCACCGGAAATACGGTACCTGACATTAGCGAGGTGAACGTAGAGAAGAAGAAGGAAATTGGGTTGCCCGCCTTCACCACCACCGAAATTCCCCCAGATATCATTGCGAATCCAAGCGTCGAGATAATTAGCTCAAACACGATTAGTAGAGAAATCGGAAGATCCGTGATGGAATATTTGACCCCGAGCCCAGCCCCTGCTGCCAATATGACCACAGCGTTCACAGTGTTGAGCACAAACCCCCATAGGGCGGAGTAAAGGAGGAAGCCGGTCACATTGAGGGGAGAAAGTAGATAGTACTCTATTGTACCGTAAAGCTGCTCGTTCCTTATCCTTTGGCTCAGCGTGGTTATGACCGAGGAGACGTACCCTTGAAAGGCTAGCCCTATCACTATAAATGCGGTGTAGTTGGTCACACCTGTGGTTGAGACCAACCTCCTACCCAAGGAAGTGCCCACGAAGTAGTAAGTGAAGACGGGGAGAACCCAACTTAACACGTTCAACACCATCTGGGTCTTATAGCTGTACCATATCTTGAATCCCCTGAGGTAAAGGAAGGCGTAAAGTCTGGCCTTCACTGACGTCCCCAACCACCCCTCCTTCTGTTCTGATATGTCCTCACGTCCATCTTCCCCTCTCCCACAAGGGCAACGTAAACGTCCTCTAGAGAAGTGTCCACCCTCCTCTTCCACTCCACCTCTAAGCCATCAATCTCCTCCACGGGAGCCCTCAATATGAGGTTACCGTCCCTCTCCTCCACCACGTATCTAGCCATCCTCTGGGGGAGTGAGTCCCTGGGAACTGCGGCCTCGACAATTGCGTACTTTGACTTCAGGGACCTCGGGTCTCCCCTCTCCACTATTCTACCTTCCTTTATCAGATAAATGTTGGAGGCTATCTCCTCCACATCCTTCATATAGTGACTCGTGAAGAGGATCACCTTCTCCCTGCTCAACTCCCTAATGATCTCCCTCATCTTCCTGGCAGAAACTACGTCAACACCAAGGGTGGGCTCGTCCAAGAGAAGCACCAAGGGATCGTGAATGAGTGCCCTGGCCAGGGCCAACCTCCTCATCATGCCCAGACTATACTTCATGACCTGAACGTTTCCCCACTCCTCCAGTCCAACCATTGAGAGAAGTTCCCTGGCCCTGGATTTGGCCTCCGCAAGGGATAGATGGTAAAGGGAGGCGTAGAATATGAGGTTCTCCATCCCAGACAACCTGAAATAGAAAACCCTATCACTCACGGTCATGAGACCAAGGGATCTCCTCACCTCCTTCGGTTCCCTGGTAACGCTCAGTCCGTTGACTAGAACATCCCCCTCCGTAGGCTCAATCAGAGTCGCCACAATCTTCAGCAAGGTGGTCTTTCCAGCTCCGTTGGGACCTATCACCGCTGCCGCTGAGCTGTGGACGTTCATATTCACTTCCTTAAGCGCCCAGACTGACTTGCCTCCTGATCTGAACTCCTTGGAGAGGTTCATGACCTCAACAGAAGGTAAGTACCATCACCCCCACAGAAAACAGCGTGGGACATAATTGAGTGAAGGAGACTCCCTATTTATCCTTAATGGTGGAGGAAGTGCATAAAACACCATGCAATGAGACTGGATGATTCCATAGTGCCAGCACCTAGCCACGAAATTTTCTCCTACCTAACAGGAATGGGTCACAAATCAAATAACGTTATGCTCTCGAGGAGAACGTCCTAACCCTATGATTTGTTTGTCAATGTTGACACCTTGGATCATTCTACTCTCTAAGGCCTAGGGAAAAACTGTCCACATATTGAAAATTCATTTAACCTTGCTCCCCAATGGGATGACGTGAAGTCTTACGTCATATTGCTCATAGTTTTGGTCGTGGCAGCAGCGATTGGCTACATTTACCTCAACGATTCCCATGGCAGCTCAAACCTAAAGATCATTCAGGTCAACGGAATATCGGAGATAAACTCGGTTCAAGACATGGGGAATGGAAAACTCCTGTTGTCAGGGGCCTACCTTGATGGCAATCAAATAGTGGGTGTGGTGGGAACCTATTACCTATCCAACCACAGTTTCGTTCCCCTTCCCATCAATCTTACCAATGGTTCAGTATATGATGCGTCCTTTAATGGTACGACCTTTGGAATTGCCGGTGCTCAATACGTTAACACCACCCTTCAAGTGAGAATACTACTCTACTCAAATGGGAAGCTCTACAACCTCACTCCATTGATCTCAGATTTCTATCAGGTCGGACAGGCATACTTCGCCCAACCATACGAGAATGGCTGGCTCTTTGGAGGTACGTCTTTCACAATAGGCATAAATCAGAGAGGACTTCAATATCCTTTCCTTATCCTCTACAATGGAACAATTAAGGACCTGACACCAAACTTACCTCAACCCTTTAGGCCGTTGGGGGTGGCGGATACGTTGGACACACTTTCGGTGTCAGGCAACCAATTCCTAGTGGGTGGAGGGAACTTGAACGCGACTTTAGCTTCATATGACGGGCAATTCGAGAACCTATCCCTCGGTATACCTGGGGTAATACTGGCCTCCTCTCCCATTCCTGGAGGTTGGTTGGTGGGAGGCACGATCTTCGGAGACCAAGGTGGGAATCAATTGATCTACACCTACCTGGCCACGATTAACGCCTCGGGTGTGAGGCAAGTGAACCTAAGTTACCAACTTGGATTGGTGACCGCAGTTGCCTATGGAGGGGGAGAATACGCGGTGGCGTTGAGGGTTCCGTTCAATTCACCCACTTCAACACCTAGGGAGGGAGCGGTATTGTTAGTTGGCCACTCCCTTCATCTACTGAAGGAGGTGTACGAACAAGCCAACGCTTCAATAACGGATTTGGAAATATCCCATGGGGTGCTATACGCCTCGGGGTACTCCACCTTAAGTGGAAACAGGCAGGCCTTCCTACTGGTTTATAGTTAACTAATGAATCGTCATGAAAAAGCCTTAATGGTGGCTTACCTTGTCTTCTCCACAACAAATTGGAGGACTGAGATCCTTCCCTTCCTCACCTCGTTTAGACCTTCGTTTAGCAACTCAGGCACCTCTGATGGATCCTCAATTAGCCTAAAGTGCCCTCCGTAGGCCTTGACTGTGGCACCAATGTCGTATCTCCTAAGCTCCGCCCCTGGGAAGTTCCTTTTGGCCACGGCAACCCCCTCGGGCACCACCTCTTCCACCGCCTCCGCGGAGGCCAGCCATCCTCCGTTATCGAATATCACTACAAGTACCGGCCTCTGTTTGGCCACGTAGTAGAACGCCTCCGGCACTCCAAATATGAAGGAACCGTCCCCAACCACGGCTACGGATTCCCTCCCAGTAGCTAACGTGTAACCCAAGGCTGCACCAAGGGAATAGCCCAGATGTCCCACTGAGAGCCTTCCCAAGTAACTGCCGAAGCTATCGAATACACCGTATGCCGGATTGAGTGGATACTCGTTGAGCACTGTAAGACCCAGCCTGCCCACATGATAGGACAGATATCTGGGATGTATGGTCTTTCTTCTGGAGAGATCGTTGATCTCATCCTCCTTGGCCTTCCACTGCTCCCTCTTCATTTGGGATATCCTGGCTCTCCTCTCTTCATCTCCTTGAACGCTCAGGGAGTCCAGGAAAGAGGACAGGGAGCTCTGCACTGTCAAATCGCATGGGAAGCCGTAGTATGGTATCTCCATGTGTCCAGGTTCAACGTCAACCTTTATGACACGACCCCTCACCTTGACCTTCTTCGGTATCCAGGGTACCTCGTTCTCCAACACCAACAACAGGTCCGCGGAAGAAATGTCGAACTTGTCCAAGGCCATTGGGCCTGACGAAGGATAGTTAACCACCTCACCAACGTAATTGAGGACAGGAATGGCCGCTCTCTCAGCGAAGTTTCTCAAGGAATTGAACCACTCCTCCCTCCTCCCCGCCCTCCAAGTTATTATAACTGGATTGGTGGCCTCGGAAATCATCTGTTGGGCCTTCTTTATGGCCGCGGGATCTGGTCCTGGCTCATAGGGTGACATCACGATCCTTCTATTCTCTGCTTCCTCCACAGTGACCTCCCTTGGAAAGTTCAGGTAGACCGGCCCTCTGGGTTCGCTGAGAGCCAGCTGAACCGCCCTGGTAACAGACGTAGACACCTGAGATGCCCTTCTTACCTCGAAGTCCCACTTCACCCACTGCCTCACGATCTGTCCCTGGTCTCTGGCCTCTTGAGTCCAATGTATTCTCAGGTTCCTGGCTGCCGGACCGTCCTCCTCCAGGTAAGGGGTTCTGCCAGCAATCACCACCAAGGGGATCCTTGAACCATAGGCATTCATTATGTTTCCAAGACCGTTCGCAGTTCCAGGGGTGGTATGAAGTGCCACCACGCCTAACTTTCCTCCAAAGGAATAGCCTATGGCTGCGGCAACCGCTGTGATCTCGTGAGGTACTTCAACGAACTCTGGCCCCACTCCCCTGGCCCTCTCCTCCACGAATTGAGCGTAGTCCGTACCAGAGACAATGAATATTCTATCCACCCCCAGTTCACTGAGGATCGAAAGCGCTATGGCAGCTCCAGAATCCATATATGGAGAGTAATTGGTGGAAAATAAAGGAGATCCAATAACCGTAACGACTTGCTCTGGTCCTTTAATTCTTTGGCTGATCATCGCAGCGTGTAGACGGTGTCGTTATCAGCGTATAAATCATAGGATTATGGCGTTCTCCTTGAGGGTACGGCGTCACTCATCCTTTATGAACCGTTCTAGTTAGGAAGAAAAAATCGTAGCTTAGTGCTCGCATTGTTGACAGACTGCCTACACCATTGTTTTAATTTACTTTACTCCTAGGGGGCTTGTCTCTATTGTTACAGAAGGCAATTGTCCACATATGCAGCAATAGTACAAAACGTGACACTCTTATTAACTTCTGGGGGTAGAAGTAACTTCTGGGGGTAGAAGGTGATCTTTGATCCTGTACCTAAGGAATCTAGAAAGGATTTCTTCGACAGGGAAGAGGAAATAGAGAAGATTAAATCCCTATCCTCACCCATAACCTTAGTTCTAGGACTTAGAAGGACAGGTAAGTCCTCAGTGATCCGTATAACGCTAAGTGAGCTTAACTTCCCTTATATCTATATAGATTTAAGAAAGTTTGAGGAAAAAGGCTACATGTCTTACAAGGACCTAATCCTGGAATTACAAAGCGAAATAAATAGATTGATTAAGAGGTTCCCGAATATGATGGACTTTATTAAACGAGTAGAAAAAGTTAAAATTATGGGAAATGAAGTTAAGTTGAAATGGGGGGGTGAGGATAGAGTTAGCGTTTCCTCTCTGCTGGAATTGCTGAACGATTGGGCCGACGATCGCGTAATACTGTGTATTGATGAAGCGCAAGAACTGTTGAACCTAAGGGGGGCTAACCTGCTACCTACGTTTGCTTATTTATTTGATAACCTAAGAAATATTAAAATAATATTGAGTGGCTCAAAAATGGGTTTACTATACAGGTATCTAGGCAAAGATGACCCTAAGTCCCCTCTCTATGGAAGGGCCATGAACGAGATTGAGTTGCACTCCTTTGATAGAGAGAAAAGTAAAGAATTTCTAAAATTAGGATTTAATGAGATAAATATTAATTTCAGTGAATATGATGTAGTTTACGAAAACCTCGGGGGAGTTCCAGGATGGCTCACATATTTTGGATATTATTATCGTGAAAAAAGAGATCTAAATAGGGCCCTATCTGAGACAATAGATACTGCAATTGGGTTAATAAGAGAAGAATTTAACTTTCTGGGGGGTTAAGGGGGCGGAAGTCCCCCTCCGTGAGGTGGGG
>JAFMDM010000104.1 GCA_017857195.1 Methanobacteriota archaeon
AGCAGACCTAAGGTTTGGGAGTTAGTTTCCTGCGCTATCTTCTGGGCCACGTCCTCTACCTCTGGCTTAACATCAACTAAGACTACGTGGGCCCCAAGGGAGCAGAGCTTCCTGGAAATCGCCGACCCCAGTCCCCCTGAGGCGCCAGTCACTAGAGCCAACCTATTTTTCACGTTCATTTGATGTAAGGGAACACCAAAGAGTAATAAGTAGGCATGAAAGGGACTAGAGGAAAAGTCTCTCGATACGAGATTTTTCTCTTTTTCAGAGGATAGAGGAGTCTGAATTAACCCTAAACCAACTTAATATTGGGTATTTTTGTTTGGGTACCAAGTCCATTCTCGTTAGTTGTAACGCTAAAATTATCCGTATCTGTAGAGGTCTTGCTGTATATAATGTAACAAAAAGTACTTGAGAAAAAACCAAGCTGCTCTAACCAAATGAGTACTTAACACCATGTCCGCCGCGTTCTGGGTTGAAGTCTATGACGTCCTTTGGACCAATAACCCAGCAAGTACCACACGCTACACATGGAACATGATCGAATCTGACCTTACCTGCTCTTACATCAGACCATGTGAGTTTTAGAGCTTCCGCGGGATCCTTCACCCTGTCCAAGTTAACCCTGTAAAGGTCTCTAAAGGAAGCGAAGACACCCTTCCCCTCCACTAACAATGTGTAACAGTTTGCTGGACATGCGGGGATCCACATCTTAAGTGGATCATCGTCTGCCCTCTGACTCACCTTTATGTGTGACCACTCCTTATCCTCATTGTAGGACAGTGTTGCTGTTAGGGATTGTATCCTCTGTTGGGAATCGACCTTGGGCACCTCATTGACTGAATCAACTGTTCTTTCCTTCCCCGCAGAGTTGAGAAGAGCCTCATACCCCCTTCCATAGAGGAAGTTGCTCTCTGATACCAATGTTTCAGCCCTATATCTGGATATGTCAGCGGCCAATGGCCTAAGCATCTCTTCATACATGCTCAAGGAGTTAACGAACTCACCTTTAGACCTAGCGTATTCATAGGTCTTTGCAGCCATTATACCTGAGGCTATGGCCCTCCTCATCCCATCTATTATGGCGCCAAGCTTAACGAATGCGCCTAAGGCGTCGCCAACCACCAGGAAGCCAGGCGCGAAGGACCTCCTGAGGAACGTCCTATAGCCCTTGGGTATGTTATGGGCACCATACTCAACTAGCCTTGCACCTTCTATATACCTTGAAATGTATGGGTGAGAGACCATTTCGTCCACTACATCTATGGGTTTCCCTAGGATCTGAACGTTTTCCCTCAAACTTCTAAGCATGGAGTGAGCGTCAACCGCTATCCCCACTGAGATGGTTGACCTATCCGTGTAGAGGAAGCCACCTCCCTTCATTCCATGTAGGAAGTCACCCATTATGGCCATTGCTATTCCCTCACCCTTACCGAGGCCAAACCTGGACTCTATCTCTCCTTCCCCTAATTCAAAGACCAGCTTCACTCCATGATATACATCCTCAGGGTCTAGGGGCCCCCTAAGTCCTGCCTTGGTGACCAATTTGCTTGTAACTCCGCTGGCATCTATGACTAAATCGGCCTCTACCTCTTCCTTCGAGGTCCTCACTCCTGATACCTTGCCATCCTTCCAAAGCAGGTCCTCCACAGCTGTACCAGTAACAACTATGCCCCCAGCCTGTTCCACCTTAGAGGAGAACCATTTGTCGAACCTTGCCCTGTGCACTGTGTAATCATGACCTGTTCCCTTCAACCTATGGGCAAAGGAGTCCAGGAGAGGTAGATCCTTTCCCTCCAAGTACTTGTAGGAGTACTTACCGTTGATCTTAACTGGGGAGGAAAGTAAGACCAATCTATAGTCGATAACCTTCCTCTCCACAGGGGCCTCCTTCTCGAACTCTGGTAGAAGATCTATGAGTCCAAATCCAGCATGGAAGGAACCGTAAAGGACTCCTCCAGTTAGGTTCTTGTGACCAGCAACCATCCCTTTCTCTATTAACATGACCTGGTATCCTTTCCTGGCTAAGTAGAGGGCGGCCGCATTGCCTCCCACTCCAGCTCCAACAACTATTACGTCATACTTTTCCGTCAATTTACTCCAACCTCCTCTTCAATGATTCATACAGCTTTGGTAAAGCGTCATATAGATCCTCATTTATCATATATGTTGCCATATCCTTTATTGGGGCATTTGGATCGGTATTTATGGCCACGATCTTCTTCGAGCGAATTATACCAACCTTATGCTGTATAGCACCGCTTATTCCAGCCGCCACGTAAACCTTTGGAGATATTGTCTTCCCAGTCTGACCTATCTGTCTACCAGGCGTTATGAAGTCCTTTAACCCCCTTATCTCTGCCCAAACTAAAGCCCTTGAGGCACCTATGGCGGTCTTCACTTTCAATCTAGAGGAAAGGAGTTCGTTTATTTTCATTGCAAGGTCCAAGGCCAGCTTAGGGTCTGGCTCACCTTTGGTTCTCCTGACCACGCCGAGTCCAAGTCCTATGACGAAATCGGCCGTAAGGAGTTCCACCCCCTCTTCGTCAGGAAGTCTGCTTACCTCCAATATTTGGAACCTCTTCAGTTCCTCCTCCGCAACTTTCCACTGAACCCTTACCACTTCACCCTTCCTTGATCTATCCTCTGGGAGCGGTTTGAAGTATCCTGGTCTCATTGAGGAGATCTGCGGCCTATGCCTAGGAGTGAATATTTTTGCGATTCTGCTGGCAAAATCCGGCCTCACTTGGGCTAAAACGTTCTTGAAAGTCTGACCTACTACGCCCTGGTAAATCTCACCCATCTCGTAATCTATGCAGTCTGTAGCTAGACCGGTCTTCAACCTATAGGCCACGCGAGGCGCAACGTCACGTCCTATGTCGTCGGCTACGAAGACGAAGGCCCAGGGTTTCCTTTCCCTTGCCACGCCTGCTAGCACGCTGGCATAAGTTAGTGGATTATACCTCTCCAGTTCCAAGTTATCCACAACAATGACGTAATCGGCTCCCCTCCATATTAGGGAGTCTATTACTTCCTGGGGAATTTTGTAACCTACAATTACCGTTCCTACCCTCATATTTGTCATAGATGCTATCTTCCTTGCTGCAGCTATGGCCTCGAAGGAGGTCTGAAAGAGTTCCCCCTCCACATATTCAGTAAAGGTCCATACATCCTTGTAACTGGCGGCGTCGGGCGTGTCCGGGAGGACAAGTGGCTGACTCATCTTACTTCAACTCCCTCAATAACTCATCTACAAGATCGTCGTACTCAAAGACCTTAAACTTACCCGAAAGTTTTTCCTTCACCTGATCGGGAAGTGAGTCGACAGGATCTCCCTTCTTGAAGGGACCATAGGCCTTACCGTCCACCTCAAACTTCTCTACATCCTGGGTGAGTATCAATGATTTACCTACAACCTTAATTTGCGGGGGTTTTCCGAGGTCCACTCCAGGTCCGACCACTGTGGGAGATCCGGCCAGCCCTATTCTAGTGGGATCTGGGTTGAGGTCAGCAATAGTCCAGACCACCGGCTCCTTCTTCTTCCCCATGAAGGACATTGCCCTGGCCTCCCTCCTCATTTCCAGGGTGAGGGGAGAAACATAATAGTCTGGATTAATAGTTATTACTGCCGGCAACTGCATTCTCACTGTTTGGACGAATTGTCCTATCCTTCTCTTCACGATAAGGGAACCCTGATAGTATTCTAACCCAGTGGCCGAGGACGCGTGAGGAATTAAAATGTTCAACATCTCAGAGAGGGCTTCTGCCGCCTGTGGGCCAGTGTTCCAGGTCTCACCGTCGGAAGCCTTCATCCCCGCAACAACACAGAAGTTGCTATAGATTTCCTCTCTCAGTTTGATTAGCTCCTGCTCCACATCGCTCTTTGAGATCTTTCCCTCCCTCAATTTGGCCACCAACGTTTCTTGAACCGCGGGCCTATCCGAATAAACGTAGTTTGGAGCTAAGTTTGAGAGATACAGATCCCTTGAAAGTTTCTCGAACTCCTCCACGGGCCCTCTAGAGGCCTCTATGAGCTTGTCCATGGCCTGTGCGTGAATATCTAGAACCTTTTTCACTCCAGAGGCCAAAGTGTAAGATGTGGCCAATGTATCTGCGCCTGCAAACTTTCTGTCGCTGAGTATGTATGCCTCATCTATTCCAGAGACCTCTGCGTCGAATAATTTCTGCATTATAGGTATAATCTTCACGTGGGGTCCCATGGATACGGCCACCAGCTTGCCTCCCACTTGTCTCTTCAGGTAATCGGCTGCCTCCACTGTCTTTCTATCGTAGGGATTCATTACTATGTCCATCTGCTCCCTCCTCAATATACCGCCAACGCTGACCACGTTAGCCGTATTGGCGGGAACTCCCTTGACAAGTGCGAACACTAACATGGAGACTCACTTGTATCTGGTAAGCTGAATATAAAAAACTCGTTCAAGATTTAAACGCACTCGAGAATATTGAGGCGGATCAGGTAACGATATTTCCCCAATCCCCAGGGATTTCTTGAAGATGAAGATCATTATCATAGGGGGAGGGGTATTGGGGTCCTCCCTTTACAGACTGCTGAGAGATAGGGGACATGAGGTCACAGCCATAGACGCCAGAAAGAGAAAGATCTATCCCACTCTCATCCACTCCCTGTTACTAAAGGGAAATGATGTGAAGTTAGCTAAGCGAACATTGGAATTATATGATCGATTTAACGTTAGAACCAGGGAGTTTCCGGCCTATACCATTTCAGATAAATTGGGGAATCTTACTTCGCTTTGGCAGGAGGTGGGTGTCAAGGTGGAGAGAAAGTATGTGGAATGGCTCTCCACGGAAGCCACCATAACCCACGGAAGTGACAGACTGGTCTGGATAGGAAACTTCATCAGATCTACCCCTGTCTACCCTACCGAGGCAAAGATCAAGCTAGACGGAAGGAAGGCATCAGTTGAATTGGATGGGAAGATTAAGGAGGCGGATGCCGTAGTGTTGGCTGCGGGAGCCTGGAACAGTGAACTCTTCCCCTCTCTGAAATCGAAGCCATATTTTTGCTGGTCTGCGGCAGTGTCAGGAAGAAGGGAGTTGGACTCGAACTTCGTCTACGATTATGAAATCGGTTTCTACTCGAGGCCTCTACTGGGGATGGGATTGCCATTTGCAATAGTGGGAGATGGGGACACCATAGAGTGTAAGCCTGGGGAGAAAGTGAACATTGATCCTTCCACACTACTGGAAAAGGCCTCGGCCAGATTGGGAAAATTGGTTCAATTTCATCTGGGATGGGGACATTGCGAGGGTACCCCAGACATGCGGCCCTCCTTTGGTAGAGTGGGAGACAACCTCTTTTATATTGGTGGTTTGGACGGCTACGGGGCGGAGATAGGTCCAGCATTGGCCGAGATGCTGATGAATTACATTCTAGACGGAGAAGAGAATAAGGAATACATGGTAGATAGGTTCCAACAGTTTAAAGGGTCGTTCTCACTTGGAAGAGAGCCTCACGAACTTCCATAACATTACAAAAGAGTGAAAGCCTCTCCCCTTCTAGGCGGATATGGTGAGTTAATATCTCTTCCATTTCCCCTATGGTTAGGAGGAACGCGATCAGAGCTACGGTTTCAATGTCGCCTCCTCTGAATCCCTCCTAGTCCTTGTAAATAACTACGTGAAGGCAACACGTTTCGTGTTCTGGTTGAGGGAGAACGTTCCGAATCCGGAAGAAAAGGGCGTGTTAGGAAAAGTCCACGAGGAGCAAGTTAAGGAACGAGTACAAACTACATTCGAATTGCCGAGGACTGTTGGACGCTTTGGCGATAAGGGACGGTTCAATAACCTAAGGAGGTTCCCCCGCGTCTAACCAACGGTATGGCTAACGCCGAGGTTGAGCTGCTACCTGAACCTAGAAACAACAAAAGTTAAGATCGCTGGTGAACTTCAGATCCTAGGCTATCCAAGGAACATCAAAGATTACCTAAGCTGATGAGGGAAGCTAGACTGATAGTAAAGGATGGTAAAGCCTTCCT
>JAFMDM010000105.1 GCA_017857195.1 Methanobacteriota archaeon
AGATTGGCGAGGACTGCCAGAACTATCATGACCCCAGTAAAGGAAAGAAATAGATAATCAGCGGAGGAGAAGGTTAACTCCTTTATACTACTCCTGGTTTCCTTGGCCCTGAATGCCCTGGTATCGGCAGAGATAGCCAAATTCTTGGCACCTCTGAACATGTATATCATGGTGGGGACGATTCCGTTAATCACAGCGACCAACATGTAGAAAGGAGAGATGAACCTAGGTGCCCTCGAGCCCAGCCCCCTGGCGAACTGCATCTTAACCGATGTGTCCAGCACCTCAAATATTCTGGGAACGGACCTCACTCCCACCATGAGGGAGAAGAGTAGGGGTAATGGAACCTTGAGCTTGGTGAACATTCTGAATATGTCGGAAACTGTTGTGGTTAACACTAGAAGGAGAGCTGAGAGAACTACGGTGGTCACCCTGAAGGAGATCTGAAGACCGTAGAGCAGGGCCTGGAGAGTTAGGGCCGGTTGATACCCCATGATCTGGAAATATGTTGGCCAAACCCATATTGGTCTCAATGCCTCTCCAGGAAAGGCGATGGCGAGCACGGATGGAGGAACGAAGGGTGCACTCCCCCAGAGTGTGACAAGTATGAGGGAGACGGCCAAATATAATGAATACACGAATTTCCTCCTTCCTGCGTTTAAGGTTAGCATAAGGAGAAGTAAGGACAACGTGAGGGCGGCCCCTATCCACCACACTGTGGTGGCCGCTAAAACCATGGCCGTTACGCCAAAGGCTAACTTAGATAGTGGATTCAGTCTATACAGAAAGGATCTTCCCCTCTCATAACGCGTTATCTCTATGAAGCCCGTAATCCCCACTAACACCGTAATTACCAGAATTGGGAAGGTGGTGCCGTAGAATATGAGAAACCAACTGACCACTTGATTTACCAGGTCCATTAAGCCACCTCGTATTCTGAAGGAGGCAGTACACCTAAGGAATGAGCCACCCTGAAAACTTGTTCAGGCGCACCGTCCTCCACTATTTTTCCATCTTTCATGACCAGCAACCTATCACAGAACTTGTCCACGAACCTACTGTCATGTGTCACCACCAGGAAGGTTAAACCAGAGTTGGATAGCCTTTCAATTTCCTGTCCTAGGGAAACCCTATGGTACCAGTCCTGGCCGCTGGTTGGCTCGTCCATCATCATCACTTTCGCTCCCGTAGCTAATACGGAGGCCATGGCCACCCTCCTCCTCTGCCCCATGGATAGAACCAAGGGATCCTCGTGTCTGATCCCCGTGAGGGAGAAGTTCCTCAGAATTTCCTCTAATCTTTCCGAAGATTCATTGCCTGTCCTCTTCATGTAATAATTAACCTCCTTTTCCACACTGTTTGTCACAAACATTACGTCGAAGTTTTGGGGAAGGTAAGCCAAATACTTCCCCCTGACCCCTAAACCCTTCTTCGAAATGTCAACATTATCTACAATTAAATTCACTTGGGCTTTAAGTTTCGGATTGAGGATACCCATGAGGGCTTTGAGAAGTGTGGTCTTCCCCGAACCGTTTAGCCCCATAAGCGCGTTCACGGTACCCCTCCTGAGCTCCAGTTGGGTGTTCACCAATTCCTTACCCTCACTTGATCTGACCCTGGCCGCCCCCCTCAAGATCACGTCTCCCCCCGGTTTCCTTTGTCGTGAGAAGTGTTTGAAACCCTTGAATGCCTCCTGTTTCACCTCCCGAAATCCCCTCTTGTAGGCGTAAACCAAATGTTCAGGGATTTCCACTCCTGTGTCAATCAGTTTCTCCAAAACTTCCAGGAGGTGATGCTTTCCAACATCCACTGTTATCCTACCATCCTCCATTAGAACTATCCTATCAACGAAGGGAAGAATCCTCTCAGTTTTGTGCTCCACAATTAACATACTCTTCCCCTTCTCCCTAAACTGCTTCACCAGGCTCAGGATCTCGCTTGTGCCCTTGGGGTCGATGTTTGAGGTAGGTTCATCCAAGATGAGAGCCTTGGGTCTCAGGGCCAAGACCGAGGCCAAGATGGTCCTCTGCATCTCCCCTCCAGATAGGGTGTCCACATCTCTCTCCCTAAGGCTCGTGATGCCCGTAACCTTCATGGATTCCTCGACTCTCT
This sequence comes from Methanobacteriota archaeon, assembly GCA_017857195.1. Taxonomy (GTDB): domain Archaea; phylum Thermoproteota; class Thermoprotei_A; order Sulfolobales; family Sulfolobaceae; genus Sulfodiicoccus. The sequence continues at coordinate 2,113 of JAFMDM010000105.1, forward strand.
CCATGATCTCCTCCCTAGGTAGGTTCAAGTTCTCGGGACCGAACGCCACTTCATCCTCAACCGTGGAGTTGAAGACCTGTTCCTCAGGGTTCTGTAGGAGGGTTCCCACAACCTCACTTAGCTCGTATATGGGTGTCTCCATTACGTCCCTACCATATACTTTGATTTGACCCTTAACGTTAGCTGAAGAGGCATGAACCAATACCCCGTTGATACAGTTTATTAAGGTCGACTTTCCAGAACCTGACTTCCCGACAATTAGAACAGATTCACCTTCCTCCACGGAAAACCTGTCGACTCTTAGGGTCAGCTTTCCCTCGAAGGAAACCTCAAGGTCCTTTACCTCTATGAACATTACCTTACCACCCTTAGGATCCTCATTGCTATTAGGGCTGCCAGGACTCCAGCAACTATGTCTCCAGGTAGGAAGGCCCCAATGTGGAACAGAATTCTCTCCCAGTTAACATATCCGCCGTAAAGAAATGGTCCTATGAAACCGGAGTAGAACAGGGGGTCTGGGAGAGCAAATGTGGCGCCAAGGATCCCTCCCTTGATCATGTTCATTGCTGTAGTCTCCGTCTTACTGACTTGAGAATTACCGATCTCGCCATTGGTTTCCGCTTTCTTAACTCTAGAAATGGGAAACAAATTCCCGCCCGTTGCGGCCAAGGCAATGTCCAGGAAGAGACCATAGGTTAGAACCTCGTATATGAAGTACATCGGCTCCCCACCAAAGCCATAATGGAAGATGTCCCCCAACAGGTTATAGACGAAAAGCGTAGCCATTCCAGCTCCCACCTTTCTCACGAGGGCGGCAATCACGAAGGTTATTATGAGCCTTCCCCAAAAACCAAAGTCTATGAAAGGTGTGCTGGGAAAGAATCTATTTAAGAAGGACCCTATGTAGAAATCCCAGACAACCATCAACGCGCCCCCAATTCCAATATAGACCAGGTCTATGGTCTTGAAGGTCCTTAACCCCCCAGTTTTCTTACCTAAGTATAAGGCGACTACAACGGCTCCTAAAAAATAGATTACCACAATTTCCCAAGGAATCATTCCAGGGGCATTTAACACCCCTTTAATTCCGTTGAATCCCATTGACCATATGGAGCATCCTGTAGAAATAAATTAGATCTTGATAGAAAAGATGTAATATATAGTAATATATAGGTATATAGAACGCCAATAGCCTGTGGTTGGGGTTTTAAATCTAAAATTAATAGTTATAGTTAATTCTTTTCCAGGTCAGGAAGGAGCCGTAACGACGTGATCGTGTAGGGAAGTCCAGGAGAGGACAAGTTCTTTTTCAGTTGCCCATCCTCAACCTCACTGAACTTCAATAGTCCAGTTATAGAGGTAATAGCCCATAATGGCCGCGCCCGTTGAGTCGTTATTGAACTCCATTCCCACCTGAATGGCGTTCAAGTAGTAAGGTGCCTCGCTTATATTATTAAATACATTCTTCATAAAGGGAAAGCTGGCCTGAATCATTTTAGTTAAGGGAAGGGTAACGTTACCTTCAAGTTGCTGTTGACTGACGTAATAAACGCCAATCCATCCGTTAGAATTACCCGTGTGGGGAAGTACGTAAACTGAGAAATCTAAACTCTTTGACGTGCCGTTAACAATTCCTGTTACCACAAAACTACCCACAGGTACGAAGTAACTAGACGTAACCTGTTCCTGATGATATAGCCATATCATGATCTCGACGTCAGGAAAACTCAGGTGGGTGGTGTTTGGGTCTTGGGTTAGCCAAATATCATAGGAGAAGTCGTCTATTGAACCTCTATATGACCATAGGGAATAGGACAATTGGGACTGAGTCTGAGGTAGACTTTCAACCTTGGCAGGCAAATCAAGGAGGAATGATTGAAATGTACTGCCTACAAAGGGAAACCAATATTCCTGACCATACATCACTCCCGGATATCCATCAACGTTGATGTTAGGTGATATGCGATGGAAATTGGTCATACTTATGTTTACTCTCAAGGTGGAGCCATGGTAGGTCATGTTGACGTATCCTGCAGCACTTTTCATGTTCCAAATGAAGGGAGAAAGGAAGATGGTGGCGTCAGGAGTATAGGCCTCACCCACGGAGTAAGCACTGTCGCCCTCATAACTTCCTAGGACCGTAAATGAGCCCCCTGTGTTATAAAGAAATATTAGGTGATTTGACCAGTTGCCTGAAACTTTTGAGGACGAGGAACCAAGGGAGGTCTCTCTGGAAGACACATTAAATGAGGACGAAGATACGTTCTGTTCTCTTACGGAGGGGGAAACGTAGTAGTGAAGAGCCCACGAACCAACACTGGCGATCACAACGGAAAGCGTAACAATGGCCACCAATAACTTACCATTCACAAAGGGTCAACCATCGCACAAATATTAAACATTATGAAGCATCCCCATTTCTAAAAATGACCAGTACGTTGATGTTTTTGATGGAGGAACTTCCACAAGGAGAGGCCTCGGATCCGTTGGACAGATGAGACAAATCATCGTTTGTCTAGGTCTAAATTAGAATTACGTTCAAAATTACACCCAGGCCCAAGATCACTGAGGAGTAAATGTTATAGTAGAATGCCCTCCCAAAGTCACCCCTCGAGGCAAGGTAGTAGGCCATCAACATTACCAAACCGTGGAGGAAGGTGGCAGCATAGGATATGGGTCCCAGGGAGTACGCCAGATCTCCCGCCACCGCCAACGACACGGAAGCCAACTGATTTATCCCAGCGAACTTGAGGGCTGATGGCCCAAGCAAGACGGCGAAGCTATGAAGCCCCATCTCCTTGTCGAACTTTGCGTCGGGGATGTGGTTGTAGAGGTCAAAACCAACCGCCCATAGTATTGTGGAGACCACGAACAACCAAGGGACGTTTGACACCACCTGTGCGATGGAATGAAACTTGACTCCGTCGCTCGCTATTGCACCGCTGAAAACCGCCAGGCCCTGTATTGTGGCAAGATGATAGTTGGCGAACGATGTAAACCTCTTCATGAACGGATAGCTCAACACGATCGCCCCAACAAGGGGAGAGAAGAGAAGGGCCCACACATTTACGAAGTAGGCCGAAATGAAGAAGCCAACCATTCCCACAACTATCATGGTCCATGCCTCCCTGATCGTGATGGCCCCAGTGACCAGTGGTCTACTCCTTGTCCTGGGATTGGCCGCGTCTATCTCCCTGTCAGCCAAGTTGTCCATGGTCATCCCCGCCATCCTAAGGAAGAAGAGGGCCGAGAAAGTGAGCAGGAGGACCCTGAGACTTGGTATTCCCCTTATGGCCAGGAAGGCACCCATGTAGGCCATGGGTAAACTGAATAAAACCTGCTCTATCCTCAGGAATCTAAGGATTAGATACACCTTCCCTCCACGCTTAGCACCGCCAGGGTCCCAACTCATGATTGAGAGGGAGAATGTGCCTCCTTAAATTTGTATTCGTTTCTCCTTTTTCCCAACCATAATAAGAGGAGGACTATTACGAGAATGGGGGGGAATCAAGTAAATCAGCGATATATTATCCGACCTTCCCAGCGCCAGGGACGCCATGACGAACATTGCCGAGGACCAGGTTAGTGGTGAGGTCGTGGGCAGAGGGAGTCCAGAGTTTGGATCCAGGGCCTCAGGTAGAAGACCCTTCTGAGAGTGGTCGTATGCCCAATAGAGTAATCCCAGCGCCTGAGAGTTACGACCGGTCTCCTCATAATAAGCTGCTTCGAAGAGAGTCGTTATGATCCATGGTGGGTATGGGCCACTGCTATCGTAGAGCGTATTTGAGTAGTGATAGGTATCACCCTGAAATCTGGCCAGTCCACCGTGAACGGTTAAGGTATCCTTAACTATCGTGAACTACCCCGCCCTCACGGACGGGGCATCTCCACCTCGCGATGGAGATTT
>JAFMDM010000106.1 GCA_017857195.1 Methanobacteriota archaeon
TCTGAGACTTATAGTGGAGGTTGCACCACCTGCGACCTTTAACCATAACCTCGGTCCATTTTTATATAAACTGCTTTTATAGTTCTCCTCTCTCATATAATGTGATACTAGGGATTAAGGTTGTCTTACGTGCTTCCATGCGAGGTTGCGGCTAGGGAGATATTGCCTGCTATACGCTGTGTCTTAGCCGAAAGGCTGGTGAAAGAAAAGGGTTTCACCATATATAAAACCGCTAAATTGCTTGGGATCACGCCGGCGGCCGTGCAGAATTACGTTAGGAATAGGAGAGGAACCTACATGAAGGATATGTTGGAAGCTGACCCTCACATATCTCAGATGATAGATGAAATGCTGGAGCTATTAGAGAAAAGGAAAGGAGATATAACGGACTACTACTGCATGCTCTGTTCTGAGAGCAAGGTCTATTTAAGGAAGGGAGGACGTTCTATAGGTAGTTGTTTCTACGATGAAGTTAGGACGCGTTAAGTCACTTGATACTTCTTTAGTAAAGGCGAGAGTAGTTTCCTGACTTTCATTTTGACAAATACCACGCCCCACCTTCTCATGGGGATTCTTAACGTATCTAGTTCAGGAAATAACTGATCCATTTTGGAACCATCTGGTCTCACAGTCCAAGCTTCCAGGATTCTTCCGGCCAGTATGAGTCTACCCATGACAGGAGTCTCGCTGAGGTTTAGAAAACCCAATGTAAGCTCTTCCTTCTCGTAATGCAACTGCAGAGGGAGTATGGTGGACGGTTCCAGTCTGTATAAGGATAAAGGAACCAGAGGAGCACATTCCAATTCGATTAGAGGATTGGACATATCGAAACTTAGACGATGTAACTTCATCTCACTCCAATTTACGCCTCTCAAGCTAGCAATTTGCCCCAGGGATTGAACTCTGGCAAATCCAGGTTCTAGTTTTAACGTTATTGGCTTAGACGAAGCAAATCCATAGGCTCCATCCAGTTCTAAGGAAAACCATACTGAAGATCCTTTGATCTCAGTGTCCCAGTTAACATAAAGCGGATTTTGATAATATACTAAGGGATTATAAAAATGCGTCTCTAATTCAATAGTCCCTTCGCGGAACTCTATATCATGATCCGCTCTCTTGGGCCTTAAGTTTATCTCTCCAGACTCCATCACAACTTTCTCTTTATCGAAGATCCATCGTCTTCTCCAGGGACTCGGATTGAGAAGTGCACTTCCTTCTCTACAAGGAAGAAGATCCAATATCAGGGCCCTAATATATTCTCTATGTATAGAATGTGGAATCCACGGAATTTGAGACTTGTATATAGGAGTTCTTATTGAGTAATTACCCTTTCCCACTACCTTAACCTTACTTCCGTCGGGGCCAATTAGCTCTCCGCCTTTTTCCCATCTAACTTCGGCGGGAGAGAGATGTGTTAATAGAAGTGGCAGTTGCTCTACATTCAGATCTTCGTCCTTTAATTCCACTACACTGATCCGCTCTTGTGGCACCTTTGGAGTTAGCTCTATATGCGCTCTCCTGAGACCGTCATCAGCGGTCAAGTTCATCAACCATCAGACAAATGCCTTGCAATCATCGACGGCAAGGTGATGTCTATCCTCTAGCTTTATCCTTTTCTCTCCTTTTCTCTATCTCTCTTCTAACCGCCTCTGCAACCTTCTTTCCATCTACCTTGCCTCTGAGAACTTCCATGGCATTTCCCATGGCTATATTAAATGCCCTCCTCTCGTCTGATATGTTGTCCAGTTTCTCCACGGCCGTACGAACTATTCTCGTCACTTCATCCTCGTTTAACCTGGAGAACTTCTTTATTGCCTCGTTTACGGATAGTTTGCTCTGAGCCACCTCAAGCAATATCTCTGGAATTGAGTCCTTAGTCACAGTATCTTCAAATACAGCTCTCATGACCTCCTCGATCACCTCATCTGTTATTCTGGAAGTATCTCCCCCCTTACTTTTGATGTATTTCAGAGTGTTCTCCATTGTGGTTGCGATCAACGTTGCTGGAACTTTAGGATGATACTTCGCCACTAACTCTTCGAATAGATCTAAGTGAATACTATTCAGCATTATCCTAGACAACTCCTCGTTAAGCCCCAACTTCAACAACTTCTTCAGTTTAACTTCAGGCTCCTCTGGTACCAATAGTCTAGCCCTTTCCATGTCAACAATACTTAGCCTAACTGGGGGAACATCAGTTTCAGGGTACATTCTGGCGGATCCTGGCTGTGGCCTTAGGAACCTTGTTGTACCATCATCGTTTGCTCCCCTGGTCTCCTTAGGCACTCCTTTTAAACATTGAATCAGTCTAGCCTTCACCACCTCTAATCCGTTCTCCACCTTCTCTCTTTTTCCCACCAATATGACGAATCCATCTTCCTCCTCCGCTGTAAGTATCTTTCTCACTCTTTCCACTTCCTCCGCCGTTATACCGTACTTTGGTAATTCGTCTGAGTGGAATAGACCTCCTAAGCCTACAAAGCTCCTTATATAGTCAGCTAACTCTGTTCCTAGTCTTCTATTAGGTCCAAGCTCCTTCCCTAATAATCCACCGAATTTAGGTGCCTTCATTCCCATCACTACGCCACCTTGCCTCAACTGGGCGGAAATCAGTTTGTTACTGCTTTCCCTTAACGCCTCGCTCAGGTCAACCCCCTTACTCTGAAAATTGATCATTTCCTCAGATACTCCTCTACGTTCAAGTTCCCTCCTAATTTCAAGGAGTCCCATCTGCCTTATTGCCTCGTTCCTCACTACTTTGGGTATTAGCTCCAGTTCTTGTACACCCTTTACCTCAACCTTAGTTCCTCCTCTAATGGAGATGTTCAGATCCTGTCTTATTGATCCAAGTCCTCTCTTTGCCTTCCCAGTGAGCCTTAGTAGTTGGCCTATCCTCTTAGCTACCCTCTCCGCCTGTTCTGGAGTGTGTATATCCGGTGCTGTAGATATCTCGATTAGAGGAACTCCCAATCTATCCAAGGAAAACGTTCTATCCTCCTCCAGTCTCCTTGCAGCGTCCTCCTCTATGGTGATCGATAGTATTCCCACTTCCCCTTCCTCATCAATTATTCTACCCCCCAAACTAACTAGCGCTGTCCGTTGAAAGCCAGTGGTATTGGAGCCATCTATGACTATCTTTCGCATCGTATAGATCTCATCAACTATGGATGACCCTAAGGCCATGGAGACTGCTATACCTACATCCAGGGCTTCTCTGTTCAATCCATGAGGAGGCTCCTCATCTGCTTCCACCAGGCAGGAACACCCCTCAGGGGCGATATAGGTAAATCTCGTTCCCCGGCTCCATTCAAAGAGAGCTGCAGTATCAACCTCACCCAATTCACTCATGGATGGCCTTAGATATCTCTGCAGTTTATGCCCTTCCCCTCCCTGTATGGTTGTTGGACAACCGCAGAACAACTTAGCTCTGGTGTTGAGTTGCTGATGGACCTCGAGACCTACCATCAATCCTATCTCTTTAAGGTCAGGATCAGCCATGGTACCACCTTGGGTAGGTTGAGATGGTTTGCCTTGAACCTATCTCTCCCCTGAGGTTAGTAGCCATCAATTGCCTCACCTTGGTAGGGTCAGTCTCCCTTCTTAATATCCACATTAACTTCACAATTGCTATCTCCGATAGTATGTCTTCTAGAGGCATGACCCCAGCCTCCATCAGAGTCCTACCGGTGTTGTAGACGTTCATGTTAACCCTTCCAAATATACATTGAGATGTCATTCCTACAAATATGCCCTCCTTAGTTGCTCTCTTGAAGTATGGAGCGAATTCCCTAGATGTATGTCCAAGCCCAGTACCTTCCACTATTATTCCTCTTATACCACTTGATATCAAATGGTCTATTATCTCTGGTCTCATACCTGGCCAGTACTTGAGAAGGAAGACCCTATCTTCAAATCCAGTATTAATTTCCGTATTGTCTTCCCTCATCCTAACGTCCTTCTGTAAAATCTCTATTTTCCTCTCATTCCACCATACTTTAGCCAGTGGGAGGTCATTAACGCTCTGAAAGGCGTCCCTTCGACTCGTGTGCATCTTCCTCACTCTAACTCCCCTGTGGGCCAAAGTATAGGTGTCTGAACTTTCCCCGTGCATGTTAACTACCACTTCTCCAAAATCACTACCCTTAGCAAGGAAAATAGAACTCATGAGATTAATGGCGGAGTCACTGCTAGGCCTGTCACTACTTCTCTGGGATCCTACCATTACCACTGGTCCTGATAACTTTGGAAGGGAGAAACTGAGAGCAGCAGCAGTATAGGCCATTGTATCAGTGCCATGGGCGACCACTACTCCCCTTGCTCCCTGATCTAGGGCCTTCTTCACGGCCTCGGCTATCTTTACCCAATAGTCTGGCTTCATCTCCTCACTTAGTATGGAGAAAAGCACTTCCGCGGATACATCGGCTACTTCCTTCATTTCTGGCACGAACTGAAGAATTTCATCAGTGGATAGAGCCGGCCTTACTGCTCCCGTTTCATATTCTACCTTGCTCGCTATGGTACCGCCTGTACTTATTATTTTGACCTCCCCTATTTTCTGGTTAGTAGGCTGAGTCCTCTCCTGCTTAATCGGTCTTTTGTGAAGTATCCTAAGCCCTCTTATTTTTTCAGAACTTATCCCAACGTTGTATCCGTTCTCTAGCTTAAGAATTATGATGGATTCGTCCTCAGAATAGGATGGCATTAACTTACCGCGTAGCTCCATCACATCGAGGGTTACAACAAGCTCGTCTCCTTCCTCAGCTCCGTACTTAGAAAGTAAGTTCAGAGCCTTTCCTCTGTAGCTCTCCACCATAGAATTAACAATGACCTAGGGAAAAAAGCTATCTAGATCTAGCCTCTACCTTAGCAGCAGGCCTGGATCTTTTTTCGAACTCTTCTCTATTTCTTACCCTGGGAACCTCTTTATGTTTCTCCTTTGCCTGGATCTTTGGAGTTTGGCTTCTTACCTTTCCTGCCTTAGTTAATGAGCCGTGAGACGGCATGTTATCTACATCCATTAAAGGTTATAACTTAAAAGCATTTAGTCGGACTGAGCACGATGAAGATATACCTCGTCGAGCATGCCATTGGCACGTTCGCCTTTGATGAACGCGGAGAGCTAGTGGACTATGCCCACAATCCGCGTGAGGTAAGTAAGGTTATTGACTACCTCCTGGAGAATGAGGAGGGTGAGCCCTTGCCGTCAGCACTTGAGTTAGTGAAGAAATTGAAGCCTGAGGAAGTAATTGTTGAGGATGAGAGGGAAGTCCCAAGGCTTCAGGGACTAACTGGAGTTAAGACGGCCTCCATTGCCCAACATCCTGGGGCAAAGGCCTTTAGGGCCTCCATGGCGTCCATAGCATTATCTACTAATTTCATCTCTTCTGAGCAGGAGTTATACGACTACCTCCACCAACTCTCTTTGGAGCTTACTCGTAGGAAGTTAAGGAAAGCAGCACAGAGAAGGGACCTTCTTGCCATCCAGGCAGTAAGGGCCATGGATGACATTGACAAGACCATTAACCTTTTCTCGGAAAGATTGAGAGAGTGGTACAGCGTTCATTTTCCTGAGCTGGATAAAATGCTCGAGGATCATCGCCAGTACGCTTCCATAGTTAGTAGGTTTGGATATAGGGATGCCATAACCAGTAAAGAGGATTTGGTCGACTTGGGTCTTCAGGAGCAGAGGGCTACAAGGATAGTGGATGTTGCTAAGAGGAGCATAGGAGCTGAGCTATCTGAGGCAGACATCAGGGCCTTGACTTCACTCTCCAATACCATGCTTAGACTGTTTGAAATTAGGGATGAGTTAAACGAATATGTGGACTCTGTAATGAGAGAGGTAGCACCTAATGTGACAGCCTTAGTTGATTCGTCCCTAGGTGCTAGGCTCCTAAGTTTAGCAAATGGTCTGGATGAATTAGCTAAGATGCCAGCGAGCAC
>JAFMDM010000107.1 GCA_017857195.1 Methanobacteriota archaeon
CAAAATAATCCCTAACGGCAAATATAGGTAGCTTGTCCTCACTAAGAGGAGAAGTCCAATCTCCATCGGGATCACGCTTAAACACCAAACAAACGCTCCATGCCACTTGGAGCCGAAGGGTTTGGTTACCTTAGCAGCTAACCTTCCAGTCCACACCACTGGATGAATGAGGAGGGGTGGCTCTCCCAACATTAGGTCCAGGAGGATAGCTAACGCAAATACCAGAACCATGGCCACTTTACCTCTGCCAAAATTAAGAGAGGAAAGGAGATGGTGATTGCGGCACCCACCACGTCTCCAGAGGACCCTCCCAGAGATCTCTTACTTACTACCACCCAAAGTAACAGGGTTGCCGCGAATACTCCAGCTGCTGCAGGGGAGGTCAGCAGCGGTATTGACTGTCCCAGTAACACAAACTTTTTCCCACTAAGCTCAAGGGAAAACCTAGCGCCCAGAACACTGCCTTCCATCGGTTTGACCAATGCCAACAATAGTAACCCAAGGGATCTGGAGCAAATGGACGCCGCGACCAACACTGCAAGGAAGTAGATTGAGGGACGGAGGACGAGAACCGAAGGTAAGGCTATACTCAGGTATATCAGAAGAAAGCCTATCGCACCTGCTCCTATCTGTACGTCCTTAAGTGCCTTCCTCCTTCTCTCCCTATCCCTCACCATAATCGCGTCTCCTACGTCCAATAATCCGTCTAGGTGATGGAACCCTCTGATCAGTTCCGCACCAGCTATCACGAAGAGTCCCGCCAGCGGCCCCACGATCCACCACCCTGCCAGCAGAACACCGTAGAGGAGGAGTCCTTCTAACCCCCCAATTATAGCGGGGGCCAGGAAGGACCATCTTGCCGCCTCATCCAACTCTCCATTGGCTGGGATTGTGGTGTAAAACGCCAGTAGCGAGGATATTGCTCTCCAAGCCTTATTTTCCCTCCTCACAGATAGGTGGAAGTGGCCCTGATTTTAGCTTCTACGATGAGTGATTCAGGCAAGTCTATGGTTACCGCGGCTCTGGTCAAGTTATTTCATGGAACCCCGTTCAAGGCCCAGAACATGTCGCTTAACAGTTACCCCACAAAAGATGGAGGGGAGATCTCATTTATCCAGGCCTATCAGGCCATGGGATCAGGCTTGTCCCCAGAAAGGATCCACAACCCAGTTCTACTTAAGCCCTCTCCTGGGGGAGTGGAGGTTGTGCTTATGGGCTCGAGCATTGGTCTCTTTAAGCCAGGAGGCTACTATGACTGGGTTAGTAAGGCGTGGACCTATGTAAGGGAGTCTGTTAGAGATACCTCCGTCATTGAAGGGGCGGGAGGAATAGCCGAACCTAACTTTATGGATAGGGATCTATCCGGTTTTCTGATGGCTAAGGAGCTTAAGCTCCCGATAGTACTTGTTCTCGATATAGACAGGGGAGGAGCATTTGCCTCAGCCTATGGGGCCTACTCCATGTTTCCTCCCTCACTTAGGGACCAACTCAAGGGATTCATAATAAATAAGTTCAGGGGAGATCCCGTGCTCCTGCAGCCAGCAATAGATTGGCTAAGCGAGAAGACGGGCATGAAGCATTTTGGTACAATACCCTATGCTGACGATTTTGATATCATGGCTGAGGATTCCATGAACGTAAAGGAATTCGGTGATGGTAGCTTCAATGTTTCCATAGTGTCATATCCATACATGAGTAACTTCAATGAGTTTCAGGCTCTATCAAAATCCAACGCCTCTGTAAGGTTCGTGAGAAAGCCATCCCAGGCCAAGACGTCTGACTTAATCATCCTTCCAGGAACCAAGAGCAGTTACGCGAGTCTGAAGTGGCTGATTGAAAGAGGCTTCTCAGATGTCATAAAGAGTAAGCCAGTTTTAGCCATATGTGGTGGTTTCCAAATGTTGGGAAGGAAATTAGTGGATCCTTATGGACTAGAGTCTCCAGTATCTCAATTTGATGGATTGGGTTTGCTAGACGTGGATGTTATTTACGACAAGAAGAAGAGGGTTAAGCTGGTCAGAGGAAGGGGGCCTTTTGGTGAGGTCACAGGGTATGAAGTAAGAAGGGGGAGTATTATATACCATTCCACTTCCCCTCTGCTAGATCTTGATGACGCTAAAGACGGTGCCTATGAGGGTCAAATCATGGCCCTCAGCGTCCATGGTTCACTATACTCCGAGTTTGGCAGAAACGCCGTCAAGGAGTTCGGACTAAGGATATGGGCCTCTTCGCTAGAGGATGAAGTGAAGACTCAGATAGAATTTCTAAGCCGAAGGGTTAAGGAGGAGGTGGACGTGGAGGGACTCAGGGCTCTCTGGGAGGAATCGATGATTCCTAGAGTCTAAGGTATGTGTCCCTCTCCCACTGGGTGACCTCTCGTTCAAACTCCCTCACTTCCCTCTCCTTCAATTCCACATAAAGTGAGACCAATTCCTCGCCCAAGGCTTCCCTCATTAGTCTATCATTGGAGAGTCTCCGTAAGGCCTCCTCCAGGTTCGTTGGCACATCTTCGCTCTCCACCCCCTCCATTAGCTCCATTTCCTTCTCCACCCCCTCCATTCCTGCATAGAGCATCCCACTGAGAAGGAGGTATGGGTTGGCCGCAGTGTCTGCTAACCTGAACTCCAGCATGGAGTTATCCTTGAATGTAGATGGGAACCTTAAGAGGAATCTACGCTCTCTCCCTGCAGCCGCAATCACTGGCGAACGTTCTTCCCTCAACCTCCTGTAGGAGTTAATGGTAGGTAGCGCCAAGGCGGTGAGGGAGCCCAGATGAGTCTGAATGCCGGCCAGGAAACTCTTAGCAAGTTTAGACGGTTGGCCGTTCTGGTCCGTAGTGATGTTTTTACCTTCCTTATCCGTTAGGGAGAAGTAGATGTGAAGAACGTTAGCGGGGAGATCGGAGAAAGGTTTTGGCATGAAAGTTGCCCTAAGTCCATGCATAAGTGCGATGTCCCTTATCACTTCCTTTGCGGCAGTAAGGAAGTCTGCCGCCCTTATACCCTCAGCAGGTGAAAATGTAATTTCATATTGCCCCTGTCCGAAATATTTGTTTAACCTCTGTACTGGTTCCTCCATCTCCTCAAGATACTTCACTACCTCCTTGAGGAAGTCCTGCTCAACAAGAAGACCCTCCGCTGAGAAAGCCCTGCTCGAATCCGCAGGTCTGTTATCCTTCAATACATAAAAAGTGGGTTCGAACAGTACCGTAAGTCTATTACCTAAATTCTCCAGCTTAGATAACGCCTTCTTAAGCACAGTCCTCACACAGAGCACAGAAGGTATTCCAGTTCCGTCAGTGATGGTTGAGAGCACCACCCCTGTCCTCTCCAAATAGGGAAAGGTCATGAAGGTGGAGAGGTCTGGGTGAGCTATTACGTCATCAAAGTTCCTCCTTGCTGGCCTATCCCAGAGATCCAAGTAAAGGATGGATTCAGGATAGTTAACTCCCATATCTATGGCCCTCTCAAATTCCATGCGACGCAGGGATCTTCCCCTTACGTTACCTAAGGTATCGACCATGAATACCCTTACATAGTCTATTTTTCCAGTCTTCAGCAGCTCCATTATTTGGTCCGATGACAAATTACATCCTCTTCCTTCGTTGTAATTGGAGGATTAAAAACGCCACCGACTCTATGGACGGTAACACCTCAAAACATATACCACACTACCTAATCATACATTATTGATTTCACTATCTTTCCCGCATACCTGACGGCCGGAGCGTACTCTGTGAACACCCCTATGTTCTCCACCGTTCCCTCTGTGCTAAGTTCAACCATGTAGAAGTACTCATCACCACGTCTTCTCCTGCTAAACCTTAGGACATGCCTTCCCAGATTCATCCTTTTCCTCTGTGAGGCGTTAAACCCCAGTACAAGTTCAAAGGGATCCTCACTCATCCTAATAATTTATTAGCTTTGATATCATTTTTAAATCTTGGCCCAACTCACAACTGTATGTCCACCGCTACGTGGTAAAGGGAAGGTTTCAAGCTTCGTACTACCCTATATTTTCCTCCTGGTATCATAAGTGAGGCTTTCTGAAGAGGATCCTCCTCCCGTTCTACCTGAACCTCTACATAGAGATTCACCATGACTCCTTTCCTCGCGTTTTTGACTATAACCTCCCAGGCGTTCCTCCATCTTTCTGGCAAGGGCGCAATTATTCTGTCCGCCTCTCTTATTTCTCTCACCCTGCCCAGGGAGTCCCGAAGGATAGGAATAACTTGAGGTGTACGATTTATCCATCTGTTTATGTGCATGTAATAATAACCGTAAGGATTTATGTCAAATGAGTAAACTACACTTGCATCCCCTAACTTTGCAGCCAGTATTGAGAAAGGGCCATAGCCTGAGAACATGTTAACTATAATTTCTCCCCTTCTCACTTCCCTGGCAACTCTCAAGTGTTCGAATGATAGGGTCTGAGAAAAGAAGACCTTTCGGAAGTCCAAGAAGAACGTACATCCGTTCTCTTTGTATATTACTTCGGATCTTTTCTCTCCCGCCAAATGAACGTAGTTGCCTAACCTATGCTCTCCTTCAGTTCCCCTTAGTCTTCCCCAGATTGATCTTAACCTCATCTGTTTCATCAAACGTTGAGCGAGCTCCCTAGCCTTCTTCTCGTCGTACTGAAAGGGAAGGCTGATTATCCCGACATCCCCTAAAACCTCTACACGTTTCCAAAGTCCTAAGGACTTTATCCCTTCAGTGTCACTTCCTTCCAAACTCTCTCATCCTTTCCTCAGCTTTTTCCAGGTCGCCTGGGTCTCCACCTATCGGTACACCACCGTCCATAACCACCTCTCCTCCCACAAGCACGGTCTCCGCATCGGATTCTGAGAATATGGCAGTCTCCCTGGGAGCCTTCGTGTCAAGCGGGTATCTCATGTACTCTCCTAGGTTCACCACAACCAGATCGGCTAGCTTGCCCTGCTCTATCACGCCCCCCTTTACTCCCAACTGTTCATACCCCCAACTGGTCAAAGAGTTGAAGGCCTCATCCACCTTTAGGAGATACCTGGATATGGCAACTGAGGCTTCGTGGAGGGCACTAATCTGTGGACTGGACTCTATTGATATGGACGGCTTGAGTTCACCTAGGGAGAATCTATATACTTCGTATGAAGGTACGAAAGTAATTCCCAATCCCTTTGATTTTATGAAGTCTATGTCGCCCCTGGATCCTCCTCCTAGAGCCACAGTTCTTCTGCCAGAAACGTTGATTTCTCTCAACTCCACTTCCCTACTTACCAATAATGTATGATTTTCACTTGCCGCAAGCTCAGCTGACTCCCTCAGTTCCCTCTGTCCACATACTTTAACCGCTATGGATGTTCCGTCCGAGCTCCACCTCTCCCTCAGTGAGGAGTAAGTTCCCCACTCCTCCCTCTCGCATCCTACATGCGCCACCAGCACCACCCTCAAACCCAAGGATCTGAGAGCCCTCCCAGCCTGATCTATGAAAGGTCCATCGATCACTGCCGTAGTCACACCCTCTCGTAGAAGCTTATACCCTGCCATGAGTGAAAAGTAGAAGGCATCGGTTCTGCTCATGCTGCTCGTGACAACATTAACATTAACTTTCCCGGTGGGGATCCTGTACCTAAACGGGAACAGGACGGGATATATTTCAAAGGCCGTGAATCCTGGGCGTAGGAGTCTTCCTTCCCCACCTACTACGAGCTCAGCGTCATCGAAACCCTCAGGCTCTTGCTTACCTATGTAAACTACGTTGTTCCCATCCACTCCAACAAAGCCATCGCTAAGGGCGTAGTTAGGATCCACTACCAGCTCAGCCTTTATTACGGCCTTCATGTGCTAACTATTGGTATCCATCTTTTAAGCTGTGGCAAGTCAGACAAGCTCGTCTATTTTT
>JAFMDM010000108.1 GCA_017857195.1 Methanobacteriota archaeon
TCCAGCTTAATGTATAAGTTTTTTATAACTGATATATGAATTATAACAACAGTGAGGGAACACTTTTAACTTTAGTTCACGATCGGCTCCATAGATAACCATGATATTAACATGGATGATAGGTGGTGCCCAGGGTTCTGGAGTCGACACAGCGGCTAACCTTTTCGGAAACACTTTAGGAAAAGCCGGATACTACCTCTTCGGCAACAGGGAATACTACTCCAACATTAAGGGAAGGCACAGCTACTTCAACCTTACCATCAGTGATAAACCGAAACACAGTCTCTCGGAGAAGGTTGACATACTCACAACCTTCGACGCTGAGACTGTTTTCCAGCACTTCCACGAAGTGAAGGGCCACTTGATATATAATAAGGGCCTTGAAAACACCAAGATAGATACCGTTCAGAGTATTGAGCCAGAGCTGGTGGAGGAAATTTCAAGGAGACTGGGAAGCTACGGCAACACGATCTCGGCAGCGGTTAAGTTCGCGGCCGAGAAGGGAGTACAGGTAATACCAATAGACTACGATCAGATCGCCAGGGACGTGGCCTTCCAGCTCAAGGTGGCCCTGTCCGTGGTGGAGAGGGTCAAGAACATAGCAGCGGTTGCGGCCTCTTACGGGCTATTGGGACTAAAGGAAGAATATCTGATGCAGAGCATCTCCAGGAGCTTCAGAAACGAGCTATACAGTAAGATGAACACCATAGGCGCCAAGATGGCGATGAGCTACGTGAAGCCCGCCTATGACATGAAGGAACTTCCAGTCGACAAGAGGGTTCAGATAGACGGAAACACGGCGTCAGCCATGGGCAAGATAGCTGCGGGGCTCAGGTTCCAAACCTACTACCCGATCACTCCAGCCAGTGACGAAAGCACCTACATTGAGGCCCACCAGGAGGTTCTCACCATTGACCCTGATACTGGAGACAAGAAGAGGAGCCCGATTGTTGTGGTCCAGACCGAGGACGAGCTTGCGGCCGTAAATATGGCAATAGGTGCGGCACTTACAGGAGTTAGGGCAGCCACAGCCACCTCAGGACCAGGATTCTCGTTGATGGCAGAAGGGATAGGCTGGGCTGGAATGGACGAAGTACCAGTGGTGATCACCTACTACATAAGAGGGGCACCTTCCACAGGGTTGCCAACCAGAAGTGGGCAATCTGACCTTAAGTTCGCCCTGAACGTGGGACACGGTGAATTCCCCAGGATAGTCATAGCATCAGGAGATCACGTTGAGGTATTCAAGGACGCCATATGGGCGTTCAACTTGGCGGAAAGGTATCAGACTCCCGTGATACATTTGATTGAGAAAGGCCTAGCTAACGCCTATACCACAGTGGACGTAAAGGAGTTGGACTACTCTCACATACCAGGGGACAGGGGTAAGATAGTTGAGGGTGGGGAGAACTACCTGAGGTTCAAACTGGCGGAGGACGGCATTTCCCCTAGGGCCTTCCTTGGAAGGGCTCACATGTACTACACAGGAGACGAGCACAACGAGGAGGGACACATATCGGAGGCTTCCTCAAACAGAATAGCCATGTATGCGAAGAGAATGAAGAAGTTAGAGACAGCTGATGCCGAAATCCCTGAAACTCAGAGGGTGAGCGTGTTCGGGGACTCTGAGAACGTTATATTGACCTGGGGAAGTCCAAAGGGTGCTGTACTGGACGCCATGGAGATGCTGGAGAAGGATGGAATAAGGGTTCAATTGGTTCAGCTAAGGATGTTCAGTCCGTTCCCCACCAGATACGTCACGAAGCTCCTGTCAGGTAAGAGTAAAATAATCAATATAGAGAACAGCTACACTGGTCAGGCTGCCTCAGTGGTGAAGGAGCACACTGGCATAGAAGCGACGAATCATGTGCTGAAGTGGAACGGTAGACCCATAACCAGGGACGAGGTGTACAGGTCGATAAAGCTAATACTTGAGAGGAACGAGAAGAAGGTGATCCTAGATGCAGGCGCTTAGGAAACCTGAGTGGAACGATTGGTGCCCCGGTTGTGGGGACTTCGGAATACTGAGCGCAGAGGAAATGGCCATAAAGGAGCTGGGCCTTGACCTAAAGAAAGTGGTCCTGGTCTCAGGCATAGGATGCTCAGGGAAGATACCACACTTCATGAGGTTACCGGTGTCTGGTGTGCACACCCTTCACGGTAGGGCACTGGCTTTCGCAACTGGCGTGAAGTTGGCCAACCCAGAACTTGAGGTGATAGTTAACGGTGGTGACGGCGACCAGCTTGGTATAGGTGCAGGGCACTTCGTGAACGCTGGAAGGAGAAATACGGACATAACGGTGATACTCCACGATAATATGGTATACGGCTTAACCAAGGGTCAGGCCGCACCAACCTTGAAAAGAGGAGAAAAGCCGAAGTCCTTACCGAGGCCAAACATTAACGATGCCATAAATCCAATTGCCATGGCAATAGCGGCTGGATATACCTTCGTTGCCAGAGGGTACTCCTACGACGTTAAGTTCCTCAAGGACATCATAAAGGCTGCCATAAAACACAAGGGATCGGCATTCTTAGATGTACTACAACCCTGCCCCACTTACAACGATATTAACACCAAGGAGTGGTACGAGAAGAGAATATACAAGATGACAGACCTTGATCCAGTTGTGAAGGAACCAGGTGAGACTGTGGAGAAGATGACCAAGGGGATAGCCAGGTCCTACGAATGGGGGGACCGCATACCCCTTGGTATATTCTACCAGAACGAGCTTGTCCCCACCTACGAGGAAAGGATAGCCTCCAACGCTCCAAGCTATAAGAACACGGTTCCAGCTAACGAGAAGATAGTGCATGAGGGGAAGTTCACCACCTTAATAGACGACCTCATAAACGAAAAGGTGGTGTAATTGAAACTTTTTGAATATGAAGGTAAGCAACTTTTTCGAGAGGTGGGTATCCCCGTACCCAAGGGGGTTGTGACGCAGGGCCCCGTCCAATGGAACGGTAAGGCAGTAGTCAAGTCACAGCTCCTTGAAGGAGCCAGAGGAAAGAGGGGGCTAGTAAAGGTAACTGAGGACGTCAATGGTGCCATTAGGGACCTCAAGGGACAGGGTGTAGAGACTTTCCTAGTTGAGGAATTCATACCCCATAAGGGAGAGGTTTACATATCCGCGATGTTGGACAGAAGAAGCGGAGAGCCCATAATAGTGGCCTCTCCAGAGGGAGGGATAGACGTTGAGGAATCCAAGAACGTCAGAATATTTCAGATACCCCTCGAAAGGGGAGTGAGATCTTTCGATGTCACCAACATAGAGAAGTATTTGAACGTTAAAGGTTTGGAAGCGGTGGTGAAAGGGTTATACAGATTGGTGGTGGAGTATGAGGCGGAGCTGGCCGAGATAAACCCCTTGGCAGTTACGGATCAGGGTGTGATCGCCTTAGATTCAAAGGTGATACTGGAGGACAATGCACTATTCAGACATCAGGAGATTGTAAGTAAATTGTCCAGGCAATACGTGGCGGACAGCTACGTGGAGCTTGACGGAGATGTGGGCATAATCGGAAACGGGGCAGGATTGACCATGGCCACAATGGATATGGTTAAGCTTGAGGGTGGAGAGCCGGCTGACTTCTACGACGTTGGTGGAGGAGCAAACAGGGAGAGAGTGAGGGAGTGTGTCCTAAAGGTGGGACAGAACAGCAAGGTGAAGAAAATAGTTGTGAACATATTCGGAGGAATAACCAGATGTGACGAGGTAGCCGCGGGGATAGTGGACGCAATGAAGGTGGTGAAGAAACCGATGTTCGTGAGGTTAGTGGGAACCAACGAGGAGGAGGGCCACAAAATATTACGAGAAAACGGTATAAAGGCTTACGCCGACGCATTGAGCGCGGTGAGGGATGCGATACGATCGTGAATTCAAGTACTAGGGTAATAGTTCAAGGGATCACCGGGAAGGAGGGCTCCTTCCATGCCCAGAGGATGAAGTCCTACGGGACCAAGGTGGTGGCTGGAGTGACCCCTGGAAAGGGAGGCACCTCCTTGGCGGGGATCCCAGTTTATGATACAGTGCAGGATGCAGTGAAGGAGCATGAAGCTGAGGCTAGTGTCATATTCGTTCCCGCCAAGTTCGCCGCTGACGCAGTTTACGAGGCTGTAGATGCTGGACTAAAGCTGGTGGTGGTCATAACCGAACACATTCCAGTGATGGATACGGCAAGGTTCGTGAAATACGCTGAAAGTAGGGGGACAATGATCGTTGGTCCCAATTGTCCCGGTCTAATTGCTCCGGAGAGGTCACTGTTAGGTATCCTGCCGCCCAGGGCATTCACCAGAGGTAAAATAGGGATAGTCTCGAGGTCTGGAACCCTAACCTATGAGGTGGCGGAAATGGTGAGAAACCTAGGACAGTCCACAGTGGTAGGAATAGGGGGAGATCCAATAATAGGGACTGGCATGCCCAAGGTAGTGAAGCTATTCGATGAGGACCCTGAAACTGAGAAGATAGTTGTCATAGGCGAGATAGGGGGCGACATGGAGGAGAGAGTAGCTAAGATGAAGGAGGAGGGACAAATAAAGAAGAAAATAGTAGCCTACATAGCCGGTATGACGGCTCCCAGGGAGAAGAGGATGGGCCACGCGGGGGCCGTGGTATACATGGGAATAGGAACGTTCAACAGCAAAATGGAGGCCTTCAAGAGGGCGGGGATACCTGTGGCCAAGTCCCCTTACGAAATACCGAAGTTGTTGGAGGATTGACTTGGACACCTGTTCCTACGATGAGGTGCTTAGGGACCCAAAGATAAGGGAAATCCTTCTTTCCCTAGATCAGGAAGGAAGGAGGGTCGCGAGCAGACTTCTTTCAGAGCTTTACGTGAAAAGGCAATCATTAACCCTGGAGAATGTGCTAGCGAAATACGGGTCAATAGGACAGGATAAGGTAAGGCTCCTTTACTCCAGGGAGATGGAGCTTCTAAGTGGATCTGGCTAAACAGGGGAAATATCTCAGGTTCTCTCTTTTAAGCTACTCAGTCCAATTACGCTTATGTGGACTTAGAGGAGGTAATCCTAGAAATAGGTAAGGGTATAGCTCCGGAAGAATCTGTGGATGCTTTAAGCCAGAGAGTTGATGCGGAAAAGGCCCTAAGGCTAAGATTGGACGTTTCCCTTTATTACCTTAGCAGGTCCTCTGAGGAGAGGCCAAACTTCGCAGCGGAGCACCTTTACAGGGCAGTCCACGAGGCTCTTAAGGGATTGGCTCAATATATGGGGTATAGAGGGACAGCCAGAGAAGTCGTTCCCCTCCTTTGTGATACTCTTGGAGATTGGATTGAGGACGGATGGGAGGCAGCATTGACGCTTCACTATGACGGTTATATGGACGGGAACTTGGATGAAGGTGACATTAAGTTTTATGAAGGTAGAGTTAAGGAATTCCTGGCCAGGTGCTTTGAGGTATTAAACTAAATCTTCTAAAAAGAAGTTTTAATCTCTTTAATCAATAGTTACTAGAAGTTAGGCCTGCCAAAAAATTTTTGTTTACAGATGAGAAAGATAGAGCATGCCATCAATATCCACTTTGGAAGCTGAGATCTTAGGTCTGATCGTACCTTTCATAATAGGACTCCTAATTGGCCTCCTCCTAAGGAAGATAATAAGCGTTGGACTAATAATACTGGCACTAGTAATAGTATTACTGGCGGTAGGATATATAAGGCCAGAACAGGTGTCCGCTTTCCTTCAAATGGCTGGAATGTATGCCCAGGAGGCCGTGAACAGGGCCAATCAGATATCTGCTTTCATACCATACTCATCATTGACCTTCATAATAGGTTTCGTCATTGGGATAATCAAGGGATGAAACCTATATAATCAAGACCTAGATAATTTTAA
>JAFMDM010000109.1 GCA_017857195.1 Methanobacteriota archaeon
CATTGACCTTAACTCCCGGCAATATGGGGGCAACCCTTACATTTTTCTCACCAATCAAATTAGTTATCTGAACCGTGTCCTTCACCACTTTCACATTCATGGGGAAGTGAGTCTGAAGGATCTTCAACTTATATGTGTAGCCTTTGGTAACACCAACTAACATATTCTTCACATGAGCTATCACTGAGTAGAATTGTGCCTTGGCTCTCTTATCGAGGAACGCGGCCTCGAACTCTATCTTGTCTCCACTTATTTTCATTTCAACTCCTTTGGCAAATGCAAAGTCTCTAACAACTTCTCCCTTACTCCCCTTTACCCTGATCTTTTTCCCCTCAAGTGAAACTGATATTCCCTGAGGGATCTGGAGCTCCTCCTTTAGATATGTGAGCTGCATATGATTCACCTCAATATACATAACCTAGAGCGATCCCCCCTGTCCTCACTCTAGCAGCCTCCTTATGGGACATCACTCCCTTTGGAGTGGAGATCACTATTATACCAATCTCCTTAGATGGGAGGTACTTCCTAATGTAGTTAGGAAGATTTATGGTGTCCCTGTAGGTAAGAGGATAACGTGGAGTTATTGGACCACACTTATTTATACGTCCCTGAAGTTGGACTACAATTTTTCCCCATCTACCATCGTCCACTTGCTCTACTTCTCCAATGTACCCCTCCTTCTGCATTGTCCTGAGGACGTTTATAATCAATTTAGACGCTGGAGATATTACGGCCTCTCTATTTCTCCGCGCCTCATTGTTGTAGAGAGATGTGAAGGCATTGGCAACTGGATTGAAGACTACCATTTTCTCTCACCTCAACCTATTGAAGCCCATTGAGTAGGATACTTCCCTAAAACATTGTCTACATAGGTAAAGGTTATACTTCTGAATGACGCTATCCTTACTTCCACATCTTCGGCACACTTGGACTCCCTTCCCATACTTCCTTTCCACGGGTGGCTTATACTTGGCCATTTTAAGACACCTCAACTCCCAACTCTTTCTTAAAGAAGTCTACGGCCTCCTCTCTTGTTATCCTATGCCTTCTGGGTAACCTAGAGGGTTTGTTCCTCCTCCTCATCACCCTGTAACCAGGTCTCTCAAGGGTCACGGCTATATCCATCCCAAATATTCCGACCTCTGGATCATATCGTGTACCAGGTAATAGCGTATGTTCCACTATCCCGAAGGAGAAATTGCCGTAGTCGTCGAAACTGGTTCCCTTTACCTTATTTCCCACAGCCTCGAGAGCTCTCTTCAAAAACTCAACGGCTTGTTCCCCCCTAAGAGTCACTTTAACACCTATGGATGTGCCCTTTCTTACCCCAAAGTCCCTAATGCTCCTTTTTGCCTTAGTGAGTACAGGTTTGGCGTGAGTCAGCTCTTCAAGCAACGAGTAAGCCCTATTAAGCCTCTCCCCGGGCTCTCCGATACCTATATTTACGGTAACCTTAGCTATCCTTATTTTCTTCATAGGATTTTCAATTACCGTCTGCTCCGACATTTAGGCCAACCTCAAATCAGGGGCTTGATCTCCAATAGACATTATATTTATCACCTTTGTTTGGAACGACTCTCCGGACTGACTCTCCACTGTGACCAATGAGTCCCTCTTTGATTTGAATTGGGAACTTCTTATCTCCTTTATGGACCCATGTAAACCAACGTTTCTTCCGGCAACAGATACAGCATAGGCTCCCTCTCTGAGAGGGAACTTTCCGACCACAGTTCCATCCTCCATGTTCAACTTAATGGTTGTTAATGTCTCCACCTCAAGTTCAGCCTTATATTTGTCCAAGGGTATCCTAATGTTTCGGCCGTCTTCCAGGTTGAGTTGTATCTTTGAACCGTTGGTCATGGTCTTACCAATAATCCTCACATATTTATATTTCGATTCCTCAGCAGATATTGGCATAAATCTAAGATACTTAACATTATCAGGGAGTACCCTAAAATATTGTTGAGCGGAGGGGAAAGCGATCACGTCCATTAATCCTATTGGGAATTTGTGATCTCGTATGGGTCTTCCATCCACAAGGACGCTCCCCAGGGCAAGCAGTTTCTTGGCCTCACTCATGGTGGATACCACCTTGAGGGCGTCCCTAAGCACTGATCCAAGAGGGATGCTCCTAAGCAATGGATGAGGGCCAGGTGACGCTTTCACATACCACTTAGCCTCCTTTTTCCCTGATGGGGAAAAGGCAGGGGCTGCGAACCTCGTTAGATAAGTGCTTTTTCCCATTCTAGCCAAAGAACTTCACCTTTTCAACTACCACTTTGACCCTCCTTCCTCATAAAAAGCTTCCGTTGTTCCGCCTTCTTCTCCACACTTTTACGTCTAATAGGATCTCCCATCTCCAATTTGGTTACTAGAACCTTAGATGCGCTCACCTTGATGAATACTGGAGTCCCATCCGTCTTCTTCCTGGTGAGACCCTCTATGGTAACGTAACCTTCAAGGTCTACTGAATTAACCTTCCCCTCAAAACCCACATTTGTACCCATCATCACCTTCACTGTATCCCCCTTCCTTACCCTAATTCTAGAGATTCCATATTGGTTTGCCAGGTCATCAGATAGTTTAGCCGTTAGTGACTTCCTCTTGAGGTGTTTAGGTAAGTTGTAAAGGAGCTTCCTCTGTTTCTTAACAAGCTTGGATACCATTAACCTCACCTATACAATTATGGTCGCAAGGCTGGAAATCTTGGGCCATCTTTCTGCAGCTTCCCTGGCCACTGGTCCCCTTATCTCCGATCCCTTGGGAGTACCGTCAGGGTTAACTATAACCACCGCGTTATCTTCGAAAGCCATCCAGGTTCCATCAGGTCTTCTAAAGGGCATATGCTGTCTTATCACCACTGCCTTAAACTTCTGTTTCCTCACATCTGGGGTTCCCCTTCTCACAGAAACCATAACCAGATCGGCAATATTGGCAAAGGGAACTCTTCTTAATACTCCCCTATACCCATATACGCCTATTATTTTAGCAAGTTTGGCCCCGCTATTGTCTGCCACAACAACCATGGTATTATGCTGTACGGCGGGGGTGTAACCTTTCCTGGCGCCTAGCATCTGCATCTTTTCTGGCACATCACTCACCTCTTCCCTAGAACCACAAAGGAGACCGACTTAGCTAAGGGTCTGGTTTCTCCAATCAGCACAGTCTCTCCCTCCTTTAAGTCGAGACATTGGGGTACTCTAACATGTATTCTACTCTTCCTCCTCTCATATCTCTTATATTTCTTGTTATAATAGGTATATGTTCTCTGAACCGTTCCAAATTTGGCACCCTTAAGTTTTACAAGAGTTCCTTCCACAAACATTCCTCTTACTTTAAGGTGCCCGTGGAATGGGCAGAGCTCATCCTCACAGAATTTAGAGGGCTGAGCCACTCCTGATACTCCCACCTTTTTTGCTAAACTCAATTCTTACACCTCATCCTAACTATCCTATTGGTTACCTTGGACTGCAGGGTAATCCCATCCCGTCTGAACTGACGGGAATCATCTACGAAAACGAAAAATCCGCTTCCCTTAAACACGGTTCTAGTTTTGCCTTTCGCCTCTATTAGCAAGGTTTTCTCACCCTCCCAAATCACTTTTCCCTCAAGTCCCTCAAGCCCTGGGTCAGTATGGGATAAAACTCCCACTTTTACTCCGTTCAGATCACATCTCACTTCTTTCCACCCTTTCTTTCCATAACCATTTTAAGCCTAGCAATATCCTTCCTCACGTTCCTTATTGAGGAAGTCTCTTTCAGGGAGCCCATTTTAGCTTGGGCTCTAAGCTTTACCTGCTGTAGCTGGAGATCCTCAAGCCTCTTCTTTAACTCCTCCAGCTCAAGTTGTTCCAATTCACTCACTTTTAGCGGCATCCTGACTTTCACCCTCCTCTTCTATGAACTTAACGTTGGTGACTGTAACTCCACTCTCGCCCTCTTCGGTGGTAACTTGACGCTGCTCCTCAGGGGATTTCGGTAAAATCTTGTCCACAGACCTAATGGGTTTTGTAATTACTACCTCCACTCCAAATATGCCTGGTTTAAGGAGAGCGGTGGCTATTGCCCTATCAACAATTGTTTGTAACTGCCCTCCCGTTTTGTATACCTGGCCCTCCTTCAACTTCTCATATCTGGCCCTCTCTGTGGTTAACTTCCCACTAATCACTATCTCGGCACCAACAGCTCCAGCCCCCATTATCTTTCTCATACTTATGAATGAAGCTCTCCTAAATTGGAAGCCTTTCTCTAAGTTCTGGGCGAGCCTAAAGGCCATGATTCTGGCGTTGAGCTCCGGCTTCTCCACGTTTACCACGGTGATCTGGGGATTCTCCAGTTTGAAATATTTCTCAAAGACCTGCGATAGTTGCTTTATGCTCTTCCCACCCTTACCTATTATCATGGCTGGACGCCCAGCATATATTATGACCCTAGTACCCATTGGCGTCTTGGCTATCTCTACGCCTGAATACTCAGCCCTATAGAACTGCTTAGCTAGATACTCATCTATCATGGTTCTCATCATCGCTCTTTGAAGGAAGTATTGCTTAATCTTGACCAATTTCAGGACACCTCCTCTAGGACAACCTCAAGGTTTGTAGTCCTCTTATATTTCCTAGTGGATCTTCCAAATGCCCTTGGAAGATATCGCTTCATTACCATACCCTTATGAGCAGCCACATGTGCAACCCTCAAGGAGTCCGCGTCTAGGCCCTTCACAGATGCGTTAGCCTCAGCATTGGCCAATAGTCTACTGAGGTACTTAGCCACCTTCACCGGATATCTGCCACTCTTGATACCCCAGACTTGGTTTAGCCCAGGCTTGTGAGAGGTCCTTCTGTTATACCTATAATAGGGTACTGCCCTTTTCTTAGACATAACGTCCTCAAGAAATTGCTTCGCATCGCTCAATCTCATCCCTCTTATTGCTCTGCAAACATTATAGGCATCCTTGGGTGAAATATCTAAATCCCTGGCTACCGCCTTGGCTATCTTAATCTCATCTACGCCCAAATCAGGATAAGTCCAACTTGGCATATCTCATCCCTTCATGGCTAGGAATAGGCTTGACCTGGTTGCCTTGAGACCAGGTTCTCCGTGCTCCACCTTCTTTATTGGAGAAGAGAATTCGCCTAAGTAATGCCCTATCATCTCAGGTGAAACCACTAGTTCCACAAATTCCTTACCATTATATACTGCCAGCTTCATTCCAATCATTTCCGGAAGAACTACCATGTTCCTTACATGTGTCCTTATGGACTTGTCCTGTTTTTGCTCCCTTCTATGACTCCTGATCTTCTCAAGGAGATTCCTCTGCTGCTCCGTGAAGCCCCTTCTCAGTGATCTTCTCTTCCTAGAGGGTAGCATCTTTATGAATTCGTCCATGGGCATGGACATAAGCTCCTCAATGGTCTTCCCCCTGTACTTGAACTTTCGCCATTCAGGTGGTATGTCAGGCATTGGTCTCGCCTCCTTTACGTCCGGTTCTCTTTGCTGCTATATGACCGACTTTCCTCCCAGGCGGAGCATTCCTGCTCACAGTACTAGATCTACTTACGCTGGGATGAAGTCCTCCTCCATGTGGGTGAGAAACCACATTCATTGCGACTCCTCTAACTGTTGGCCACTTTTTAGCTTTGTTCTTGTACTTGTAGTAGGAAGCTCCGGCCTTTAGGAGAGGCTTCTCCTTGGCTCCCCCTCCCGCCACAGTTCCCACCGTGGCTCTAGCATCCTCACTAACTTCCATTACTTTTCCAGAGGGAAGCCTGACGATCACTTTATCTCCACTTCTTCCGACCACTGTAACATAACTGCCCGCCGACCTA
>JAFMDM010000011.1 GCA_017857195.1 Methanobacteriota archaeon
ATCTCCATCGCGAGGTGGAGATGCCCCGTCCGTGAGGGCGGGGTAGTTCACGGAACAACGGTCCCTCTTCACCCGTAGCCGGGCTTTCATGGATCAGAACCGTTCTTTCAGGTCCCTTATAGAAGAGGAGATACGGAGGATTTACTTCTCACGACTAAACCCCTCAGTCCCTAGATCATACCTTAGCTCTATCAGCCGAGACCTGTGAAGATTTTTAATACTTGCCGAAGATAAGGGAGTATATCTTCACGAGATTCCGTCCCTCTACCCTCGTCATAGTTTAAAGCTAATTGCTATGACTATACCAACTCCTCTATCTAGTTGAGGAGAAGCGCCCGATATTTGTCAACAAATCATGACAAATTGACGTTAAAAGTAAAGGACACTACCATTAATCTCGTTAGCCCTCCCCATGTCTATCATAGGAAATTAGAAAGCCTTTTAACTGATAGTTACTATAGGTATGTGGGAACATGAACTCCAAATCTGTGGTTGAGTATCTTCAAAGGGCCGTTGCTAACAGCATGGCACTTTACATGAATTATAAGAGGTATCACTGGAATACCTACGGACCTCTCTTCTATGAGACCCATCTCCTCTTTGATCAGCTAGCCTCTGACGTGCTTAAGACGGTTGACGAGTTCGGGGAGAGGCTAAGGATCCTTGGTGTTGAAGCCCTTGGTAATCCCAAAGAAATTGTGGAGAAGGCGGAGGTGAATTTCGCCGGTCCAGGGATTACAGTGAAGGGCATGATTGAGCAAGCAATTGAGAATCATAAACTAGTCATAGAGGAGTTCAAGAGGGCAATAAGACAGGCCGATGAGGAGAACGATCCTGGTATCGCAGATATCTTCACGAGGAATATACAAGTCCATGAGAAAGCTCTGTGGTTCCTTAGGGAGCATTTGATAGGGAAAGACGGACTAACCACTCACTAATTTTTTCATAGAGCGTAACTTATTATATGATGGATAGAGGAGGCAGAAAGCTTTGATCACAGCGATGATTTGTCATTATTCAAATAGTTTTTGATCAGTTTGTGTTCGTTGAAGTTAATGGTGCTCCCTCTCAGCCCTGGGATTCAGATCTTTTAGCTAAAGTGGTTCCCTGCTACGCTCACTTAACATTAAATGAGGTATCTTGAATCCATGATGAGAACGTTGAACTCAGAAGGGAAGGCTTCAGGGAGGAAGTCTGAAAAGTCAATCACCTCCAAGCAAAGATGTCAGCTAACGCCTCAGGTCTCAAGAATTATCTACCTAAGTGTTACTATACTCTTCTAGGAGATCAACTCTCTCCAGAATTTTCTTAGTCCTCTTTCCGATCTTTCCTTTCCGTATCAATTCCCGAATTGCTTCCTTCTTCTCCGCCAAGGGAAATTTGAGCTCACCCTCGTTGCTTAACGTAATTGCGGTCTCCCAAGCGTAGAGTCTTATCCTCACCTTCCTCGCCCAAAGGAACGATATTAGTCTCTCCTCATCCCTCACTATTCCATCTCTCCAAAGTGATGGAAGTAGCCTCCAAGCAGACTTCATCACACCAGGCGTCCAGCTCTTCAGTAATCTCCAGTAGGTATTCGAATATCGTCTAAGTTCTTCCTTGGTTATGGCACCTAGGGCTAGCGCCTCTCTGTAGTGCTGCCAAGCCGTCATTCTAACCCTTTCGGATCCCGACCTGAAAAATGAGGAAATATCGATTCCATTTCTCACATATAAGTCTAAGTGTGACCAGGCCTCTTCTCTTACTCCTCTAAGTCTGTGTCTCATTAATGACCTGAGGAAGTTTCTCTCGTTCCAAGTTTTCACCACCTTCACCTCCAACCAGGCTGTCTTTCTTACCTCAGGGTCTGGATCTCCTAGACTCACCAGTTTCGGATCTACTCTATTCAATGTAGTCTAGCTGTTTTCCCAGCATTTTAGTTTCATCGTTAGGTCCCTGGGATTTACATGATTTTCACCTCCATGAAAACGGCCTTAATTTTGATCTCTCTATCCCTTCTTGCTCTACCCACTGGAACCCTAATCTACAGCCAACTAATTACAACAACCGTGACGGTGGTTCAAGTTGTGGGAGGAGGTCATGAGATGATATACTACAACATGACGCCTAGTCACGTTCTTAAGGTAAGGCTTACCTTCTCAGTTGCCCTGGGAGGTCCTGAATCAACTACCATAACTAGATTGAGTCAAGGTACTAAATCGGTCAATATGGATCTATTTGTGTATGCTGGGGTCCATAACTATTCTGTTTCACTTCCTTATCCATTCTTGGGGAGCTTGAACATCACGCTTTCTAACGGCCATAATCTCGCCCTTAATATAACTCAAGTTGATTGGGTTAACTCATCCAGCCCTGGCTGATTGGATTCTGTGACATCCTGGCTTCTGTTCTACTTACGGAAATTATAGTTCCCTGAGCTTAAAGGTTACGACTCTAAGACGTCGGTATCACCTACAAAATCGTTAATTTGGTGAGGTTTACTTCACTAGCTTAGTCATAAGGTAACCTTATGATCATCCTCAATAATATGAAACAAAACTGTCCTCTTTTCGCCTTTTATAATTTATTGAAGAACAAGTCGGTTCAACAGTCAATACACCCATCAAGACACTTATAGTCCATATTTTCACCTGTACTATGTGTCAGTCGTAGTTGTGGGGGGAGGGGTAGTTGGGATGTTTACTGCCTATTACCTTCGTAAAGAGGGCATTGAGGTTACTTTGGTGGAAAGTAATGGGTTGGGCCATGGCTCTGTACATGCTGCCGGGCTAATAGAGCCTTACAGGTTTGACAGGATAAACACCACACAAATGGTGGCTAAGATGTTCAACTATATGAGGAGGGGAATTACCAAGGTGAGGAAGATAAATAAAGAATGGTTATCTCAGCTCCTTCTAACGTTAAACAGGGAACCTCCCCCTGAGTCCTGGGAGATCATGAAGGAAATGGCATCCTTTTCCCTGAGGGAATACGCTAAGATGTCTGAGGAGAGGGACGACTTCGGCTACTCTCAGGAAGGACTCTATGAGGTCTATGGGAGTAAAGAAAAGATCGAGGAAGCCATTCAAGAAGAAAGGAGGAGTCCATTCAGATCCAAGGTGGAGGTGAGGGACTTTCAGGGATTTGCGGGCGCCCTCTATTATCCCGAGCTCTCCCACGTCTCCACTGAACTTTTTGTGGAGAGGATGAAAAGGGAGCTTAATGGCATTAAGTTGGTTAAAGCCAAGGCAAACTCAATCTACGGATCCACAGTGAACACCCAGTCAGGTGAGGTAAAGGGGGATACAGTCGTGATCTCCACTGGTATTTCCCTTTCAAGCATACTTCCAATCACAGCGTTCAAGGGCTACGGCTATAGGGTCAAGGGCACCGGAACAAATGTTCCTGCCGTATTGGCAGAGGAGGGAGTGGCAGTGGTTCCCCTTAAGAACTGGTTCAAGGTAACATGGGGATTCGAAGCAGATTACGGCCCTGAACTATCTTCACTCAGGGAAAATCCATTGGTGAAAGTGGAGAGTGTGGTTGATGCCACCTGTGGCCACAGACCCTGTTCCCCAGATGGATTCCCAATCCTGTTTAAGAAGGGTGAAGTTGTTGTGGCCACTGGAAACTGCAGGTTAGGATGGAGTTATGGTCCTGCCATGGGGAAGTATGCTGCAGATTTAGCTCTAAACAGGGTGGATAGATATCCCTATTTAGATAGGTACGGTTTAAGGGATGGTCCCTTGGTTCTCGGATAAATATAGCGCTTCCTTGAACACTGTAACCCACTGTTCCCAGCTCATTTTGCCAGTGTTAGTGTTCCTGGCGCTAGGATGATAGCTGGCTATGATTATTTTACCGTCGCTTGATTTCAGCTTTATTCCATGGGAAAATTTCCCCCTTACTTCAAATATCCTACAGACCTCGTCGAAAGCTAGCTTTCCCAGTGTCACTATGACCTTCGCATTCTTTAGGTAAGCCAACTCCTGCCTTAGGTAACTTGAACAGTTTCTGACCTCCTCAGGCGTTGGCTTGTTATTGGGTGGAGCGCAGTGAAGAACTGCCGTTATATAGACTTTGCTCTCAAGTCCGTCTTCCCTGGATAGGCTTGTGGGCTTATTGGCTAAGCCAACCTCATGGAGTGCTCTAAATAGCCACTCCCCTGAGTGGTCACCTGTGAACATCCTTCCCGTCCTATTTCCACCATGTGCTGCTGGAGCAAGGCCAACTATTACTATCTTCGCCTGCGGGTCACCGAAACTCGGGACTGGCTTACTCCAATATTCCCAATTCGAGAACCTCTTCACCTTTCTCTTTCCCACATCTTTAATGTAGGTGGCCAGTCTTTCACATTTAGTACAGTTAATTATTGTCTGGTTAAGCTGGTCAAGATCCATTTAGCTCACCGTGCTTAGCTGACTCTCCCCCTGATTTGCCAGCTTATAGCCAAACTTCCTCACCAATAGCTCTCCTCCAATGAGGTTGAGGATGTACACTTTATAGAGTGGTCTGCCTTTGGATGCTACTCTACTGACCCCGTAAATTACGATGTTTGATGCGGGCCAAGCCATCACCGCGCCCAGTGTGGCTGAAATCCATTCCCCCGCTGGAAGGAAAGTCAATAGAGCAGGTGCCCCGATTACCAATAGAAGAATGACCAGGCCTATGGTGGCATTCCTCCTTTCCTTCTTGAACTTGGCATCTATCATATATTCTCCCCTATCTCTGACCTCCCTCCAATGTAGAAGAAGGTTCCACTCTCTTATCAACGAAATAACCACGGATAAGGGGATAAGAAGGATCAAAAAGGAGGCGGGGGAAAATGTAGCTGCAACCAAAATTGAAAGAACTAGTACGACTAAGGAAAACGTCCTACCTACATTCCAGGAATCCATCCTTTCCTGATCAGTGAAGGAAGCAGGAGACGTAGTGATCCGGCTCTACCTCCTTCAACTGTGGTTCGTTCTCCCTGCATGAATTGAAGGCAAATGGGCATCGAGGATGGAGAGGACACCCTCTCTGTACCTGAGAGATCTCTCCCTTCAATTTCACCTCCACTTTGCTTTTAGGATCAGGCCTGGGGACGGCAGCTACTAACGCTTGAGTGTATGGATGCAGAGGGTTCTCCACCACCCTCTCCACTGGCCCCTGCTCCACAACCTTACCTAGGTACATCACGTACACCCTATCCGCCACGTAAGCTATGGTGGAGATGTCGTGAGTTATCATGAGGACTCCAGTTCCTTTCTCCTTAAGGCCTGTGAAGATGTTAAGAACTCCTGCCCTTATGGACATGTCCAGCATCGAAACTGGCTCATCGGCTACTATTATTTCGGGATCCAGGATAAGGGCCCTGGCTATAGCAACCCTTTGCAGTTGTCCCCCTGAAAGCTGCAGTGGGAGTGCGTTGGCATATTCTTCCGGGGGCGTTAGTCCCATGTTCTCAAGCGTCTTCAACACCATCTCCCTTTCCTCTTCCTTTGTGCTGGCGAGGCCATGTATCCTAACTCCCTCAGCCACAACGTCATACACCTTATACCTAATGTCTACCGCCTCGTAGGGTATTTGGTAAATTATTTGGTTCCTCCTCCTGAACTCCTTTAGTTCACTACCCTTGAGCCTGAAGACGTCCTTTCCGTTCCAGACTACGTCTCCCTCCACAGGTCTCTGGAGGGCCAGGAGGGTTCTGCCAACAGTGGTTTTTCCACTTCCTGACTCACCTATTAACCCAACGATCTCCTTCTGTCCAACGGCAACGTTCACTCCATCTACCGCCTTCACCGTCTTTCCCCTTGACTTGAAGTAAACTTTCAGTCCCTTACTTTCTATCATGGTCTCACCCCTGTCACGTGGCAGGCCACGTAGTGCCTTGGCTCTACCCTAACCAGTTCAGGTTCTTTTTCCTTACATATGGGCATAGCTAGGGGACATCTGGGATGGAACCTACACCCCTTAGGAGGATCTATGAGGTCAGGTGGGTACCCTGGAATTGAGATCAGCTTCCTCTCCCTCCACCTTTTCACATCTGGGATGGCCTTGATCAGAAGCTGTGTGTATGGATGAAGAGGAGTTGAATATATTCTGTCCACCCCACCTAACTCAACCACTTTACCCGCATACATAATGGTCACCATATCACTCATACTAGCTAACAGAGAAAGGTCGTGGGTCACCATCATCATGCTGAATCCCCTGGATTGTTGAAGCCCCTTGAGGAGAGAGATAATCTGTGCCTGTGTAATGACGTCCAGCGCTGTGGTAGGCTCATCCGCTATGACCAGGTCTGGGTTAAGTAGAAGGGCCATCGCTATTATCACCCTCTGTCTCTGCCCGCCTGAAAGTTCGTGAGGAAACATGTCCGCCTTCTCTTGAGGCACTCCAACAGACTCCAAGGACTTGTATATCCTCTCCAAGGCCTCAGCCTTGCTCATGTCCTCATGTTCCAGTATGGCCTCAAGCATCTGATCCTTCACTCTGTATACTGGGTCCAAGGCATCCATGGAGGCCTGAGGAATAAGGGACATTCTCTTCCATCTTATATCCTTGCTAAACTCCTTCAGATCCATGTTCATTATGTCTCTGTTCTTAAAAAGTACCTTACCTCCCAAGTATTCTCCATTCTTTGGAAGTATTCTGAAGACTTGACTCACCACAGTTGACTTACCCGAACCTGACTCTCCAGCGAGCCCCGTGACACCTCCTTCGTTGACGAAGGTGGACACTTCATCTGCCGCCCTGACATACCCGTTCTTCGTCCTGAAGTATACCTTCAGGGAGTTTATCATGAGAACAGGGTTTGACGCATCTTCCTCGAACAGATTACTCACCTCTTAACCTGTATGGGCTCAGGACATCGAGTAGCGCAGTACCGAAGTAGAAGAATCCTAGGCTAAGTATAACTATGCCTAACCCAGGTGGAAGGACCCACCACCAAGCGAAGCTGTTGGCGGAGGAAGCTGCGTTTGTGGCGAAACCCAACATGTTACCCCATGTGGGAAAGCTCCTTATTCCCAAACCGAGGAAGTCAAGTCCAGACTCCGCGAGGATCACTCCTGGCACATCGTATGCCAATTGGGCGAATAGAATACCCGCCAAGTTCGGCAATATATGTCTCATCATTATCCTGAAGTTCCCTGCTCCGAGGGCCTTTGAGGACTCCACGAAGGTCCTCGTCCTCAAAGATAGGGTCTGCGACCTAATTATTTTCATTGTACCAGGCCAGGACAGTAATGCTATGAGGATCACTATAACAGTAGCTAAACTAATTTTCGTTATGGCACCGGACACCACTAGAATGGTCTCCAACGTAATCAGAAGAGGTAGTCCCGGAAGTAAAAGGAAGAAGTCAGTGAATCCGTTAAGCGAGAGGTCCAGCTTTCCTCCAATATATCCCGCCAACATTCCAAGTATCAATCCTATTGCTATTATCATAGCAGATGCGACTACACCTATGAAGAGATCAAACCTGGCGCCTAGGATGAACTCAGCAAACACACTTGCCCCGTTGTTGTCTGTTCCCAACCTACCATAGGCATACCCTTTGTCGCTGAATGTTGGTTTACTTATGGCGAAACTAATTGGTGTGTTGCCCTCATTATTAAAGGAGAGAGTGAGATTATATACTCCAGGCGCTGAGAACGTATAGGTAGGCAAGTAGACGCCACTAAGGGCCTGCTGGGTAGGAGAGAGCGTGGATACGTAAGGTGAATTACTTGCGGATAGTAGTATAGAGCTTATGTATACTGTGCTTGGCTTGTTTGGCACTCCAACTTGAGGCGGAATGGCGTAATCTTGGGGAGTTATACTATAGAGCCAGAAAGATTTGTTTCCGTGCCATAGAACCACGTTTAGTACGTAGTACTCCTTAGGAGGGGAAATGTTAAAGGAAAAGGCAAAGGAGTAGGGTGGTTTGTAGCCCCACTTTATCGGAAAAGTTACGTTGGTCGTACCAGATGCTGGAACTGAGACCTGCATCCAACTGGAATTAAGCTCTTTCACCTCTCCTCCACTTACATTATATATCGAGAGAACGAAGTTTTGATTTGGCGCAAGCCCCCTATATTGAGGGAATATGGTGGCCCACCCTGGAACGGCGTACGGTGCGGCAACTCTTGCCTGGGAGGGAAGGTAAGGGTTACTATATGGGGTAAGGATAGGAGCTGCCACAGCAATTACGGCAAAGAAAACCAATATCACCAGCGATGCGATGAAGGACTTCCTTTCCAGAAGATCTCGCAATGTCTTGTTCACTCATACCTCACCCTTGGGTCTATTAAAGGATAGAGTAGATCCATGATTAAGAGAATGACTATGGCGAATAGCGATATTATGTAAAAGTCCGCACTTAGAAGAGGGATGTCCAGGGTTTCTGATGCCGTTACCAACAGTCTTCCCAAGCCTGGAATATTGAAGATATCCTCTATGAATACGACACCCGCAAACAGGAACGCCAGGTCTATTCCCACTCTAGTGAACACTGGGAGCACGGCATTTCTTACCACGTGCCTATACAGGATCCTCCTCTCGTTAATCCCCCTTGCCTTTAGGTTCACAACGAAGTTGCTGTTGTTTAGGTCTACGCTCTGATTTCTAAGCAATATCATTCTGACTCCATAGGAAAGGACAGTTATGAGAAGTATGGGTAACGTAAGGAATTTCATGAGGTTTAACCAGTAGTCAACACCTGTTAATGCAACACCGTTATGGGTTATGGCCTCTGCCACACTACTGGGAAACCAACCCAACTGAAAGCTGAAATAGTATACAACTATGGCCGCCAACCAGAAAGCTGGAATAAAGTAAGTTAAAATTGCGAAGAAGGAGTTCACGCTGTCCCCCAGTTTACCGTTCCTGGCAGCTGAATATATTCCCAAACCTATGGCAAGTAAGGTACTTAGGATAAGGCTAGGGATTACCAGCAGGGCAGTTACAGGAAACCTTTGAGCTATTAGGTCGAACACAGGGGATTGATAATGAAAAGATATGCCAAAATGGAAGGTTAGCAAGGCTTCAATATATTTAATGTACCTAATGTCCAGAGGTTGATTGAGGCCGAATCTGGCCTCAAGACCTTGAACCAAGACGCTCCTCGAGAGCCCTCTATAAGTGGGTGGGACGTAAAGTTGAACTGGATTTATGTTGTAAATTGCAGGTAGGATCTGAAATAGAAAGAAGTTGAAGTTTATTACGGCGAACAGCAGAACTACCCTCTCGATTATCCTCTTGACGAGGTAATTCATCCTTACTAACCACGACTCTCTCCTTATTATGTGTTTACCAAAAGTTTGAACGGGTTGTTATGGATTCCTAGAATGAATATTATTATAGATCAACTTGTCCTCAATTAGCCGTGGCAGCTCTCATGGGGAGAACCGTAAAGTTTTACCCTTCCCTCTAGGAATATATGATATCTTAACCTTTTAAAGAGGTCAGGATCTTTAATATCGTCAAGTTTAGCTAGGATAATTTCGAAAGTTTTGTTTCACTATCGGGCTAACTTTGGATAATGATCAGGGGGTAAACTAGGAACTATTTAACATATAACACGTTTATACTTCTATTCACACTACCATGTATCTAAATTTACTATCAGACTGTTTCTTAGCAATATAGTACACAAACTATCTCTGTTAATCAGAATTAAATTTGAGAAAAGCACTGCTCTGAGTAAGGGATTCAAAATTTAGGCGGAGTTAACTTCGTGAGGTTAAGGGAGCTAAACCCCTTCCATGTGGATGGACAGCCGCCTAGAAATTTTCTTACATATCTAAACAATAATTAAGCTATGACTAATTAGCTAGGTACATCCTAGAGCCTAGCTTTGAATATAGAGATCCTACGTAATCCGTAAAGGGAGCGAAATAACAGTCCCATGGAACCTCCGCTATACCTCAGGAATGACCTAGTTTGTTAAAAAGCAGGAAATCCTCAAGGGAGGTGGAGATGCCTCATCCTTGAGAGTTGAGTATTTCGCTCCTCTTAATTAGTTATGGTTAAATTATTGTCACTTTGGGATTATGGCTATCTCGTAGAATTATGTTACGTTTGACACAGCACAGCATATAAATATAATCTTATTGGTCATATATATTTTAATCTAGCTCTGTCACTGCAATCATAAAATTTATAACTTAATAAGAATGGAAGTGCCTGCAAATGAGTAAGTCTTACTTTAGATGGGAATCTCAGGTCAGGGCGGCCCTCGTGATGGCCGTCTTCTTCCTAATAGTAGTATCAGCAGTATCGGCCATACCGACTTTCAGCTACGCCATCACCAATTTCGATACGCCAATTCTTACTCCTGCCCAGACCAGGTACAATGAACCCTGGGTTGGGACGATAATATATCTCTACGCTTACACCACACACACAGACGAATATAACGCGCTCATAGCAGGAAAGATCGATTTTGCCACCCTAGACCATGCGGATCAGATCAGGACCCTTTTGACTCAGTACAATAATACTGTTTACACCGCCATTGCTCCTGTTGAGAGTTTCGGGCAACTGGTTTTCGCTTTCGGAAATAACCTTACTGCCAACATAAACTTCAGATATGCCATAAGTAGCCTCATTAACACTACTGAGGTAACTACTTATGTTCTGGACGACGGGCTCCTAGGAACCGACTATCCATACTACGTGAGTCCCACGATTTACAAGGAGTGGTTCAATCCGGCTGTTGTGGCATACTATAACCAATACGAATCCTACAACTTGACCAGAGCTGCAAAGTACCTATCAATGGTTCCCGGGGTTACCCACGTTGACGGTAAGTGGTTGTACAACGGTGTACCACTGAAACTGACCTTCCTCTACCCTTCGGGCGACACGCCGGCGCAGAAACTGGCCAACATCCTGCAGGAGGCAGCCTCTGAGATAAACCTGTCAAT
The DNA here is from genome assembly GCA_017857195.1 of Methanobacteriota archaeon. Lineage (GTDB taxonomy): Archaea > Thermoproteota > Thermoprotei_A > Sulfolobales > Sulfolobaceae > Sulfodiicoccus. Next base: position 10,875 of record JAFMDM010000011.1, read on the forward strand.
AACGCCTGTGCAGACGACTTTCGGAACCCTCATAACCGACGCAACCACACCACCCTACAACGACTTCAACATAACTTCGTTTGGGTGGATAAGCTTAGGTCCCTTCCCCAACAGTTGGCTTGGAGCGATCTATAGTAGTCCCGCCAATACGGGAGGATTCTCTAATTCCACTGTAGCTCAACTATACCAGAAGTCCTTTAATGCCCCTACTCTAGCTCAAGCCATAAACGAGACTAAACAGTTAGAATATGTGTTGCAGGTGGAGGAACCATATGTTGTCTTCGTCTGGAGTAATGCAATTCAAGGAGTTTACTTACCCGGATGGGCCAACTACATCTACATGAACAAGGGAACTCCAGTGTACGCGGTGAATATAATGGACGTCCATCCCATAAACTCCGCCCTAAACGGCACATTCATCTTCTCCTCGGTTAGTTCGGACACCCCCAGACACCAGAATCCATATGCTAGCGTTAGTTTATACGCCGCCAACAGTTTAGGCGATATGTATGATAGTCTTGGAATAAGTCCTCTCAACAATCCCACCCAGATTTCCCCATGGATAGCCTCCAACTGGACCTATGACGAGTTCATCAACACCACTCTCCCCAACGGAGATAAGCTGGTCAACGGGTCAATTCTGACGGTAAATTTGGTTCACAACGACACGTGGATAGACGGTGTGCCTGTGACTGCATATGACGTGAACTTCACCGTGTGGTACTATGACCTAGCGGGAATGATGGGAGTCAACACCTTCGATGGACTCACAGTCAACTATACCTACCTTGTGGATCAGGGCTTTATAAATAGCGATGTCTTCGGCGAAATACCTTCCCTTGTCTGGACCAAAGTGACGAGCCCGTACCAAATAGTGTTCTACTTCAATAGCTCCTCCTACTTAGACGAGTTCTACGCTCTAACAGGGTATATAATAATGCCTTGGCATGTTTATGGTTCTCTTCCACCTCAGGTCCTGTTCCAGGAGAAGATAGCTCCTCTAATATCCTCAGGGCCCTACATGTTCTCCACATGGAACGTGCCAGCGCAGGAGATAGTGGTTACCGCCAACCCACATTACTTCAGGATTGATCCAGCAATATTCCCATATGCCGTTATCTCTGGATCCCCCTTCACTTACACTACCAATTTCACCTACTACACTTGGAACTACAACACGAACGACTCGTTGATAGCAAATCCAGTGAACGGTGCTACGGCCTACCTCTATCTCAAATACCTGAACGTTTCAGGCGAACCTTACGGAAATGTAACCGTAAACGGAGCGCAACTGATCACGATAATGATTCAGGTTTCTCCAGGAGTCTATAGGGGAACCTTGAGCACCACAGGCCTTCAACCTGGGGTGTATGAGGTGGTGGCCAAGGCGGTCTGGACAGTTAACGGCCAGCAGAGGATGGAGTACAGCTACGCTGAACTAACTGTAGGTGCACTGAAACTCTCCACAAACGTTGTGACTACACCTTCATCCATGCTCACTGCCACCATAGAGGGTCAGAACGTGTCGGTGAATCAAGTTATGTTGAATGGTGTCCCAGTTACCTACACCACTCAGACCACCTCCAATGGAGTCAATGTGGTAGTCCCATTCAACGCCTCAAGTGAGGCGGACGGTCCTTATACCTTAACCGTGGACTACACCATATCCGGCGTTCCCTCCTCCAGCACCTTAACTTTCAGCGACAACTATCACTTCGCCACACTTCAGAATGAGACGGCTCTGCTCTCCTCAGAGATCGCTTCACTGCACAACAGCATATCGTCAGTACAATCCTCCGTCTCAACCGCCTTCACTGTGGGAATTATTGGAATAGTCGTAGCCATAATAGCCATCATAGTAGCCGCCTTGTCCCTAAGGAGAAGGTAACATTTTATTCAATCTTTTTATTTTTGAAGACCACATGGGTAGTTTAAGGGATGGATCTCATTTCATTGGCTCTATCTTCAGGCATACCAAGAAGTGCAGCCGTGAGGGCCTACAATCTCATAGGCGGTGGATATTACATGAGGTTACATTACTCCAGGTCACCTATAATGGAGGCTCTACTTACCTGGCCCAGGCTCTACAAAAGGGCTATCCCTGAGTCCCATATGGTTGAGGACGCAGTTGAGCTCATGGTGAGGGCGGACATCTTCTCCATATATGGTACTTCTTCATCCTTGACTGGAGAACCCCTTCCCTTCTCCAAAATGGAGGAGGAGGTCGAACAGGTAATGAGGGAGATCAGGATTAGACCCCGGGGGATTAGGATGGACCCCATTCCCATACCTTTTCTGGAAGATCTCGCCGAGAGGAGGAAGGGGGAGGCCAAGCTTCCACTTGAGCAATTTCTTAAGCAGGTGGCCCAGGATAGTAGGACCTTGGAACTTGGGAAAAGGAGGCACGTTTGGCTAAAGGCAATTAAGCCTGAGGATGTTCTAACTGCACTTCTTTCAGCAGGGCTTTGGGATAAATTTCTCCGTGAGACCAAGGTTAAAGTGGCCCTCTTCTTGTCCTCCAGGGATTTGATCTTTGATAGGATCCTTTTAAGTTCAGGTGTGAGGGCTGCAGTGGACCAGATCGTGAGCGAATCTGACCGTCTAGTTGAAAAGGCTAAGGAACTATTGGAAACGGATACTTAAGATTAGATTTTTAACTGTGCCAAGTCTTAAAAACGAGCTAATGAAGTTAGGTAGAGTAAGGAAAGCCATATCAAAGGCCCTGGCGGCCGTTATAATAGTAGTAATAGTGGTGGCCGTTGTGGCGGGAGTGGTTCTCCTCACACATAGGTCACCTACTACCATACCTCCCATTGCTGTAGCTTCAACCTCTCTCACCGCGGCCGCAGGCACCCCCGTGACATTCTCAGTTTATAATCCCGTAAAGACTGCCCAAATAACCTTCTATTTCGGAGACGGGGCGAGCGCTACCACTAACGGTTCCTCTCCCTCTGTAACGCACGTTTACTCCATACCGGGACATTACTACGTCATGGCTGAGGAAACGTTAAACGGAAAGGTCGTATCAAACACAACTAATTCGCTTATCTCTCTCTACATCACTCCCTCGGTGTCTCCGAGCGAAGCACCTTACATATCTGTTCCAGTGATATCCTTCAATACAACGAAGTCCCCTGGGGCTCCCATAGTTAAGGCTGGAGAGACCGTCTATTTATATGGTAGTTATCTGGAGCTCCCCAGTAACACCAATATAACAAAATATGTATGGAACTTCGGTAATGGTACCACATATACAGTTGCTGCCAATTCCAGCAACGATTACCTACCCGAAGTGAACCCGGTGGCAGTAACTTACGATAAACCAGGACTCTATTTTGTTACTCTCACCATCATAACTGAAAATATATCCTACTTTGGCGGTGCTCCTGTAACATACAATTACAGCATCGGGCAGACAATCGCAGTTAGCGGTCCTGGCATGAACTTCGCTCCCTACACCTACCAGGGAAATGTGACGAACCCTGGAGTCATAACAGTCGCTGAAAACGTGGCCGGTGGACCCTACTCCTTCGATCCACAGGTGGACTATGAGAGCGTAGGATTTGAGGTGGTCTCCAACATATTTGCCACATTACTTGTATACAACGGTTCGAGCACTACTTCCTTCATACCGTTCGTTGCCACTGAGATTCCCACCACCTCAAATGGTGGCATATCAAACGATTACACCACATATACCTTCCACATTAGGCAGGGCTTGAGGTTCTCCAACGGAGATAACCTAACCGCTTACGATGTATGGTACACCATGATCAGGGACATGCTCTTCGTGGGAGGTACCCCGGGTACACCTGATTGGATACTGGCACAATATCTTATCCCAGGTGCCACCATAGGAGTTCCTGTCGTTACACAATCCAATATGAACCAAAGCTTCCAGGAGATCATGAGTGCAGTAACCTATAACAACGCAACACAGACTGTCACCTTCCATCTTGTCAAACCTACTCCACCACAGCTTTTCTTCACTGCCATAGCTGACCCACTGGGCGCAGGGATAATTGATGCACAATGGCTGCAATCCATAGGAGGAGGGATCACCTTCACTCCCCAGGGATTCCTTAATTATGAGCAATACGGTAATGAGGGTCACTACATAGCTCAGATGCAGAACGACCCGGTCTCCTCAGGTCCTTACATGATACAGAGTTACGTCCCAGGTCAGTCAGTAACGCTGGTACCTAACCCATACTTCCCTGGAGTGCCTGGAATACCTAAGGTTAATGACACAGTGGTCATAGAGTGGGTCAAGGACCCCGAGACGGCATATAACCTTTTCCAGAGCGGATTAGCTGACATAGTCACTCAACTTCCCACCAACTTCTTCCCTCTCCTGAAGCAAAGTGAGGCCCAGGGGCAGGCATCACTTTACTCGTTCCCAACGCTGTCTGAGTTCTTCTTTGTCTTCAACATAAACATAAGCGAAAGCGGTCTGAAGCAATTCGGGGCTCAATATCATATACCCTCCGACTACTTCGCGAACTTGCTGGTAAGGGAGGCCTTCGCCTATGCCTTCAACTATAGCAATTATATAAACGACATAGTGGGGAACCAGAAATATGGTTTCGACTTCGCCTCTCCATATGCTGGAGTAATAATACCTGGATTACCCTACTATACCCCGCCCAGTCAGCTTCAGGGTGTCCCAACCTTCAATCTCACCTATGCCACGGAATTAATGAAGGAGTCCGGGGAGTATAACGTATCCGTAAACTTCCCCATAATTGTTTCATCAGGAGACACGGTGGACTATGCTGCAGCCAATATGTGGGCAGCGGCGCTCCACCAGATGGATCCCAACATACAAGCTTCAGCCACTTACTTGCCGTTCAGTACCATAATAGCTGACGAAATACCTGGCGACAATCCGATGCCCATCTATTATCTGGGTTGGATAGCTGACTATCCCTATCCATCTGACTTCGTTAACGCCATGTACCTAGAGAATGGAACCTATCCTGCCCCAGATGGATGGACCGTCCAATACCTTCAGTCATTGGGATATAATAACGAAGCGGCCCTCTACAATCAGCTTAACAATCTTATAGAGCAGGCTGATAACGCGACTAACGCTGCCCAAGCTACCCAACTCTATAAACAGGCGGAACAGATAGCCATCCAGCTTTACATGTACGTCTACACGCAGCAACCCAACTACTTCTGGGTTGTCAAACCGTATATGACAGGTTACCACGGCCAGATATCGTACGAGGAGAACCCCATGATAGGTGGGGCTGGAGACTCGCTTTACTACTGGTGGGTCAAAGGGTAAAAACAGAACTGTAATAGTTAGTAAGTTAACGTTTTTTACCGTTTTTCATTCCTTCACATATGAGGCTTTGGATCTACATAGCTAGACGTTTACTCATCCTAATACCCACCTTGGTAGGCCTTACGTTCATAGTGTTTGCCCTGACCCATGCTGGAGGGAACAACCTTATCCTGGCGGAATACATCAACCCCAGGCTCTCAGGACCGGCAAGGGAGGAGGCCGTGGCTAAATTAACTGCTGAACTCCACCTAAATCAACCCATATATGTCCAATACTTCTATTGGCTCGCGGAGGTGCTGAAGGGTAATTGGGGCTACACCAATACACCAATATTCAGCGGATCTGTGACACAGGCAATAGCTCTCTTCATGCCAAACACATTAAGTATCTCCCTATTTGCGGCCCTGCTGATTTGGGTGATAGGAATTCCTCTGGGTGTCTTCTCAGCGGTGAACAGGGACTCAGTGGGTGATAATGCAGTTAGAGTGACCTCATTTGGGCTTTACTCAATGCCCATTTATCTAATAGCGGTCGCACTTATCCTCGCGCTGGGCGTCTACCTCAAGGTGCTTCCCTTCGCTGGTGTAGTTAATCCTCTGCTCGTTTCTAACGTACCGTGGTATCATAATGGGATTTCCTACCCCACTCACATTCTTTTAATTGATGCCATAATCCATGGGGACTGGGTAGTTGCGGGAAATGCCTTCCTGCACATGATACTTCCTAGCCTTACCCTTGCCCTTGGCGTATTGGCTGGAGTGATAAGGATATTGAGGGCTTCTATGCTAGAAGTTCTGGACCAAGATTACATAAAATTGGCAAGGGCTAAAGGTGTACCCGAGCGTGCGGTGTATAACCTGCACGCAAGAAGAAACGCGATCCTTCCAACCGTTACTTTCTTTGGCTACACTGTTGCCGGTCTCCTCGGAGGGGCTGTGGTCGTTGAGGAAGTATTCAATTACCCTGGAATAGGGTATTGGACTACCCAGGCTCTTCTAAATAATGACGTTGGCGGGATTCTGGGCTCCACTCTGGTGTTTGGATTAATATTGATATTCACAAGTCTGATCCTTGACATAGTTTACGCGTTCCTTGATCCAAGGATAAAGTACTAGGGTGAAGGAAATGGAAACTCAGAAAACCGAATACGAGGCCGACAGGTTCAGGGAGATCAAGACTTCCCTCTCAGTTTTCTTCTCGAACAAGGGAGCAGTGGTGGGGCTAGTTATTGTTTTAGTGTATGTGGTGGATGCCCTTCTGGTCCAGTTCTTCCCTCAGGCCCTAGGACTTAAGCATCCATATACCTTGGTTTCTAATTACGTCAATCCTGTTCCTCAGCCTCCCTCAGCTTCATATCCCTTCGGGACAACATTCCCTGGAGTAGATCTATTTACAAGCATATTGAAGGCCGTGAGGGTGGACTTAGGCTACTCCCTCTTTGTGGTATTACTTGGGGCCTTCATTGGAACAGTGTTGGGAGTGATCTCGGCATTTGCAGGAGGGATCGTGGATGAATTCGTCATGAGGATAACCGATATCTTCTTCAGTATACCTTACCTAGTGCTGGCTCTAGCAATAGGCTTCGTACTGGGAAGGACCTTGGACAACATGGCTTTAGCCCTAGCTATAGTTTGGTGGCCAATATACGCCAGATACGCCAGGGGTCAGGCACTCTCCATAAAGGAGATGACCTTCGTAGAGGCCGCGAGGGCCTCAGGCTCTGGCGGCGGTAAAATCATGTTCAGGCATATCCTTCCTAACGTGCTCCCGCCGATATTTGTCCAGATATCCCTAGACTTAGGCACTGTGGTATTAGTCTTCTCGGTGTTAGCGTTCATAGGATTCATTCCCAACGCCAACGTGCCAGAGCTAGGCTATTTGGCAAGCCTAGGATTGAACTACGTGGCTACAGCGCCTTGGACCGTACTCTTTCCAGGAGCTGCCATAACGCTTTTTGCCCTAGCCGTAAACTTGGTGGGAGACGGTCTAAGAGACGTGTTAGATCCAAGGAGGAGAAGTTGATTGGAGTACGCGTTATCGGTGAAGGACCTTAGAGTTAGCTTCTACACCAGGAGAGGTGTGTTCAAGGCACTTAACGGAGTTAACCTGGAGTTAAGGAGAGGGGAAGTTCTAGGTGTCGCTGGAGAATCTGGGTCTGGAAAGTCCACCACAGGACTGGCGATCATGGGACTCCTCCCCAGAAACGCCAAGGTAAGCAGTGGCTCCGTCCTTTTTGATGGAAGGGATCTCTTAGCTCCACTAACCTCAATCCGTAAATTCTCGACGGGGAGGAATGAGTCCGCCATTAGGAAACTCCACAGGGAATTGGCCCCCATAAGGGGTAAGAGAATATCAATGGTCTTCCAGGAGCCTATGACCAGCCTAAATCCAGTTCTTCAGGTTGGGTACCAAATAGCGGAAACGTTAGTTATTCACAATCCATCACTATTGGCCTCCAGGAAGCTAGCCAGAGTTAGGGCAACTAGGGAAGATACAACGGCCCTCCTCAAGGTGATTAAGGAGAATGAGGGAAGCGAAACAGCGGTTAGGGAATTCGTGGAATCTAGACATCTTAAGGGGCTTGAGGAACAGGCCCTCTTCATATGGAGGAGGAACGATATCAACGAACTTAGGAAGGAAAGGCTAATTCTCGATTTATGTTGCGAGAAAGTGGGTTCAACCACAAAGAGGTTATTGGAGTCCCTGGAAGGAGGAATGGGAATAACCAAGGCCCCTGTGCTCTCAAGACTTCTCAGGAGAGTCCTGTTCAAGGAGGGTTATAGGAAGGCAGTGGAGTTCCTCTCCACATTGGGTGTACCAAATCCTGAGAAAGTGGTGCAGATGTATCCCCACGAACTCTCTGGAGGCATGAGGCAGCGGATAGTGATTGCGATAGCTTTAATTAACAATCCTGACGTCGTTATAATGGACGAGCCTACCAGTGCGGTGGATGTTACTGTTCAGGCTCAGATATTGGAGTTAGTTAAGGATCTAAAAAGAAGGGTCAATTCGTCGTTCATCTTCATTTCACATGACCTCTCTGTGTTGGGTGAGGTGTCTGATAGGATAGCTATAATGTATGGTGGAAGGGTCGTTGAGGTAGGTCCCAAGGAGATCGTGCTAAAGGCGCCTAGGCATCCCTATACAACAATGTTGATTAACGCCATCCCTACCCTCGATGGGAGGGAAATCAGGGGAATAGAGGGAGAGGCCCCAGACATGAGGAATCCACCCCCAGGTTGCATATTCAACAACCGATGTCCTTTCGCCATGGATAAATGTAGAAAGGAGGAGCCTCCCTCTTACAAGGTGTCAGAGGACCATTATGTCGCATGCTTCCTTCAGGGTGGTAAGTGATGCTAATAGCGGCCAGGAACCTAACTAAGTTCTTCGAGTTACGTGGAGGTTTGACAGGAAAGGGAGCAGTACAAGCCGTATCCGACGTTGATGTGGAGGTGAGGGAGGGGGAAATTGTTGGAGTGGTTGGGGAATCTGGGTCTGGAAAGTCAACCTTGGGTAGGTTGCTCTTGGGTTTGATTGCTCCCACCTCAGGTGAGGTACTATTCGATATTCCAGAGGAGCTTCTTCAAAAGTATGATGAAGCCAGGTCAGCCAACGATAAGAAGACCATGGAGGAAATAGCCTCCAAGTACTCAATTACAAGGAAGAGCGGGAGGGAATTGAGGGCGCTTAGGAGAAGGATGAATATGATGTTCCAAGACCCCTACTCCTCCTTGAATCCAAGATGGAGAGTCGAGGATATTATAATGGAGCCCATGGTCTCCACTGGATACCTAACTGGAAATGAGGCCAGAAAGAGGGTTAGGGAACTGCTCGAGGAGGTAGGCCTACCAAGAGAGTTCGCCTACAGGTATCCCCATGAACTCTCAGGAGGACAGAGGCAGAGAGTGGCTCTGGCCAGGAGCATTTCCACCTTACCCAGCTTCTTGGTCCTGGACGAGCCCACCAGTGCGCTGGACGTCTCAGCTCAGGCACAGATCCTTCAACTTCTCAAGAGAATAAGGGAGAGGTTCAGGATCGGGCTTCTCCTAATAACACATAACATAGCCGTGGTTTCTTACATGTCAGACAGGATATATGTTATGTATGCCGGAAAGGTCGTGGAGGGTGGCCCCAAGACCTCCATAATATCCAAACCGCAACATCCCTATACTGTGGCATTAATATCTGCCGTTCCGGGTAACTCCAGGGGACCCAGGGTGATCTTGAGGGGGGAGCCTCCTAACCTAGTGGATCCACCCAAGGGGTGCCACTTCCACCCCAGATGCCCGATGGTCATGGATAACTGTGGTTGGACGGCTAAGGAGGTGGCAGAGGAACTGGAGTTCCTCCTTAGGGGAAGGTACTATGGTATGCTCAAGGAAGGTTCAAAGGTGGTTCCTCAAGGTGAGCTGGAGATATTGGTAGAGGGGGCTAAGGCGGAGGAGGTCAGGAAGGTCATAGAGGAAGAGAAGGAGGAAGTGAAGAGTTTGAGGAGTATCTATGAGGTCCGTGAGGGAAACGGTGGAGCATTGGTAAAGTTAATGCGTTACGATATCCCAGGCATGTATAGGACAGATGAGGGAAGGGAAGTATCGTGTTTAATATACAGGAAAACCTAGCCTCCTGACATCTTAATTATTTTATCTGCGACCCTGTTGAGCGAATTGGGAGAGATTGGATCTAAGGGCATTGACTCTAAAGGTCTAATCAGCCTGAACACATCGTAAGAACTCACGTTCCATGGGGAACCTAGGGTCGTCACGGCCTCCTTAAACCTGACTCCATCATACATGAATACTCTCCCTGGAGCCACTATTAGGACTATTTCCACATCCAAGGAGGACGGCGTTGGGACGGCGGCATCATTATAGGACTCAATCAGTAGATCCCCCTTCCACATTTTTACGCAACCATCGGCAAGCAACCATGACCTCTCCACAAGTTCTCGAGCTTCCCTTTCCTCCACCTCGATTGCCTCAACCTTCAACGACAGTTCCTCCACATATTTTCTCAGTCCAGAGGGGAGATATTGGACTGACCTGGTTACCAGATGAACTCCCTTCCTCGACGAGCAGTCCTCAAGCCTCAACATAATAGGCATTCCCTCCTCCATATATCTGAGGTAAGTTCTTGTACTATCCATAAACAGTGCAGGATCCGGCACACCTAACATCACCGCGAAGGGGTTGATCTCCCTCACGTCCACTCCAGATTCGTCGTGGTACTTCAGCGCATCGTTTCCAGCCAAAATGCCCATCTCTATGCTCCTGAGAAGGGTGCTGAAACTATACCAAGAATTGTGTCCAGCAACGGGCTTAAGTGGTCTTATGGTAATCCCCACCTCCTTGAACCTGGAGAGGAGACCTAACCCGGTTGTTGTCTTACCTGAATCGAAGCGAAGGAGGCCAGAGATCAGTAGCCTCAACTTAGCCCAGAAATCCCCTAAGTTTCGCCATTTCTAAAATGTTTCTTTTGATTTCGTCCGCTCTCCCCACTTCAAGGGAGATAGATACCATTTGGGAGAGAAGGGCATGAGTCCTACTTTCGTAATCGTTTCCACCCACCTTCACGTTGAGTACATCCTCGGCGAACCGCATATCCTCCTCTAGGAGTTTCCTTACCTCGTCATTTACGCCAATTGACGCTAAACGTTTTGGAGCTCCCGGTTCGGCGAAACGTAAACTGTCCCTAAGGTCATCGATCATGTTCAGATAGACCTCCTTAAGCACGTCCCATTGGTCCTCTCTTAACTTAGATAATGAGTACAGTCCCAGCACTTCTGGGGGTATGCCCAGGGAATATAGCGATCCTACGAAAGTTATGGCCCTGGGGAGTGTGACTTTACCATTGCTCCTTGAGTAGCCGAACAGGCCCACATGTAACTTCCTAGCCCTTCTCTTTGGCACGTAGGGAGCCACATGATTGATGGCGTTAGCTAAAGCCTCCACCTCCCTCTGGTACCTCTCCACGTAAATTTCTACTATACTTCTGGCGTCCTCCCATTCCATGGGATGGGGCTCTGACTCGTTGATCCTCTTCACGGCCTCCCTCACCACTATCTCTGGGGCCTCCCTCACCACTATCTCTGGGTTGTCGTACTTGAAAGATGACTGCACAGTAAACGTATGGAAACCTTCATACTCCTTTAGGGCTGATTCTATCCTGGATGGTCTAAGGTTCCCTCTAAAGGGGGCTGAGCCCACGCCAACTATTGGGAACACCTGAACGTCAATCTTCTGAAGCTCCCTTAATGCCCACTTGGCCAAAATGAGTGCCGGGATGAGCCCGTAGTTCATCGCAGGATCTGACCTCGCCACAAATACCCTGATGTATTTTGGCCTCACTGCCTTCACGTATCCTCCTACTACCTCCCTTATCCTTAGCAGAGAGTCCTTATCCTCAACCAGCGGAATGACCTCTATGGACTTTGGATTGACCTCCCCCACCAATTCTCCAATGGGTAGCCCTCCCTCCAGTTCTATGTTCTCCTTCCCTACGACGACCTTCTCGTAATACTTGGCCACTGATATGATCTCGGCGGAACTGGTGGTGAAGGGAAGAATGACCTCGAATACAGCAGGCACTGGTTTACCGTAGAACCTCTCAGCAACGTCAAAAGAAGTGGATATGCTCTCCAGGGTCTCCGCGAATACTTTCCTCTCAGCGCCCTCTATCCTGGGGTTAGGTATTCTGTAGGTAAGGAAAATATCCCTTCCTATCACATGTTCCTTGAAGTAACCTGGAAAAGAGGAAAGGAGCTTCCTAACAACATGAAGGTCGACGTCCTTCCCCTCGGAGTCCCACATTACCTCCTGGGTTCCATAGCTACTGTAAGAGAGGAAGGCCTCCCTTACTTCATCCTCTCCCTCAATGGAGTCGGAGCGAATCCAGTCTGGCATTGACGCGTTGTCAGGATGTTGGGTGGACATGGTCCTAGGAACTAGCCTCAAGTCGGTAGTCCTTGCCAGAGGTCAATTTAATTCTGTCTTGTATAGACCTGTTGAATTTATTCTTTAGGGTAATTCCAGCTCACATGAACATATTTGAAAGCTCCTCCTCCCTTCCAGCCTTGTTCTTTGGAAATGCCTCCCTTCTCTCCAGCCAATACCATCTTCATTCTCCTCATTACTACGCTGGAGAAGTGGTCGCCTAATTCTACACCTATCCATTTCCTCCCCATTTTATGGGCAACTGCCACGGTAGTCCCAGAACCCAAGAAGAAGTCCATGACCTTCTGACCCAAATCGGAGGACGACTCGATCACCCTCTTTAAGAGGACCTCTGAGTTCTCCGTCTTTAGCCCCCACCTCGGGTTAGTTGAGTAACCAGGGATGTCAGTCCAATTTGTACCCACCGCCCTCTTATCCAGCAATATCTTCAGTTTTCCCCTAACTTCCCTTACTAAGCCCTTGGAGTGCAACTCCCTTACCTTGTCTTCACTATAGGCCCACCTTCTTTTCTCTGGGGGGTAGAATTCCACTCCGTTTATTCTTATTGGTTTACCTCTCTCACCCTCTGAGGGTCTCGTACCTAGATCTACCCAAGATGGGTTCCTCGGTACGAACATTCTCTTAAACTTGAATTCATCCATTCCGTAAACCAGTAGGTTCTCGGTCTCCTCAGTTAACCTCCTTAGGCTGGTCTTGGGAAGGGATTGGTTTCTCTTTATATCAATTTCATTCCTGAACTTATCCTCCCCGAATACTCTATCCATGAGCATCCTGACCAACATATTTCCATCATGATCACATCTTACAAAGAAGACCCCGTCCTCTCGGAGTAGACGCTTAGCCAGGGATATCCTGTTTTCCAACATTGTGAGCCATATATGATTGGTATATTTCACCGAGTATGAGAAGTCCCTCTCCCTCTCCTTATTGAAAGGTGGATCAATGTAGGTCAACTTTACATCGCTCTCTCCTACGTTGAGCAACCACTTCAGCGACAGATAACTGTCCCCCTTTATTAATATCCCATCCACCTCCACTTTCTTCAGCTCAAGTAGGTCGTCGAAATAGGAAGTATCCAAAGGAAGGGGTGAGTCATTTAACGAGTTGTAACTTAACCCCATTTCCCTCCACTCTTTCTCTTGTTTTCTGAAATTAGGGTGAGAGACTACGTCATGTATAACGTCTCTAGGGAGGAGGGTTGAACTTACCACATATCCCTTCATTCTCATCACGGGATTCTCTGTGGATTCGAGTAGCTCCTCTTCCAGTTCCACTAACGAGGACAGCAGTCTAGGTTCTTCGTGTCCCAATTCAGCGAATTTCCTTTGGAAGAACTCAGTGGGGTTCTTGGGAATAAGAAGGTAATCTACTTCCCCGGGGTAAACACCAATGCCAATATAGACCATTTCCTCTGTGAGCCAAGACAGCCTCACGTCTTCTACCTGAATTGACCTGGTGAGGGTTGGTATTGGATTTCCCTTCTGATCGAAGAGTTTGCTGAGTAACTCCTCCCATCCCTTTAAACTTTCGGCTCTATCGCCATATCTTCGCTTGAGTGCCTCTACGACTACCACGGGATCAGAGGATACCATCCTCCTTATAAGTAAGGGAACTCAGTGCATAAATATGGAAGGTCAAGAGGCTCCCGACTTCGAGCTTGAATCCACCGTAGGGAAAATTAGGCTGTCAAGTTTCCGTGGTAGGAAGGTTGTGCTTTACTTTTTCCCTCGAGCTGCCACACCTGGATGCACAAGGGAACTGGAGAGGTTCAACTCACTCTACGAGAGATTCAAGGAACTTAACGCAGAAGTGTTAGGGGTAAGCGTAGATAACTTGAGTGCACAGACGAAATTCGCGCAGAGTCACTCAGCTAAATTTCCATTACTTTCCGACTCAGAGAAGAAAGTCTCCCAACTATATAACGTCCTCAATGAGAAGGGCACAAGCGCCCAAAGGGTCACCTTCGTCATCGATGAGGCAGGGAGGATAGTTAAGGTGCTTAAGAACATGAAGAAGGCAGAGGATCACGCGGACGTGGCCCTGGAGATCGTGAAGAGAAGGACCTAGATCCTTAACCTAACGGTTCAGGGTTTCACACATCATTTTAACCTTTTGTAGTTTAGGGGCGAAAAGCTTCATCATTAATATTATGAAGGTCCCCATACTTAAATTTTTTCTATCTATTTTTGAGCTAATCTAATGATACTTCTCTCTAGCTTGACTGAGGCCTTAGTGGGACTACTGGAGGGGAATCAATATCAGTTGTTATCTCTCCCACGGAATCACGTTATGGATGAATTCTCATGTCCAGATGGTAAGTGTTCATCTGCCCTACTGCCCATCAAATGAGAGAAGTCGATAATCGATGGTGGGAAAATGAACCACTTGCGAAGAGTCCTTCTGGGGGAAGTCAGATATGCCTCAGTCGAGCAATGGCCCACCAACCCTTGCTTCAAACTCGATCACGCTTGCCTCGCACATGATTGATATCTGCAGAGTATTAGGGAACCAACTTAGAAATTATTGGAGAGCATCAATATTGCTTCTGAAGGAAGGTCTTCCCTTAACAATCCCCGTTAATATAAAAACACTATCCATAATCTCTAGGCATGAGATATGTGATTTTAGGCAATGGAAAGTTGACTTTGCTTTACGATCAGAACTACTCCATAAGGGACGTTTACTATCCTTACAAGGGAATGTATAACCATTCACTTCAAGGTAGGTTCAAGACAGGACTTTGGCACGATGGAAAGTTCGTCTGGATTGACGATCTTCAAAAGGAGATTTCTGTGGAAGGGCTTAGTTCTAGGGTTACTTTAAAATGGGACGGTCTTCAGGTGACAATAAATGACCTCGTCGACTTTTCCCTCAATGCAATGATAAGGAAGGTGAAGGCAGAAGGACCTGGCCTGGTGAGATTCATTTTCTATCATGACCTACGACTTAACGGTAATCTGGTGGGAGACACCGCATTCTATGATCCATTTGAGGATGTTATGATACATTACAAGGAGAGTACATATTTCCTGATGGGAGCTTCGAGGAAACTGTACGAATATACCACAGGAAGGCGTGACCAGAGAACTGTGCTCATGGACTGTGAAGATGGAAGTCTGTCCAAGAATCCGATCGCTCAAGGTTCTGTGGACTCAGCCATTTCTGTGGCTTACCCAGACTTTTACTACTGGATCGTGGCTGGGAGCTCCAGAAGGGAGGTAGAGAAGGTACACCTTGACCTCGCAAAGGAACCAGGCAGATACTTTCTGAGGAATCAAGGATATTGGAGGTCTTTACTATCAAGACATCAAACCTCCCCGTTGGCCAGAGCCAGTATAG
>JAFMDM010000110.1 GCA_017857195.1 Methanobacteriota archaeon
AGTAAACTGGAGGCTCTCCATCCCTCAATACCTTTCCATCCATCACTTCCCCCACTATAATGGAGTGGTCCCCCTGTATCAACTCATCCCTGACCTTTGCCTCTAGGTAAGCGAAGGCTGATTGGAGGATGGGAGAGCCTCCCTGCCCTTTAATGTATGTAACTCCTTTGAACCTCTCAGCTAAGGGGGAGACGGCAAACTTGTCCAGTAGTTCAATGTCCTCCACGAGGTTAACTGCAAAATGCGACGAGTCCAGGAATGGTCTATGATTACCCCTGGTTCTATCTGCTGAAAACATTACCAATGGGGGATTCAAAGAGAGGGAGTTAAACGTGTTAACCGTCATTCCAAACGGTCCGTCATTCCACGTGGTAACTATTGCGACTCCCAAGGGTAATTGTCTCATGAAAGTCCTCACGATTTCCATAAGCATGTTAAAGTTCTTTAGCCCTAAAAGTCTGTCAAGTGGTCGAGAGATAATGCTCTTAATCGCGTTATCTCGTATTTCCAAATCCTCAATGGAAGTCATTGAACGGGTTCGGGGAATAACGGACTGGCTCCACGAGCCTTCACGTACTCCACCGCTTTCCTCTGTTCCTCCTCGCTCATCCTCCTGAAAGACTCACCGATCTTCAGGATCTTGGGCCAAAGCCTGACGTCGCAGGCCATGGGATACGTGGTTACCCCCTCCTGAGACAGTGTAAATTTGATTCCTATCTCCATAGACTCTTCGTCATCGAAAGGGTGGTACCAAGTCTGATAATGATGAGGTTCACCGTCCCACCTACCTCTCGCTACCGCCTTTATTGCTATCACTCCTACGTCTCTGTCCCTGGCGATCTTCAATAGTGGCCTGAAGTCGTTCTCTGGAGTTGTATGAATTAGACTTATTGGCGTCACAGGTATAAGGATGGTGTCAAAGTCGAACCTCTTCATTGCCTCCATCACTACTCTCATGTCCTTGTGGGCCGTGATCCCTATGTGTTTGATGAGGCCCATGTCCTTAGCCTCCATGAAGGCCTTCATGGCGCCATTGTCAGAGAAGATGGTGTCTAGCTCCTCGAGAGAACCCACAGCATGAAATTGATATACGTCGAAGTACCTTGCTCCCAACCTCTCGAGCGACGTTTTTAGTTCCCTCCACGCGCCCTCCCTGGACCTCTCCATAGTCTTCTCCGTGATCACCAGCCCATCTCGATTCTCCCTGACTAGCTTGCCTAGCCTCAACTCCGCCTCACCGTAGCTGGGGGCTATGTCCAGCATATTTAGCCCCCTAGACATGGCGTCCTGAACTGCCTTCACTCCAGTTTCTGCGTCAGGACATATCCCAGGGCCGCATCCACCTATCGTGAGTATGGATACTTCATATCCCGTCCTGCCTAATCTCCTTCTTTCCAGTTCCAACACCTGGTCAACTTTAGTGAAACTAAAATAAATGTGGAGATGTCTGATTTTCTTCGAGTGGAATTACCTTTTTCCGAAGCATTAAGTCCAAGCTACCACTCCTATATCCCTTCAAGTCAACCGTTACATATGTAAAGCCTAATCTCTCTAATCTGTCAGCCACCTTTGAGAAAGTGTCCCTTTCAAACAGTTTTAACATCTCCTCCTTTGGAATCTCAATCCTAGCCAAATCATCATGAGACCTGACCCTCACTAAGCTGACTGTACTGAGCTCCTTTACCGCCGCCTCGGCCTCTCGAATTCTCTCTAACTTCTCGCGAGTCACCTCTTCCCCGTATGGGACTCTTGAGGCTAGACAGGACTCCGACGGCCTATCCCAATTGGGGAGACCGAGTACCTTAGCTAACCCTCTTACATCCTCCTTGGTGAGTCCGACCTCGGCCAGGGGGCTCCTCACCTGATATTTTCTCTTCGCTAGGAAACCGGGTCTGTGAACCCTGAGGTCCGAGGCATTAAGTCCGTCTAACAGAGTATCGGTGGGGCCTTTGATTTTTTCCATTACACTGTAAAGGTTTTCCTTACAGAAGTAACATCTGTTCGGGGGGTTACTCCTGAAGTTTTCATATTTCAACTCGTCGGTCTCAATTACCACATGCTCAACGCCTACGGAGGAGGCCACCTTCTTGGCCCACAGGAGGTCCTCATCAAGGTTAATCGGGGACTTCGTCGTCACAGCCAAGACCCTTTCCCTCCCAAGTATCTTGGACGCTCCGTAAACCACTAAAGAACTATCTACTCCCCCAGATAGTGCAACTATGGCCCTGCCTTGGCAGTTCCCCTCAAACCACTTAAGCAACTTATCTAGTTTTCCCTGAACGTCGATCTCCATGAGTCATGCAATCCACATGATCAGATTTAACTTTACAGGAGTTGAAGGGATCACGTTAGTATAGAAAAATAACATGTTATTGGGCTCCAAAGGGCCCCGTTTTGAGGCTAATGTTCTTTGTACGAGTTTAACTATGACGGGGTTAAGATGGTGTAAGTTCCCTCCATGAGCGGGACGGATTGCTCCATTATAGAAAAGTTCTTAGTAAAATATGAAAAATCATACCGGACCTCTCTTAATGAAGCTAGGTATATCCTATGGACTATTATTGGAAACATTCCTAGGTTGGACAGCCTCAATATCATCACCTTCTTATTCTTCCTACTTCACCCTGATGTCCTTCTCTTTCAGGATCTTCCACCTGCTCTGCGGGTACACGAGGGAGTAGTACTTGTGAGCTTTCTTCTCCCTTAGGAACGTGGCATACAGTCCAGGAGCCTCTCCCTGGCCTCGTAGTAACGATCTGCTACTTGTTGGACCACCTGAGAGTGTATCAACTGGTACTCCCCGTCTTGCTTCCTCAAGTTCAGGGCGGGCTGTCAACTCAGTTTGGGTCAACCACTTCCCGTCCCTCTCTCGAAAGTACAGGTCTGCCCAACGTATGGTGCTGTACATTTCCGAGGCCAACTTCAATTGGGCTTTTAACGCCCTCAACAGTCGTTCATGTAAGCCCTAAAGCGGAACCCCACCTCGGGCATTATTAACTGCCTCAGCTAAACGTGATTTAAATGGGGCTATCCATCCTAGCCGGAATTGACTTTCGCCCCCAAGAAGATAAACGTGCCACCTGTGAACTAAGCACCTTCAAGTTTTAACCCTTAACCACATTAATTTCTAGCATGGATATTCGAGAGACTCTCTTGAGGTTCAAGATGGGAGAGATGGACTTAGAGGAGGCAGTCAGGAACATCAGGTTGGCCGATCTAGAGAAATTGGGGATGGACGTCCTTTTCGACCTAGGTAGGAAAGATAGGCGGGACGTGCCCGAGATCGTCTTGGCTGAGGGGAAGAGGCCGGACACACTCCTCGAGATAGTATCTGAAGTGGCGAAAAGGTCTGGTTGTGCGGTTGTATCTAGGTTGGCAACAGATCAGCTAAGTGCTCTCTTGGCGGGACTAGGTGGAACTAACCTTAAGGTGGAAGTGAATGAAATAGGGAAGGTAGCGGTGGTTAGCACTCGGGACTTCCAAAGAGACAAGCTCCAATGTAAGGTGGGGATCGTGACAGCTGGAACGGCCGACGTGCCAGTGGCCGAGGAGGCCTCTATTATAGTGGAGGTCATGGGCTGCCAAGTCGTTAAGGCTTACGACAGGGGTGTCGCTGGGCTCAAGAGAGCCATAGATGCCGCCATTCTTATGAAAAGAGAAGATGTGGATGTGGCGTTGGTCATTGCTGGAATGGAAGGAGCCTTAGGTTCGGTGATGGCTTCCCTCCTTGACGTACCAGTCATAGGGGTACCTTCCTCAATAGGCTACGGTGCTGGAGGCAAGGGAGAAGCCGCGCTCCTCTCCATGCTTCAAGCCTGTCCGCTCGGGTTAGCTGTCGTTAATATAGATAATGGAGTAAATGCGGCTGTAGTCGCCTCAATGATAGGAAGGAGAGTGGCGCTGGCTAGGACTCTCTGAACTCCCTAAGAACTAGCTCACTTATCTCCCTGATTGATAGTCCGGTGATTGAGGCTACTTTCCTCACGTCCTCATACTCTGGTTTCACCCTAATGGTGTGACCGTTAAGGTCCTTGCTTACCTTGACTCTGACATCGAACTCCCTACCCGACACATTCACTTTGACTTCAACCAGTTTTCTTTCAGGTACTATCAATCTGGATATACGTGATACTCTCACTCCAAGTGTTCCTGTCTCTCTTAAAACGACCTCGGCTATCCTCCTGAATTCGCGTTGGTCGGAGACCACTTTCAATAGATGACCAGGCCTACCCTTCTTTCTCGTCTCCGGTATCACAGCGACGTCTCTTGCCCCTGATATCATTAGTCTCTCTAAAACATACCCCAGCTCCTCTCCAGTGCAGTCGTCCAAGTCGGTCTCTAGAACTACCACCTCCTCCTCCAAGAGGCCACCTTCTCGTTCCCCCCGGACTACCCGTAGAATGTTTGGAATACCGGGCAGTTCCTTATCCCCGGCTCCATATCCGATAGCCTTAGGGATCATTAATGGGTAAAAGCGTGTGAACCCATCACACAATGAAGCCAGAAGGGAGGCCCCTGTGGGCGTGGTCAGTTCTCCTTCTACTGGACCTCCCTCTACTAGTGCGTTTCTCGACTTTAATATCTCGATGGTGGCCGGAGCAGGTACCTGAACCGTTCCGTGAGAGAATGTTAGATGTCCCCCTCCAAGAGCCGCGGGTAGGCATACCACTTCCCCCTCAGATCCCAATATGGAGTCGAGCAAAGCTGATGTACCTACTATGTCCACTAATGTGTCCAAGGAACCTGACTCGTGGAGGTCCACCTCCTCGACCGACTCTCCGTGCAGCTTGCTCTCTACCTGGAGCAGTTCGTTTAGTGCATTAAAAGACCATTTCGCCGCTCTCTCTGAGAGGCGTAGGGACAACGCCAATCTTCTTAACAATTCGTTCATTTCCTTTCCTGTTCTTGGTCCTTCATCCCTCTCTACGACTACTTCGGCTTTGGTAGCCAAGAACTCTCCTTTCTTAACCTTCTTGAATAGTATTTTTACATTTTTTCTTCCTTCTAAAGAAATTTGTTCTCCCAGTGTCTGTGCAATCGACTGAGGAGCACCTAGGTCGTTGAGTGCCCCTAGTAACATGTCCCCTGAAGCCCCAGTGAGACTGGGATCAATAACAACTAGGTTCCTATCCATTGTTACACTGTCGTGCTGACCATTATATCACTTGCTCGCCAAGCAATCTAAGTTTTAAATGCTTTACTAAATTTAAAGATCTATATTTATGATTTTAAATTTTATTTCTAGAGATCCTTCCTCACTCTTTCCACCCCTGTGAATGAGATGGACGAACACTCATCGAAATTTAATGCCAGATAAAGGAAAAAGTTATCGCTCTATCTATAATCCCGTTCAGTGGATGCTTCTCAAGCTGTTGTGATTATGATTGGTCACCGCTGGAAGCCAAGCATCTTGAATGCCTTAAGGTTGGTCTTGGGGAAATGCTGTTACAAGTTTAACGCGGTCTGTTACATGGAGGTAAAATTTCTCTTCAAAAAGGACGTTAAAATAGGGCTCGGGCCGGGATTTGAACCCGGGACCTCCGGGTCCACAGACCTACTAGAGTTGCAACGAAACAAGAATAAAAAACGTAAAAAGTTGCACGTTGAACAATTTAAAACACACTACGTAAAACCGAATCGGGTATAAAATATAGCTTACTGATTTCCTCCCCGCCCTGGAAGGGCGAGGGTTCCCCTCATCGATTCGGGTTT
>JAFMDM010000111.1 GCA_017857195.1 Methanobacteriota archaeon
AACCCCTAGAAGATAATGGTAGGCAGGTAAGTGGGAGGTAACGCAAGGTATTGCCTACAGATTAGGATGCCAGTTAGATATCCTAACATTTAGATATTACCTGATCGCAAGGTCTCGTTAAGGTGAAGAAGGTAGATGAGGTAGAGAAAGATGACGCTCGTATCGAAGTCAATCATCAAGGATTGTCTTCGTTACTCAAACTCCTAGGGATTCCCACAAATAGAATAAACGTTCCCAACGCCAGTTCCCTAAAAACTCTTATGTGGAAGAACTTGAACAACTTTTCCCTGTACCAATCGTTTGTATGGTTCCTCTCATACATCTTATAAATGTATAGGTAGTCTTCAGCATCCCCTCCAGCTACCTTCGCGATCTCCGGAAGTATCAGTCTCATGTAGGCCTTTACGTAAAGTCTCACCAATATGTTTCGCGTCTTGCCCATGAAGATAGCTCCCACATTTCCCCGTGAAACCCTCGAGAGCTCCTCGATCACAGTTTCAAAGTTGGAAGCAGCGTGAATGGCGAAGGAGCTCATTACAGTGTCGAAAGCCCTATCCCTAAAGGGTAGAGCCTCAAAAGATCCTATGACTCGTTCAACCTCAATTAATGACTCTCTCAACATTTCCACGGAGTAGTCAAGATCGATTATGGTCCTTTCGCCTTCTTGCGATTAGAAAGGATAGCTCTCCTCTACCACTTCCTGCGTCAAGGACCACTTTGTTTTGGTCCAATCCCTCCTCTATCACCTTCACCAACTGTAGCCTCCACCTTACATCGTTCCAGAAGGATAAATGAGCGTTCACTCGATCGTAAGACGGTGGAAGTCGCTCGTACACCTCTCTTAGTTCCTCCTCGCTCACTTCCATGGTCTAACTTATGAGTTGAGGTGTTATTATTATTTTATCGTTGGACAAAAAATTCGCGTTAACTGTCTGGTAAACCACTTCCACTGGCAGCAGAAAGTCTAGAAGGTAAGGAACTCGTAGCCTCTCCCTGCTAGCTCAGCAATCACAGGCCCTACCATGGTTAGTTGTATAGAGGTTACAGTCTTTAGCGCATCCGTGAGTCCAAAGGACTGTGCCACTACTTGACATGCTAGAGGTTTCTCTCCAGCGGAGTTTAATTGATCAAGTAATTTCATCACATCTGGGTCTCTCTCTGCTACTAGTTCTTCACTGGGGCCGAAGAAGATCACTCTCAGGTCATCGAACAGTTTGTTCTGTTTTCCTACTGCCGCCAAAGTGAGGGCTGTCAATACCTTTGGCTTCTGATCTTTACCCGAACTTACTAACACGACTACTTTTCCAGGCATGTTTTTTATTTATCAGGTGAGCTAAAAAATATTTCGCTTTACAGGGGGACCACTTTCTCTTCGATCTGTGAATTATTATAATTGGCGATTATGGATAGTGTTTAGTTTAATGGTGGCGATGGACACCTATAGATTAGTTGAGCGAGAAAGACATGTTGAAAGCAAGCGAATACCTCTTGACATGTGTAAGGATGTCTGTCTATCAAGGAATTGTCGGAAGGGTTCTCAATTCCATTTCCATTGCTCTATTTAGCTGCAATACATCAATCATGGTGGCTTAGGTGAGGATCCAATACGTGGAGGTATTCCCGTGTTGTACTACTAGGATAGACCAAAAACTCGACCCATATACTATTGTCTGATTTGAGGTTAATCATGTATGATCCATCAGGAGATGTGCCCAAGGCTGGCCTGAAATTAAAAGTAGCTAAAATTATACATGGGTCTGTCTACGAAAGGATGGAAAGAACCTTGGGTGAGGGAAAAATCAGATCCAGCTAGATGGACCATTCCAAAAATACCCTAAATCAACTTCCTCACGGCGTAAGCTATAGCCTCGTTCGTGGTGGGGTGTTGCTCGGCGACGTTGGACATCTGCCTCGCTGTGAGTCCGTTAACTACGGCCTGAGTTAACTCGTTTATTAGGAACCCAGAGTGGATTCCCACCACCCAGGCTCCTAGAAATCTAAGGGAACTCCTTTCGAAGAATAATCTAATCTCTCCTCCCCTTTCATCATACATCTGGGCCATTGAGTCATCTCCAAGCTGAAAGGATGTCTCGATGAAGGGAATATTCATTGTCCGCAATTGACTCCTGGTAAGTCCCACGTAGGATGCTGGAGGTATGGTGAAGACTGTGACAGGTATTCCCCTAACATCAACCCTATCCGAGTCTATGTTGCCCGACATAATGTTGTTTGCCGCAGCTAC
Organism: Methanobacteriota archaeon; assembly: GCA_017857195.1. Taxonomy (GTDB): domain Archaea; phylum Thermoproteota; class Thermoprotei_A; order Sulfolobales; family Sulfolobaceae; genus Sulfodiicoccus. The sequence continues at coordinate 2,243 of JAFMDM010000111.1, forward strand.
AGACATCCCGACTGCTGTGTGAAAGTATGGGGCCAGTCCATTAACGTCCCCCGTGGCGAAGATGTTTGAAGAACTTGTTCTCATGGAGTCAGTCACCTTTATGAAACCCCTTTGAGTAATCTCTATCACTTTCTCGAGTCCCTCTGGTACTACGGGAGTTCTGCCAGTAGCTACTACCACAACATCCGCGGTCAACTTATCCTTGTTCCCAGATGACGAAAATAACACCTCGTATTTCTCACCCACCTTGGAGACTTCCAGAATAGGTGAATTATATCTGACGTCTATGTTAGGGTCCAGCAACTTGAGGAGAAGGCCTCCCAGATCAGGATCTATACTCCTCAGGGCCCTGTCCGATCTCACTAAAATATGAACCTTCGACCCTAGGGCGTTGAAGAAAGTCGCCGTCTCAAGGGCCACATATCCTCCCCCTACTATTACCATCTCTTGCGGCAGTTTCCTAAATGATGTTCTGTAGGAGTATAGGTCATCGCTGGTGAGACAGAGTTCGGCTCCAGGGAAGTGAGGTCTGGAGGGGGTACTACCGGTCGCCACCACGGCGTATTTGAACTCCACTTCTTCCCCTTGGACAATGGCCCTGTGGTTATTAATGAACTTCACCTCCCCCTTCACGAACGATACTCCCTTATGCACCGTGAGCTCCTTCCTGTGCTGGACGAACCTCGTCAGTTGGACTGAGTCCTTCCTTTCTTGGATCTTGTTAAAGTCTGGAGGATCCCGTGAGTCCAAAAGCCTCCTATTTCTCCAATGAAGTTGAGCAAGCTCCCTGATTGTCTTGGAGGGAATGCAGCCAGAGTAGAGGCAGTTTCCGCCAAGTTCACCCTTTGGGTCAACCATTAGGACTTCCATTCCTGCTTCTGATAGCCTGAAGGCCCCTGGATAGCCTCCACCCCCGGCTCCTACTATCAATACTTCAGTTTTCACATGTTACTAGAGCGTTGTCTGTTAAAAATATTGTTAAGTTGATTGACAATGGCATCACTTATTAGGATAAATCATCTCTCCATTTAGAACATGATGCAGATGGCATGAATTAATGAGACTGTTGGGGTAGTAGGCGCTTACAGATAAGTAGATCTGTTGATTTACCTTGCTCGTGACGACATTATTATCTTCATGTGAACTTAAAAAATTCATTTTACCACCAGCACAGGCACCTTAGACTCCTGGACGACTGCGGTAGAGACGCTACCTAAAAGTATCCTCTTGAAAGTGGAGAGTCCCCTGCTTCCCACAACTATTAGGTCCGCTCCCACCTTCAGAGCATACTCTACGATTACCGAGGGAGGGTAACCTGATACTACGTCTCCTGTAGCATCAATTCCTGGGAGTAGCGCTATCACCTGATCAATGTCAGTTTTAGCTTTCTTCCACATCTCCTCAACTATGGAGGAGGGAGGAAGAATTCCTGTTGCATAGAGGGAGTTCTCATCCACCACCTCTATAACGAACACCTTGGAGGAGAACTTCCTTGCCAGGTCTCCCGCCACTAGCAGGGCCCTCTTCCCATTCTCTGAACCATCGTAGCCCACCAAAATTTTTTGGAACATTTTCATTCCCCCACCGGTTTTACTTCCACTTTATGCCCACCTATCATAATCTGAATCTTGTTATAGAGATTAAAAAGGCTTTATCGTTGGACAGTGGCGGGTTGTGCGGAGATATAATCCCTCTGTCCTATGGAGATCAGGCTTACTGTCCTATACAGAGGATAACCTCAACTAGGCGACTATATAAGTATAAGCCTTGGACAGAGAGCATATATGTTCATAATGAGAGTTTATACAGGGGATGTAGGTGTTCATAGATCTATTAACTTCACAATTATTTGCCTTGGCTTTCGCAGGCCTCATCGTCCTCTACGCGAGCACCAAGGCATTTTTTGTTTATAGGAGAGGCCCTGGGACCAAGGGGGCGGAGTGGAGACAGGAGTTGGTGGGAGAGATCTATTACGCCTCTGTACCTACAATACTTATCGGTGCTTATTTGCTGGTGACCAGCTTGTTTGGACAGTTCACATGGCCGTTGCCGGGGAGCTACAATATCCTCTTCTATGACGTCCTGTCGCTGGGCGGGGTAGTTATTACGGCCGCCGGAATAGCCTTCTACAGAGGTATTACCCTGCAGTTGGACTACGTTGGGTTTGCCGCCCTACTTGTGGGGTTGATAGCGATCTTCTATGGATATGAGGGATTCAGACTCGGGCTCACTCAGGAGCCCCTAGCGCTATTTATGCTCTACCTATTCTACGGATTGGCGGGAGTACTGAGCTTCCCTTACATGTTATTGGTCAGGGAGGTAGCGTCGGGGAAGGAAAGCAGGGTCAACCCAGGCCTTAATATACTGATAATACTCTTCTGGATCACATTATTGCTTGGTTCATTGTTGGCGATCTTTATAGCTGGGGAGGCGGTCCCCGCACATCTGGCTCACCCTCCGTAAATGATTTTTTGACCTAAGTTTTATTTCAAATTTTTTTAAAAATATCTATGTAAAGTTTTTATTAATATCAGTATAAGTTTCCCGTTCGCCTGTCAGATGATTTTTATGTCTCGTAAGTAGGGGCTGAGGCAAATTAACGTTAAAAAACATATTCGGAAAACATGTCGAGACATAAACGTCTTTACAGCATAAATCATGAGGGTGGGACTAGACGATAGTCAACTTCAACCAATGCCTTCTTGGCTCTAACATCATGGGATCATCTAAGTCGAGAGGTTCTTCACTCTTTCGACCTCTTAGGCATTTCCACCAGGTTTCCGTATACCAGCCTAACACCGTGCACCTTGCTGCTTTCAACCGCGTCCTCGCTGGCTGAGACTGCCAAGAACAACTTAATGGGGCTCTTCAGTCCTAAGACTCTGGTTAGGACGTCGCATTTGGTGTTAAACCACTCCACATCATCGGCCTCTGCGAAGGACTTCACTTCCATGAGATAGACTTTATCGTCCTTGGCATATATGTCCACTTCGTACCTGGTCCCCTTGACACCGAAATTACCATCCTGGTCTTTGTAGGTGAACTTGTTTATGAACTCTAAATTTATCCCCTCACTCTCAACGATCTCTTTGAAGAACTCCCTTATGAGCTCCTCGTAACTGACTCCCCACCTTTGGCCAAGGCTACCAATGGTCTTGTCCAGTATGCCTATTTTGTTCTCCAACCTGTCGAACCTGTCAGAGAACTCCTTCCTTGTGGCCAATAGGAACTCTTCCAATTTCCTCTGTGCCTCCCCCAGCAGTTTGAGCTCCTCCTCAGTCTTCCTCTGTGCCTCGGCCAACTGATCCACTTTGACGGCCAGTTGA